>VBGM01000039.1:18567-46961 GCA_005880855.1 Chloroflexota bacterium
GAGAAGAAGGTATCCGCGTAGTAGCTCTGCATCTCACGTGCTGACGTACGCTCCACGTCAACGCGCTGGACTGGATCGTCTCGCTGCCTTTCGGCGACGTGCACAAGGCGGTAAAGCAGCCATCGCTCGGGATCGATGGCGGCGCCGGTCTGGTCGAGGTAGGCGTCGCGCAACGGGCAGTCAGCCGAATCCGCCACGCAGCCGGCCAGGTCGAAGACGTGATCGTAGGAGTAGATGTCCAGGCTGCAGAAGGCGCGCTTGTCGAAGTCGACCTTCAGCAGGCGCGCCGGCGCGCCGCTTTCGAACCAGTTCGACGGCTGACAGGCGCCATCGATGACCGAAGGGCGGTCGACGTGTAGCAATCGCCGCAGCAGCGGGTACGACACCGGCCGTACGAACTGGCTCGCCGGCCCGAAAGCCCGCGCCACGATATCGGCCGCCCGCTGCCACACCGCCCCGCGATCCATGAGCCGCAGGCTCATGTCGTCATCGACCGCCAGCGCACGCGCGCGCGACGTGACGTAATCGACGATTCTCGAAGCCACCTCACGCTTGCCCGAGGAAGGATCGAGGCGCGCCTCATCGGACAGCCACTCGCGATAGAGGAGGCCGTCGCGCACGCCCAACACCTCGGGCAGGAAGGCATCCAGGGGCCGGGAGACGGCGAGCGCATGGTCGCCGAAGTAACCGATCCCCACCCCTTCGACAGCGATGTCGCGAGTGTGCTGCTCGCCGCCTCGGCGGAGTTGGGCGCGGTAGAGCGACCTCTCGTGGCCGCGCCGCTCAGCGGCCGGCCTGGCCAGCGGGTGCACCGAGCACACCTCGCAGGACGCGCCCATCATCTCGGCTATGGCGTCATGCACGGCCGTTGCCTCCAGCCGCGGCCATACCGACCACTCGTTCCAGGGCAGGACGACCGACGGATAACGCCGCAGCGACGCCGGCGGCACCTCCATGTCCCCCAACAGCTGCAGCAGTAACACGATCGATCGCTCATCGAAGCCCAGCCGCCCGATCTCGGCCGCGGCCCTGGCGAGCGACCCGCCCGACTTCGGCGGGTCATCGGTCAACAGCACCAGCCCGCCGGCGGCCAGCACCGAATGGAGCGCGTCCAGCTCCAAGGTGCGCCAACGCTGTCCGGGTCGCCACGTCAGCACGCTCACGGCCTCGAAACCGCGTGCGCGGAGGTACGCGGCGTGGAGCGGCGCGGTGTAGCTGCCCGAGGTCCTCACGCCGACCACCGCTAAACGCCTCGAGCGATCCGGAAACTCGAGGCTGAAGTCCTCGGTCAACCGCTCGAGGTCGTCGGGATGCTGGTCGAAGTTCCGAAAGCAGCTGGGCAGGCGGAGCACGGAGCGCCGGGCCCCCGATGGCAATGCTGCAAGACCTGACACGAGCCTCTCGGCGTCCGCCAAGAGCGCGCCGTTGTCCGCCCACGCGCCACCCGCCACCGCGTCCGCCAGGAGATCGACCAGCCCGGTGAGGTGCAGGTGCCACGCGTCGAGGCGGCTGTCGCCAGATCTTACGGACCGCGCGACCCAAGCCATGCCGTCCGCCGCCCGAACCGATGCCGCGGCCGCCCGGCCGACGGTGCCCGGGATGACTCGGCGAACGTACCCCGCAACCCTCGCTCGCGCAATCGGACCTTCGTGCAAGCGAGAAGGAGTTGAGCCAGGACTCGCGCGCGATCTCGTCGACGAGCATCTCCATCAGCCCATCGAGGTCGCTCAGCAGGTTGGGGACCAGCAACGGGTCGCGTGCCGCCAGTTGCGGCGGCGCCACCGGACGGACCTCGGTTTCGTGAGTCAGCTGATCCGTCATCGGCGCAACACCCGCCCACCCCATGTTGGCGGCCGGGACCCGGCGAATAAATGGGACCAATGACCTATGTGCCCGAGCCGGTGCGCGGCATAGCGTCGTTCTCGTGCCCCGCCGGAGGCGGCTCATCCTTGCTTCCCTGGCCGTCACTCTTTTGGTGGCGGTCTCGCTTGCGGTGGTGCACAGGGTCGTGCGCCCGGAGGCGGCGCTGCTGCCGGTGCCATCGGCCGCCGGGCTCAACTACGGCATGCCGCACGACGCCGGCGGCAACTGGGTTGGAACGGAGTGGCTCCGGTCGGCTTACTGGGCGGAGACTCGTCCCGCGCTCGCGGCAGACCTCGACTTCATGCAGCGCCACAAGCTCGGCAAGCTGCAGCGCATCTTCGTCGGCCTCGACCAGACCATGCTGTGGGACGAGAACCGCGGATTCACCGGTTTCGACGCCGCCGCGCTCGCGCATTTCTCGACGGCGCTGGACATGTTCGACGCGCATGGCATGAAGGCGATCGTGGTCGTGTACGACCAGGAGGTGGTCGGCAGCGCCGGCAACTTCCATTTCGCCGCGCTCGATGGCAAGCACACGGCGATGCGCCAGGGCTACCTGCGCGCGACCGAGGAGTTCTTCCGCAGGTTGGGCGGGCGGGACACGGTCGCCGGCTGGGACCTCTTCAATGAGGCGTACAACAGCCTCGGCACCGACGGACGCATGCCGCAGCCGCCGCACGCGGACCCGGTGAGCCCCGGCTACTCCGACTCAGTCGTCCATGGATGGCTGCGGGACCTGTACCACGCAGCTCGGCTCGGATCAGCGTCCGCACGGCTGACAGTGTCGGACGCGACCGAGCTCTACTGGAATCCAGATCCCGACGTCGGCAAGTACGAGGACGTCGTCGATTTCTACGACGTCCATGTTTACGACGACAACCCACGCTACCCCGACTGGCGATCGACCCTGCGCAAGCCGTACATCGTCGGCGAGGCCGGCGCGTCGACCGTGGGCGCCCATTACGAAGACCAGGCGCTCAACAGCCAAGCGGTCACGTATCTGCTCGAGCACGCGCACACGGCCGGGGTCAGCGCTGTGCTCGTCCATGGCGAGGCCTACGTCACGGCCACCGATTCCTTGACGCCGACAGGAGCGGCGGTCGCCCTGTTCCTGAGCCAGGGTCCGGGCGTCGCCCAGGAAGCCGAAGGCTGGAACCCGGTCACCGACATCGGGGCCGCGCTCGTATCCACGGCTCGCCGGATCAGGCGCGTTTTCTCTGGCTAGACCCCGGTCCCACCCCCCTGCTGCCGGTGTCCCACGCCGCGGGACCTTTGCCTATTTACGCTCGATTCGCCTCCCCATAGGCTCGATTCGTGGGGTGCCTTCGCAGGTGATGGAAGCCTGCCCTCCCGACGCGCAGGGCGTCATCGATGGCGGCGCCGCGCCCACAGGCGAACGGTCCGTGGCCGGCCGGTTGGGCGACGGCACCTGGAAACGACCCCTCGACCTCGTGATCGCCACCGCGGCCACGGTCGGGCTCATGCCCCTCATCGCGGTGGTCGCGCTGATGGTGCGCATCGACAGCCGCGGACCTGTTTTCTTCCGGCAGGAACGCCTCGGCCGGGATGGCAGGCCGTTCCGGATGTGGAAGTTCCGCTCGATGTATCACAACAGCGACGACGGCCGGCATCGAGACGCCGCGCTGGCCTGGTTTGCGGCGCAGTCAAACGGGCACGGCTACAAGTCGCTGGCCGACCCTCGCATCACGCGCGTCGGACGCTTTCTGCGGCGGACGAGCCTCGACGAGATCCCGCAGCTGTTCAACGTCCTCAGCGGAGACATGAGCCTGGTCGGGCCTCGACCCGCCATCGCCTACGAGCTGGCTCATTACCAACCCTGGTACTTCGAGCGGCAGCGCGTGAAGCCCGGCATGACGGGTCTGTGGCAGGTGTCGGGTCGCGACACGGTGTCGGCGCAGGACATGATGGCGCTGGACGTTCGTTATGTGCGCGAGCACACGCTGTGGCTCGACTTCAGGATCCTGGTCCTCACGGTCCCGGCGCTGCTCGGCCGTTACTCGGTGCTCAGTTAGTGGACGAGCGCGCCGCCCTGAGAACCGTGACCAGCGCGATCAAGCATCGCCGCTACGTGCTGATCGCAATCATCGCCCTCGTGACATTGGCGGCGGGCGTGGCGTCGATCGTCAGGCCGCCGACCTATCAGGGCACTGCGCTGCTTTTCGTCGACGAGCGATTCAACTCTTCGCAGGGCTTCGACCTGGCATTGCAGGCGGGCGAGCTGCTCAGCGCCCACTTCATCGAGACCGCGACCAGCCGGCCCGTGCTGGAGAGAGCGTGCTCCGGCAAGTACTTCGACACTCCGGCCACCGTCGGTTACAGCTGCTCGCCCGAAGGCCTGCTGGCGAGTGTCAGCGCCAACACCGTCAGGGGCACGAGCTGGATCGCGGTGAACGTGAACTCCAGGTCCGCGCCGGAATCGGCGGCGCTCGCCAATGCGGTCGCCAGGGCGATGATCGATCAGAACCAGGCTGACATCGAGCAATTGCTGGCACCGACGAAGAACTTCCTCGAAGGTGAGCTCAACCGCCTGCAGACCGCCATCGCCGCAGAACAGGCGCAGATCGCGCAGCTGCAGAAGCAATCAAACCCGAACAGCTCTAACGGGTCGAACAGCGCGGCGATCGCGGCCCACCAGGCGAATCTCACGCTCCTCCAGAGCCAGTATTCGGCGACCTACGCGCGAATCCAGGACCTGGTCATCGAGCAGAACCGGCTCGCCGGCAGCCTGACAGAGGTGCAGACGGCGAGCGTGCCCAACAAGCCGATCGATCCCGACCCGGTCCGCTACCTGCTGGCCGGGCTGCTCGCGGGCCTGTGTCTTGGGCTCGCGGCGGTGCTGATCATCGACCGGTTCGACGACCGCATCTTCGACACCGAGGCGCTCGCCCGAGCAGCCGGCACGCGCCTGGTGGTCGAGGTCGGACCGCGTGCCCCGCGGACGGAGTCGGGCCGCACTTTCGAGCCGTACGCGCTGGCAAGGGCCAGCCTGGTGGCCCAGCATCCCACCCTTACCAAGGTCCTCGTGGTGGCCGCTTCATCGCGCGACCGCGTGCGGCGGGTCGCCTCGGCTCTCGGCATGGCCGGAGTGAAGGCCGCGCAGACCGTGCTCGTCGTCGATGCGCAGGCTCACAACTACGTCATGCATCAACAGTCGGGCCGCAACGGATCGAAGATGACGATCGTCAGCACGCATTCCAACGGCGACACTCGCATTCCCATCGACGCGATCACCGATCCCGAAGGCAAGTACGACCTCACGATCATGTCCGCGCCGTCGCCCGACGTCGATCCGACAGCCGTCTCGCTCGCTCGCATGGCCGACGTGGCGATCATCGTCGCCACCGCAGCCAAGACGCGATTCTCGGAGGCGCGGCGGACGGCCGATTCGCTGAGGATGGCCGGGGTCGAAGTCGTCGCCAGCATCCTGGCGAGCGAAACGCTGCCGGACGAAGAGCCCGAGACGGAAGAGCCGGAAAAGGTCCTGTACCAGATGGCCGCCACCCCCGGGAGCCCGGGGAGGCTGCCCACGTGGCGCGGCCCGGGACGCACATGAGCAAAGTCCCGGTCACCGCTGTGGCCTGGGCTCGATTCCAGCCGCGAACGGTGGCGTTGGCATCCGCGCTCGAGGGACGAGCACGTTTTGTGAGTGGGGGCATCGCTGGCACAGCCCTGGCGACCCGGCCTCTCTCCTATCTCAGCAACTCAGTGCGAACGTGGAGGCTTCTGTCCCGCGATGACCCGCACACCGTGGTGGTCATCACGCCGCCCGTCTTTGCGCCTCTCGCCGTGTCGCTTTGGTGCGCGCTGCATGGCAGGAAGCTGGTCGTCGATTGCCACACTGGGGCGTTCCACTCTGGCAAATGGGCGTGGGCGCGCCCGATCCACCGTTGGCTTCTGCGCCGCGCGAAGGTGGCGCTGCTGCACACCGAAGACGCGGAGGCGCTGGTGACCGGATGGGGCGCGCGGGCGCTCCTGCTTCCGGACGACCTGCCGGATGTCGAAGAGGCCGACGACGTGCAGCCACCCTCAGGAGCTTCACGCCGCGTGCTTGTCGCCGGGAGCTTCGACGGCAACGAGCCGGTGGCCGAGGCCATCGCCGCGGCCGCACATCTTCCCGATGTGGAGTTTCGATACACCGGCGACAGTGGGCTCGTGCCCTCGAAGGTTCGCGCCGAGGCTTCGCCCAATGCTGTGTTCACGGGCTACCTGCCCTATCGCGTCTTTTTGGGTGAGCTTCAGTCAGCTGACGTGGTGGCGTGCTTCAGCACGGACCCGCAGATCATGAATCGCGCGGCGTTCGAGGCCGTGGGACTTGGCCGGCCCCTCGTGCTGTCGGACCTTGCGGGGCTCAGGGCACGTTTCGGGTCTGCGGCACTCTTCTGCGCCAACGATCCAGCGGCAATGGCGCAAGCGGTCGCCGCCGCGATCGAAGCCAGGAGTGAGCTGGCGGCGCGCAGCGTCGCGCTCCAGGCAACGCTGAGGATGCACCGCGACCAGGCCGTCTTGAAACTTCGCGAGATCATCGGCGAGGAGGTCGTCCCCAAATGGCGCCGCCGCGTCGCGTCCTGATCGTCAGCGAGCACCCCTATCCGGACCACGCCACCCTCCGGCGAAACGTGGTGCAGCTACTCGACGAAGGCGTGGCCGTCGACCTGCTCTGCCTGGCGGGCTCGCGAAAACGTGATGAAGAAATGCGCCCGAGGACCGGGCTGCGCGTGTACCGAATGCACCTGGAGCACCGGCGCACGCCGGCCTATCGCTACGTCCTCGAGTACCTCGCTTTCTTCATGTGGGCGCTGCCGATGGCGTTCGCGCTCTCGCTCAGAAACCGCTACTCAGCTGTGCTCGTCGACAACATGCCGGACTTCCTTGTCTTCGTCGCCGCGGTCGCTCGCTTTAGAAAGGCGCGCGTCGTCCTGGAGATGTTCGAGCTCATTCCCGAGCTGACGGCGGCGCGACTCGGGCTCGGTCGCAGTCATCCCGCCCTGGGCCTTGCGCGGTGGCTGGAGCGCGTTGCGACGCGTTGGGCGGATCACTTGATCGTCGTGAGCCGGCAGTGCATGGAGATCCTGGTTTCGCGTGGGGTCGACGCCGGCCGGATCTCCGTGCTCCCGAACACTCCCCCCATCGCGGCCGCGCCGGCCCACACACTGGACAGCAAGCCGGGGCCAAGGTTCATCGTCACCCACTGTTCATTGGTGGAGCGCTACGGCGTGCAGGTCGCGATCCGAGCGCTAGACCTGCTCCGTGATGACAGGCCCGACCTCGAGCTTCGGGTGCTAGGCGACGGGGAATACAAGAACAGTCTCGTCGAGCTCGCGCGCCAGCTCGGAGTCGGTGACCGCGTCGTGTTTCGTGGCTTCTTGCCATGGGCTGACGCGATGCAGGAGATTCGGATCGCCGCCGTCGGGATCGTCGCGATCATCGCGGACGGTTACGGTGAGCTTCTATTCCCCACCAAGCTGCTCGAATACGTCGAGCACGACGTTCCGGTGGCGAGTGCCCGGCTGCCCACCATCGCGGACCATTTTCCCGCCGACACGCTTGCCTACTTCGAGCCCGGGGATGCCGCGGGCCTGGCCAGGCAGATCGACCGGCTGCTGCGTGACCGCGAGCAAGCCGAGGCGCAGGCGAGACGCGCGAAGGTGGCGATGCGCAGCTTCCGGTGGGACGCCCTGGCGCCACGCTACATGGCAGCGCTGGGATTGCCGGCGGCGGTCGTCGCCGCAGCCCCGACGCCCTAGGCGCGAGCGATCCCTTGACATATGTGATAGCGGCGCTGGCGGGCGCCGCCGCGATCGGCCTGTTGCTGCTCACCATCCGCCGCCCAACCGTTGGCTGCGCCGCCCTGGTGCTGACCGTACCCTTGACCGCGGGCCTCGCGCGCGGGTCGCTCGTGCCGGTCCTCAAGCCGAATGAGCTGATCCTCTTCATCGTGCTCACCGGCGTCGTCATCCACCAGATGACGCAGCGGAACCCCAGGCCCGTGGGAGCGCTGGACCTTGCGGTCGGAGGCTACGTGATGGCGAGCGTGGCCATCCCGTTCCTCGTCATCCTGCTGACGCACTACGCAGCCGACATCGACACCTGGCGCACCGTGCTCTCGCCGGCTCTCTTTCTCATCGTGTACTACGTCTTCTCGCGCACGCACCTGACAGACCGCAGCCTTCGCGCCATCCTCAACTGCGCGCTGCTGGCCGGCGTCCTCGTGTGCGTCATCGCGAGCGCCGAGCTGGCCAACGTCCCCGGCGTGCGGAGTTTCATCCAGGCGTACTACCCAGCGCCCGCGCTTGCCTCATACCGGCCGAGCTCCACGCTCGGGCACTACAGCGCCGTAGGAGCGTTCGGCCTTCTGACCTACATCGTGGCGCTGGCGCTGGCGACCACGCGAAGCTTGCTGTTTCCGCGGTGGTGGCTCACCGTATGTATGGGCGCCGGCGCTCTCGGCATCATCGTCAGCGAGACGTGGGCGCCGCTGGCGACGCTGCCGGTGGCCACGATCATCATCCTGCTGTACGGGCGACGGGTTCCACGCGAGCTGGTCATCACGATCGCGTGCGGGGTGCTTGCGCTGGCCGTGCTGCTGCCGGTGCTCAACACGCGCTTCGAGCAGCAGCACGTCGTCACGGCGCAGGGCTTCGTGGTCCCGGAGAGCATGCAGACGCGGATCCGCTACTGGAACGAGTTCATCATCCCTGCCCTCTCGGACCATCTCTGGTATGGAACCGGCACCGTGATTCCGAGCTCGGTTCCGGACCGGCTCACCGTTTTCGTCGACAACGAGTACCTGTGGGCCGGGTTCCGCGCCGGCGTGCCCGGGATTGCGCTCCTCGTAGCGATGCTGGTCGTGATCACGGGAGTGGGTTGGGCCCAGCGGTCCAACCTCAATCGATTGCGCAGCGCGATCGGAGCCGCCTCGGTGGCCACGGCGGTGATGCTTCTGCTGCTCGGAGCCACGGCGCAGTACATCACCTTCGCGGGACTGTCACAAGAGATCGCGATGCTGGTCGGCGTGATGGCGGGGCTCATCTCTCAGGCGCGCCCCCACACAGCTCCGGTCGTCGTCATCGCGTCGCGCGAGCCCCGATGGATCGCTGTTCCGCGTCCGTTCGAGCCGGCCCTGGTCGAGCTGCGCCGCCTGACCCCAGAGTCGGGCCTGCTGCGCTCCTCGGCGGTGGTGTTCGTAGGCTTCGCGGCAGCAAGGGCGCTCGGCTTCCTGTTCTCGGTCGCGGCCGCGCGCATCCTCGCACCGCCGGAATATGGCCGCCTGACCTACGCCCTGGCTGTCATCACCATCGCCTCGGTCTTCATATCCGTGGCTCCGTTCGGGCTGTCGCGGTTCCTGGCCCGCAACCAGAACGATCGCAGTGTCCAGGAGAAGTACTTCACCAACTGGGTCGCGCTCATCGGCCTGATCGTCCTCATCAGCTCGGCGGCGGTGATTCCGATCGCGGTCTTGCTGGGCCTTGCGGGCTGGATGCTGGTGGGCATCATCTGCAACTTCGTGGGGATCGCCGTGCTCGAAAGCTATCTCGAGGTTCAGCGCGGGCTTGATCGATACGTCGCGATGATGGCCACCTACGTCATCGCCAACCTGGTGCAATTGCTCGGCATCCTCATCCTCGCGAGCAATGGCGTGCGATCACCTACGGCATTCCTGATCATCTACGGCCTGTCAAGCATCGTGGCGCTGGCCGTGATGCAGCCCATGATTCCGGTCTCATTGCGACTGCTGCGCCAGGAGATCGAATGGAAGCGAATCCGCGAGATCTTCGTTTTCGCGCGGCCGCTGCTCATGCAATCGGTCTTCTTCGCCGTGTGGTTCAGCGGCGACCTGATCATCGTCCGGCAGCTCCTGTGGCCGGATGCAACCGGCAACTACGGGGCCGCGAAAGCGCTGGTCAACGTGCTGCTGCTGGCCCCCGCCGCGATCGGCACCGCGATCCTTCCCCGCGTAGCGCGTCTCGGCGAGGGTTCGGTGGCCCGGTACATGCTCGCAGCGCTTGCGCTCACGGCAGTGGTCACGCTGCCGCTCGTCGCCGGCGCGGCCCTGTTCGGCTCACGGCTGATCGCGATCCTGTTCGGCGCCAAGTATCCGTATGCGGCGCAGCCGGTTGCGATCCTGGCCGTCGGCATGGGCCTTCATGGTTTCTACACCGTGATCCGAAACATCCTCATCGGCCTCGGCCGGCCTGGCATCGATGCGGTCGCATCCGGAGCCGCGATGCTTTGCACAGTCGCCATCGGTCTCGCCCTCGTCCCTCGATTTGGTCTCGTCGGTGCGGCACTGGCATTCACAACCGGCGCCGCAATGCGCACCGCGATCATCGGAACTTTTGCGGTGTGGAACTTATGGACCCATCAACTGCATCACGTTGATACGGCGCCTGCTTTACAACCACAAACCTAAATTCCGCGCACGGTCGTCGGTTGGGGGTTGACATCTGAATTCGTTTTCGTGCATCCTGCCGATCGTCCCGCCGCTGGCTGCGGCGTTCATTTCTGCTTTTCTCGGGCCTTCTTGATAAGTCTTAACTGCGAAGACGCAGGAAATCGTCAGGTTCCGAGGTTAGGACGAGTACGCGTGACCGGCCAATCCAGGACGACGAGAGGCGTCCGACGTTGGCAGCAATTTGGAATGTCTCCGCAGGGGGAAACAGCCAGATGCATGTTCGATCGCGAAAACTGCGTGGGTTCGATTTCGACGGAATGCCTCGGATTTGTCATGCGCGCGTCGCGCGAATCAGGGAGGAAGACACGTCATTCGAAAGCTGAGCGCGTTGGTCCTGTGCTTCTTCGCACTCGCCGGCATGATCGTGAGCGGTCAGATGCGCGCCCACGCGGCAGCTTCTTACGTCAGCTCCTCGGGCTCGAACCTCATGTACCAGGGCAGCCGAATCGTGCTGCGCGGGGTCAACTTCAACAACGAGCCGGCTCTCGCTTGCTGCGGCGGGCCGAACATCAACGCCATCAACGTCAACCAGACCGACTACGCGCAAGCCCATAACCTCGGCGCCAATCACGTTCGCTGGGGCCTCGACTACGGCTGGTACTCGAGCAACAAGACGCAGTTCTTCTCGGTGCTCGACCAGCATCTGGCGTGGGCCGCGCAGAACCAGTTGTGGGTTTACCTGAACGACTTCATACCACCTGGCGGATCGTCGGGTGGTTTCGATCAGAGCGCAGGGCACGGCTACTGCATCTGGAGCGACTGTGGATCCTCGTCGACCAACCAGACCTTGCTCAACAACATGTGGCAGGACGTCGCCCAGCACTACGCCAGCAACCCCACGGTGGTCGGCTACGACCTCATGAACGAGCCTGCCCCGCCCGCCGACTCCGAATGGCATGCGTTCGCGACGCGCATGTACAACACCATCACCGCGGCCGATCCCAACCACCTGGTGATCATCGAAGCTCCGCTGAGCAACGACCTGAGCCTGTTCAGCCAGAACACTCGTGTCATCTACGAAGTGCACCACTACCCCGGCGGCGATAACTTCCCGAACCAAACGCCCGCAAACACGCCGATGCTGGTGGGGGAATTCGGGGACCGGAGATCGAGCTCGACCGCAGTCACGTTCGTCTCCTCCGAGATCACCCGCTACAACACGGCCGGCGCGAGCTGGTCCTTCTTCGTCTGGCGCGAAGACCCGTCCGGATTTGGGCTCTACAGCAGCTGGGGTGCAGGTGATTTCTCCGTGCCCTGGAACCCGATGATCACCACGACCCAAACAGGATGGGCGGGCAACGTGATGCCGGCGGCGTCCGGCGGCACACCTTCACCCACACCAACACCTACGCCGAGCCCGCCGCCGGTCCCAAGCGCGGGCGTGCCCGCGTACGACCACATCGTCGAGATCCTGATGGAGAACACGGCTTACTCCCAGATCATCGGCAGCTCATCGGCTCCATACATCAACAGCCTTGCCCGCAACGGCGCGATCGCCGGCAACTACGTCGCGATCGGTCATCCGAGCCTTCCCAACTACATGGCGCTGAGCAGCGGCCAGAGCTACAGCTGGGCGCCGTCCGACTGCGACCCGAGCGCGTCGTGCCAGACCTCGGCGGTAAACGTCGCGGACCGCATCGAGGGTTCCGGCAAGACATGGCGTGAGTACGCGGAGAGCATGGGCTCGCCCTGCCGGCTCGCCAGCTCGGGCACATATTTCGCCCGCCACAATCCGTTCGTCTACTACACGGACATCACCGGAAACGCCACCCGCTGCAACAGCCACGTGGTCGACTACAGCAATCTGTCGACCGACCTGGCCGCAACCAGCTCGACGCCGAACTACGCGTTCATCACGCCCAACTCGTGCAACGACATGCACGACTGCCCGGTCGCGACCGGCGACACCTGGCTGAGCCAGGCGGTGCCGGCAATCCTCGGCTCGCCTGCGTTCACCCAGCAGCACTCGCTGCTCGTGATCGTTTGGGACGAGGACGATGGCAGCCAGGGCAACAAGGTGGCGTTCGTGGCCACTGGCTACGGAGTCAAGACCGGTTTCACCTCGAACGTCGGCTACAACCATTACTCGCTGCTCAAGACCGTCGAGGCGTCCTGGGGGCTGTCGACGATGACGACCAACGATGCGGCCGCGTCGGCGATGAGCGACATCTTCGGCACCTCACCGGCGCCCCTGACCGCGACAGCGTCTGCGTCCCGCTCAGCCGCTACCGCCCCGGCCGCAGTCACTTTCACAGGCACCGCTTCCGGGGGCACCTCGCCCTTCACGTTCGCCTGGACGTTCGGTGACGGCGGGACGTCGACGAGCCAGAGCCCCAGCCACACCTACACGACCGCGGGCACCTACACCGCGAGCCTGACCGTCAGCGACTCTGCCGGCCACACGGCGACCGCTTCGGCATCCTCGGTCAACATCAGCCCGGCCCTGAGCGCAACCGCCGGTGGCACGCCGACGTCCGGCGTCGCACCCCTCACGGTCACCTTCACAGGCACGCCCGCCGGCGGCCGCACGCCATACACATACGCGTGGACCTTCGGCGATGGTGGGACTTCGGCGCTTCAGAGCCCAAGCCACAGCTACGCCACGGCGGGCATCTACAGCGCCGGCCTGACCGTCACCGACGCCAACGGCGCCACCGCCACCGCGACAACCACCACGATCTCGGTCAGCGGTCCGCTCGCAGCGACCGCAGCGGCCTCTCCGGCCGCGGGTGATGCGCCGTTCTCGACGACGCTGACCGGCGCCGCGACTGGCGGCAAGACCCCGTACACATTCGCGTGGGACCTGGGAGATGGGGCCACCTCGACGCTCCAATCACCGGGGCACACCTACTCGGCCGCCGGAACCTATACCGCCACCCTGACGGTCCGCGACAGCAGCGCCCAAACGTCAACCGCGACGGCGAGGGTGGTCGTTTCCCCGAGCCTGGCTGCGAGTGCGTCAGCAACGCCGACCGGCGGTGACGCCCCACTTGCGGTCGCATTCACCGGCGCCTCGACGGGAGGTCTCGCCCCATTCAGCTACACATGGACGTTCGGCGACGGTACGACGTCGGCCTCGCTGAGCCCTGGCCACACCTATTCAGCCGCCGGTACTTACGCGGCCGGATTCAGTGTCACGGACGCCAATCGGGTGAAGGTCAGTGCGACCGCCATCACGATCGTCGTCCAGCCGCACCTCAACGTCACCGACTCCGGCCTGCCAACCGCCGGCGAGGCGCCGCTTACGGTCGCCTTCACCACCACGCCGACCGGAGGGACGCTGGGCTACAGCTACGCCTGGACGTTCGGCGACGGAGGTACCTCGACGAGCCAGAACCCCAGCCATACCTACACCGCTGTCGGCACGTTCGCCGCGCGGCTGACGGTGACCGACGCCATCGGCGCCACGGCGACCGCGACCGCGCTGACCATCACAGTGAACCCGCCTCCCACCGCCACCGCATCCGCCGGTAAGACCGCAGGCGACGCCCCGCTGGCCGTGACCTTCACCGGCACAGCATCGAGCGGAACGGCTCCGTACAGCTATGCCTGGACGTTTGCCGATGGCGGCACCTCGACGAGCCAGAGCCCGAGCCACACCTACACCACGGCGGGCACGTATCAAGCCACCCTGACCGTCACCGACGCCGCCGGGCGAAACGCCTCGGCGACGACAGCATCGATCACGGTCAGCCCGGCGCTGACGGCGACATCGAGCGCCAGCCCGACATCGGGTACGGCGCCGCTTGCCGTCGCGTTCACGGCCAGCCCCGGCGGCGGCCTGGCTCCGTACACGTATGCGTGGGTCTTCGGCGATGGGACCTCCTCGACGCTCCAGAGCCCGTCGCACACCTACAACGCCGCGGGGAACTTCAGCACCACGCTGGTGATCACCGATGCGAACGGCGCGAAAGCCTCGCCGGCGGCAATCGCGCTCGCCGTCAACGGCCCGCTCGCGGCGACGGCGAAGGCGTCGCCCGCAGCCGGCGATGCACCGGCGTTGACGTCGCTGACCGGGTCGGCTGTCGGCGGTAAGGCTCCGTACACGTTCGCGTGGACCTTCGGCGACGGCACGACCTCGACCCAGCAGAGCCCCACCCACACCTACACGGGCGCCGGTAGCTACACCGCCACGCTCACCGTTCACGACTCGAGCGGCCAGACCGCAACGGCCTCGGCCACGATCGTGGTGGCCCCGGCCCTCGTCGCCGGCTCTTCGGCCTCGAACAACAACGGCGACGCCCCGCTGGCGGTCGCCTTCAGCGGATCGGCTGCGGGCGGCATCGCGCCGTACGGCTACGCCTGGGCGTTTGGGGACGGATCGTCGTCGAGCCTGCAGAATCCGGGCCACACGTACCGCTCGGCCGGCAACTACAGCGCCGTGCTCACCGTCACGGACGGGAACGGGGTCAAGGCGACCGCATCGCACATCGCGATCGTCGTCCACGGCCCGCTCACGGCCGCGTCCAGCGCGTCGCCGGCTGCGGGCGATGCACCGTTCGCGACCACGCTGTCAGGCACACCGTCCGGCGGCACCGCTCCGTACACGTTTGCGTGGACATTCGGCGATGGGGCGACGTCGACCAGCCAGAACCCGAGCCACACCTACGCGGCCGCGGGCACGTTTAGCACACGCCTCACTGTCACCGACGCTGTGGGAGCGACGGCCACCGCCCCTGCACTGACGATCACGGTCAATCCGCCGCCGGCCGCGACCGCGTCAGCAGGCACTCGTGCCGGCGATGCGCCGGTGGCCGTGACGTTCACCGGCGGCGCCTCGAGCGGCACCGCGCCGTACACCTACGCATGGGCCTTTGGCGACGGCGGCACCTCGGCCAGCCAGAATCCCAGCCACACCTACACGGCCGCCGGCACTTATGACGCGGTCCTCACCATCACCGACGCCGCGGGTAGAAGCGCCTCAGCGACGGCGGTCACGATGACGATCAGCCCCGCATTCAGCGCGACCGCCACAGCTCTGCCCAGCTCCGGCAGCTCGCCGCTGGCGGTAGCTCTGGCAGGCATGCCCAGCGGTGGTGCGGCTCCGTACAGCTACGCCTGGACGCTTGGCGACGGCGCCACCTCAAACGTGGCGAACCCGAGCCACACATACGCGGCAGGCACCTACACCGCCCTCGTCGCGATCACCGACGCCAACGGCGTCAAGGCGTTGGCGACCGCGCCGGCGATCATCTCGATCGGGACCCTGGTTGCAGGCGCGAATGCAACGCCGGCTGTCGGCGACGCCCCGCTCGCGACGAAGCTAACCGGGTCCGCGACGGGCGGCAAGGCGCCGCTCACCTATGCATGGGACTTCGGCGATGGGACGACCGGGACCCAGCAGAGCCCGAATCACACATACAGCGTCGCCGGCACATACACGGCGACGGAGACCATCAGCGATGGCAGCGGCCAGGTGTCGCACGCCACCGCCGCCGTGACGGTGTATCCCGGGCTGACGGTGTCGGCTTCTGTGACGCCGACCTCTGGGGCGGCACCGCTGGGCGTGTCGTTTGCGGTGACCGTCGGCGGCGGCCTGCCGCCCTACACCCTGGACTGGGACTACGGTGACGGGGTCGCCGGGTCTGGTGTGAGCGCCACCCACACATATGCGGCGGGAACCTTCCATCCCAAGCTCACGCTGCACGACGCAGCCGGAGGCGGTTGGAGCCAGGGCGTCGGCACCATCACCTCGACGGGTGCCGAGCCGGCGAACCCGCCGGCGGTCAACCCGCCCGCCGGCTCACAGGCTGGCCCGCCGGCTGACGCCACGCCCGCCGCGTCCCCGTCGGCATCGGCCGCGCCGTCGCCGTCACTGTCGCCTTCGCCGTCCACCGCTCCGGCGGCCCCGTCGGCTCCCCAGCCGAATCCCGGCGGAGCGAACCCGGTGCTGCTGTTGCTCGGAGGGGTGCTGGCGACCGGCCTAGGCGGCGCAGTGTTCGTGGGCTGGCTGCGGCGCCGGGGCGTTTGAGATGGCGGGGCTCGCGAAGCGCTGGTGCCGGCGCCTGGCCTGCACCGTAACCTCCGCGTAGAGCACCACCCAGCTCAGGTAACCCGCTGCCGCCACCAGACCCGACCACGCCGGCCACTGGCCCAGCTGCAGGCCGAGACCGAGGACGCTGAGGACGAGGCACGAACCAATCTCGAGCGTGCTTCGCTCGCCTGGTGCCAGCCTGGAAAGCGCGCCTCGCATCAACAACACAACATAAACGCGCCCCGTGCAACAGTTGGCGACAATTTTTTCCTGGGCGCCAGAGCCCAGTCGATTGGCGGGAGCGGCGGGTACCTCGCGCGCCGCTGCACAGTGTCGTCGAGCCTCCGCACAACCCGCTGACTGCGCCCGTCGCCCCCTTGAGGATTCGATCGTCCGACCGCCTCGGGCCATCGCCAATAGGCGATTGCAGGAGCCGGTGGGCGATCGTCCTGGCCTCCCCACCAAGTGGGTCCGCGCTTTTGCGCAGGAGGGGATGTAACGTGGGTCTCAACGCTCAATCAAGGAGGCGACCATGAGGATTGCCTGCGTACTGGCCAACGGTTTCGAAGATTCCGAGTTCAAGGAGCCCTACGACGCGTTCCGGGCCGCGGGCCATGAGGTGACGATCGTCGGCCTGGAGGCGGGCGCCCAGGTCGAGGGCAGCAAGGGCAAGGTGAAGGCAACGATCGAAAAGTCGTTCAAGGATGTGGGGCCGGACGACTTCGACGCTCTTTTGATCCCGGGCGGCTTCAGCCCAGATCGCCTTCGAGCGCACGACGAGGCGGTGAGCTTCGTGAAGGTATTCATGAAGCAGGCCAAGCCGGTCTTCGCCATCTGCCACGGCCCTCAGCTGCTCTTGACCGCGGACGAGTACAAAGGGCACCGCATGACCGCATGGAAGACAGTTCTGGGCGACCTCAAGAAGGCCGGCGCCGACGTGGTCGACCAGGAGGTGGTGGTCGACAAGAACCTGGTTACATCCCGCATGCCTGCCGACATCCCGGCGTTCATCAGGGAGTCTCTGAAGGTTCTACAGGCGGCGCCGGCCCGGCGCTAGCGGCGGATACCGGCCGCCATCGCCTCGAGCCGGCGGATCCTCTCCTCGAGCGGCGGGTGCGTGCTGAACAGAGTGCTCAGCGACTGGCCCGAGAGCGGGTTCACGATGTAGAGGTGGGCGAACGCGGGCTGAGCCGTCCGCGACGGGACCACCTGCGTCCCACGTTCGAGCTTGCGCAGGGCTGAAGCCAGCGCCATAGGGTCGCCGGAAACTTCGGCGCCAGTATGGTCGGCCTCGTACTCGCGCGAACGCGACACCGCGAGCTGGATCAGGGCCGCCGCGATGGGCGCCAGGATGATGAGCAGAAGGCCGGCAATGAGGCCGCCGGCACCCTGCTCTCGGTCGTCTCGGCCGCCGTAACCGCCGAACATCAGGCCCCACTGGGCGACGTTCGCGATCAGCGTGATCGCGCCGGCCAGCACCGCAACCGCCGAGCTGGTGAGGATGTCCCGGTTGCGAACGTGCGCGAACTCGTGCGCCAACACCCCGTAAAGCTCCTCCTCGTCGAGGATGCGGAGCAGTCCCTCGTTGACGCAGATGGCGGCAAAAGACGGGCTGCGCCCGGTCGCAAACGCGTTGGGCGAGGGGTCCGGGCTCACATAGACGCGTGGCTTGGGCACGTGGTACTGAATCGCGAGCCTATTCGCCAGGCGGTGGAGCATCGGGGCATCGGCCGGTCCGACCTCCTTGGCTTGGGCCGCGCGCAGGGCGATCCGATCGCTGAACCAGTACGCGACGCCGTTCATCACGACCGCGAAGGCCAGGAAGATGACCATGCCGCCGGTTCCAGCCAGCACCCGTCCGACCAGGACGAGCAAAACCGTCAGCAGGACCATCCAGAAGGCCGTCTTCAGCGTATTCATCTACCGCTTTGTTTCTTCCCCGCCTCAGGCTGTCTCAATCGACTTCGGTCTGCTGGTAGCTGCTTGCCGTCGGTTGCACCTCCGGCAAGATGGGTCACTCGAGGGCCGTGATCCTGTAACGCTTTTGCCTCCTCGATCGACAGTACCGCGCGGCGAAGAGCCGACATCAACGGCACTGGAGGAGTGAGGCAATGCATCTTGGCAGACGAATCGTTGTGTCAGCGGGCTCGGCGCTGGTCGCCGCGGCCGCTGCACTCAGCTTCACGGCGGGCGCGGTCGCGTCCGACGTGGTCGGACATGTTTATGTCAACGACAACACCGCCGGCATCAACACCATCGCCGCTTTCGATCGGCACGTGGATGGAACGCTGACGCCGCTGGCGGGTTCTCCGTTCGCCGCAGGCGGTGCGGGAACCGGAAGCATCGTCGGCTCGCAGGGAGCGCTGCAGGTGACGAGCGATGGTCGCTATCTGCTCGCGGTCGATGCCGGCAGCAACCAGATATCGGTGCTGCGCGTGCGGCCCGACGGCTCTCTCCGCGAGGTCGAGGGCAGTCCTGTTTGGTCAGGCGGAATAGAGCCCATCAGCGTCGCGGTCAGCGGTGGGCTCGTGTATGTAGCCAACGAGGGTAGCAAGACCACCGGCACGGGCAGCAAACGCGGGCGGGCACCTCGCGGCCATCAGCGGGTCGACGTTCGCGCTGCCAAACACGGCCAACCCGGGCGACATCCTGTTCAACTCGACCGGCGCCAACCTGGTCGGAGTCGAGGTCGGCACCGGCGATCCCAGCACCTTCCTCATCGACAGCTTCACGCTCGGATCCGACGGGCGCCTGACACCTGCCGCCGGCTCCCCATTCGCTGCGCAGGCCGCAGGGCCGTTCGGCAGCGAGTTCTCGCCGGCGAACCCGTCACGCCTTTACGTCTCCAACGCCCACGCGGGAAGCGGCAACGGATCGGTTTCGGCATTCAACGTCTCCGCGGGCGGCGCGCTCAGCCCAATCGGTGGGTCGCCATACCCCGACAACCAGACGGCTCCATGCTGGGTCGAGATCACGCACGACGGGAACTTCCTTTACACGGTGAACACCGCCAGCACAAGCATCTCGACCTACCAGATCGCGGCGAACGGCTCGCTGCACTTGGTGGGCAGCACGCCGTTCAAGAGCGGGGCCGGAATCCGGCCGTTCGACGCTCGGCTAGACCCCCGCGACAACGACCTCTACGTCGTCGACGCGCAGGTCAACGCCATCAGCGCGTTTGCGGTCACGGGCGCCGGCTTGAGCGAGCTGAACGCCTCGCCATTCGCGCTCCCCAAGGGCGCGACGCCTTTCGGCATCGTCGTCACCTAGATACCTTCAGGAAAATCAGAGGGGCCGGCACCGCGCCGGCCCCTCCTTTCATGGTCAGGGACTAGCAGACGTAATCGTTGTCGATGTTAGTCACGTACTGCACCAGCCAGACCGGCGCGCCGGTGAACCCCGTCGACCCGCAGTAACCCCTGGCCCGCTTCACCGTCCGCTGGCCGGTAGCCACCCAGTTCGCATCGACCGCGGGCTGGTATCCCGCCGTGATCGCGCTCCACTGGGAGGACGTCGAGTAAATCCCGATGGGCGCCGTCGTGGCCTGTCGCAATGTGTCGATGATGCCCTGGATGGTGTAGCGGTTGAGGAACACATCGCTCGACGACCAGCTGTTGGCGGTCTCGACGTCGAGCCACCATGCGGTCGGCGACGCGGCCGATTGGCTTGACGCATACGAGAGGTCTTGCTGAGCTTCGCTGCATCCAACGGCCCACGCCGCCTGCTGGGCCTGCGTTCCGTTGACCGCAAGGGAGCTGTTCGCGCAGGCCGGGGTGGTGTGGCGGCCATCGATCGCCGTGTAGCTCGGGTCATACCCGGTGTTGATGTAGAGGGCGGCATTGCCGGTCCTCGCCGCCGCGGCGAATTCGGTGCCGAGACAGCTGTTGTAATAGGTGAACGGGTAGCCGGCATTCACTCCAACTACCCCGAAGGCTGCCGCCCCGGCCGCCGAACCACACTGCACGTACGAATAGTCGTATCCGACCGTTCCGCTTGCATACGGATCGAACGCCGCTGCGGCCCCAATGTTGGAGACCACGAGCACAACCGCGGCGAGGACCGATGCGAGTCCGCCCGCGCGAAAGATCGTCGGCATCACCGAGCAACCTAGTCAGGGCCGGCGCGAATTGTCAACAAACCCGAATCAAATTGAAGTAAATCGCCCGCCCACCCGACGAGAAGCGGTCAATTTACATGCCCGCGAGCAAGCTTTCGGGCTAACCCTTATAGGGCGATGGCGCGCCCGGCGGCAAATAGGGCCTCGGGTCCACGGGCTTCTGGTTGATGCGCAGCTCGAAGTGAAGGTGCGCTCCAGTCGAGTTGCCACTGGATCCCTCCATCCCGATCGGCTGTCCCTGCGTGACGACCTGCCCCACCTTGACGAGCGCGGTCGAGAGATGGCCGTAAAGCGTGTCGAGGCCGCCGGAGTGCGCGATCACCACGTAGTTGCCGTAGCCGCTGCTGGAGCTGCCGACCAGGGCCACCACACCGTCGTCGGCTGCGTACACGGGCGAGCCGAAGGGCTCGACCAGGTCGATTCCGGTGTGGAAATGCGGGTAACCGCCATAAGGCGGCTCGAACCAGAAGGTGCTCGGACCGAATGGTTGTGAGATCTGCGCCTGGGGCTCGGGCCAGATGAATCGGTATTTGGTGGAGTGGCCGGCGCTGGTGGCGATCTGGCCCACGTTGTTCGACTGAGACCACAGCTGCACCTGAGTCCACACCGCCTGCATTGCCGCCGCGATGATCGCGTCCTGCTGCTGCTGGAGCATGTCGGTTACCTGCTGCGCCAGCGCGGTCGACTGCCGGCTCAGCAGGTACATCTCGGTCCGGGTCTGCTCGATCTTCACCTGCAGGTCGGCCATCGACTTTTCCTGCTGGGCTTGCAATGCGCGCAGCTGCGAGAGCTGGGAGTCCAGCAGGTCGCGCTGCTTGACCTGCTCGTCGCGGTCGGCCTGTTCCCGCTTGCGCTCGTCCTGGAGCGAGGTGAGGTCACTTGCCAGTGTCGCTTTGAGCTCGCGCGCTCGCGCGCCGGCAACGTTCAGGTCGGCGATTCGAGTGAGCAGATCGCTCAGGCTCTGCGCCTGGCCGAGAACCACCAGCACCGAAGTGGGTGCGGTGTAGATGGCACGGGCGAGCTCGCGGAGCTGCTGGCGCTCGGCATCGATCCGATCGGTCAGGATCACCTCGCGCCGCCGCGCGTCGGCGATCTTGACGTCGAGCTCGGCGATCTTCTGCTCGACTTCCACGATCTTGGCCTGCAGCTCCTGCTGCTGCACGGCATTGTCCTGAAGCGACTTCCGCAGCTGGTCCTGTGCCGCCAAAGCGTCGGCCAGGTTGCTTCCGAGCTGAGCGCGGATCTGGGCGATGAGGGCGAGCTGTGCCTGCTGCGGATCGGTTGGGGTCGTGTCGGCGTTGACGCCCCCAGGTCCAGAGGCGAGCACGACCAGCGCGAGCACGATTGCGACCAGCAGGCCCTTCACGACTCGAGGTGCCTCCGCAAGCTGACCAGCGACGACCCCGAGCCAAGACCCACGCCGGCCGCGAAGACGAGGATTGCCGCGAAGGCCGCCACGGTGACCGTGACGCCTGGCGCGAACTGCGTGAAGCTGTCTGAGCCGGCGGCGATCCCGGCCATTGTGAGACCGAAGACGACGATACCGGCCGCGGCGCCCGCGAGGCCACCGGTGATGGCGCCTTCGATGACAAATGGCCCGCGCACCATCCATCTTGGTGCGCCCACCAGCTGCATGATCGCGACCTCATCGCGTCGCGAATGGATGGCGGCCCGGATGCTGTTGATGGTCACGGTGACGGCGACGAAACCGAGGAGGGCCACGAACACGAGCCCAGCCACCGCGATCCCAAACAGCACCGCCTGGATGCGCTGATACGCGCCGCGGTCGTAAGAGGTCGGGGAGACGGGGTCGACCGCGAGGTCGTTTCGGACCATCGCGTCGATCGCGGCGACGTCGTTGATGTTCTTCACCTGCACGTCGAGGCTGGCCGGAAATGGGTTGCTGTCGGCCGCGTCCGCGATCTGCGGCAGCCCAGGAATGTGCTGCGCTCGCTGCAGGGCCTCGGCCTTGGTGGTGTAGTACACGCTGCCGATTCGAGGGTCGGTCGCGAGCCGGTCCCACAGCGCATCGACGTCGGTGGACGTGGCGCTGTCGCGGATGTAGACATGCAGCAGCGAGGCCTGGCTTGACTCCACCCGCTCCAGGTTGACGAGCGCGAATCCGCTGAGGCCGATGACGCCCGACAGCAGCAACAGCAACGTCATCGAGCCGAGCGCGGGTGCTGTGCTGGACATGTTCCGAATCCAGTTGCGGGCGGCACCGCGAAAGAGAAAGCGGAATACGTTCGTAGCGACGATCTGGATCATCCGGCGGCGTGGGAACCGCGCCGTCACGATGTTGCCAGCCATGCCAACCTCCCGGTTTTGCCCGCCGGCTGGTCCCGCACAAGGCGGCCCGCCACCAGCGTCAGGACCCGGCGCTGGAGACGCGTCACGATCTCGACGTTGTGGGTCGCGATCAGCACCGCCGTCCCGAAGGCACCGACGTCCGCGAACAGGTCCATCAGCTCCCACGAGTTCTCCAGGTCGAGATTGCCGGTCGGCTCGTCCGCGATCAGGAGCGGCGGCTGCGCCACCACCGCGCGAGCGACCGCGACGCGCTGCTGCTGCCCACCAGAGAGCTGATGGGGAAAGGAGGCGCCACGATCGCCCAGGCCGACCGCGTCCAGCGCGTCGATCGCGCGTTCGGAGGCTTCCTGGTCGGAGACGCGCAAATCTCCCACCTGGAGCGCGAGTGCGACGTTTTCCCTGGCCGTCAACCGCGGCAGGAGCTTGTAGTCCTGGAACACGACGCCCACCCGACGCCTGAGGTCGGGGACCCGGGAGGGCTTCAAGGAGTGGGCGGCGATGCCGTCGACCCAAACCTCGCCATTGGTGGGCCGGATCTCGCGGTTGATCAGCTTCAAGAGCGTGGTCTTGCCGGCTCCGCTGGGGCCGACCAGGAACGCGAGCTCGCCCGGCTCGAGGGCCAGGTGGACGTCGTCGAGCGCGAGCCTAGGTCCGTACGCTCGAGATACGGCGATGAGATCAACGATCGATGGCAAGTCCTAAGGGGTAACGGGGAATTGATCCGATCCCGTGGATTCCGGGGTTAAGCGATGTAAGTTCTGGTAAAGAGCCCGATGAGCCCGGTTGGCGCCACACATGCGAAAACAGTCGTGGCGCTCGAGTAGGACGAATTGCCCAGGGTCACTCCTGGAAGTCCGACAGGTGAACACGACCGCCCATTGGTCGTCGAGGCCGCCCTGGGTAATGTCGAAAACGTGCGTGCCATGACTCCCTGCGCGGCAGGTGGTGAGGGCGACTGCTTCGGGTGACCTGATGTCTGAGCAACCACCGAGGCGGCTCGTCCCGGTGACGATCGGCGCCGCTCGAAGCCGCCTGTCCGTGCGCTCGGCAACCTCGCCACGCGTGATCGCTGTCTGCGCCCTGGTCGCGGCCGTGGTGGCGGTATGGGGCTTCGCCTTCGTAAACCAGCCGCGTTCAAACCCGCAGGCGGCCGCGCTGACCGCCCAGTCGCCCAGCCCGACGGCCCCGTCGCCAACCGCCACCGCGCAGAGCAGTGCGTCGCCACCTCCATCACCGGCGTCGCTGCCGCCGAGCAACCCCGGCCAGGCTCCACCGCCCCCGGCGGCCGGGACCTCGCCTCCTTCACCCGTGCCGGACCCGTCGCCCTCGCCGCAACCATCGCCCAGCCCCAGCCCAACCCCCACGCCGAGCCCCAGCCCGGCGCCCAAAACGGGCCTGAGTTGGAGCAGCAACGCCGTGGCGACGGGCGGAAAGATCACCGCCCGCTCCCCCACCTTCAACAGCTACAGCCCGTTCACCGTGAACTGGAGCTATTCGTGCGTGGTTCCTCCCCTGACCGGGGGGATCACCTTCGAGCTCGACGTCAATCCCTCCACACAAGGCAGCATCGTGCTGGTGGGCCCAAGGGGCTCCGATCCCCAGAGCTCCGGTACCGCGAACGTCAACATGGGCGGCTCAGGTCTGGGCCAGTACTCGCTGACGCTCAGGTTCTCCCAGAGCTCGCCCACGTTCTCGTGCTCGTGGCACGTGACCGTGGCGCCAACCTCCGGGTAAAAGACGGACCACATATATAGGAAGACGCGCGCGAACGGCCCCGAATACCGCACCGGACCTGGGCGTTTGTCGACTGGAGAGCTCTCGGAAAAGCGTCAGATGGCACCCATGCGAA
The DNA here is from genome assembly GCA_005880855.1 of Chloroflexota bacterium. Taxonomy (GTDB): domain Bacteria; phylum Chloroflexota; class Dormibacteria; order Dormibacterales; family Dormibacteraceae; genus UBA10449. Next base: position 43,154 of record VBGM01000039.1, read on the forward strand.
ACATCAGCCGGGCGGGCGGCCGATTCGTCCGGCCAGCCACGATCGCCTTCCTGGGGGCGGCCGTCCTGGCGATCTCCGCCTGCGGGGGCTCGAAGCCGGTGGCCATCTCTCATACCGCGATTCCGACGGCGTCTGCAGCGACCGGCTCGTTCGACGTCGTCGAGATCGACCAGGCGGCTCATCGCCTCTATGTGGCGGACCGCACCAATAAGGGCGTCGACGTCTTCTACATCTCGACGGCGCAGCCCAAGTATGTGATGACGATTCCCGTGCCCTCCAGCCCGAATGGGCTGGCCCTCGCCCCCGACCTTGGCCGGCTTTTCGTGGGCACGGCCATCGGCTCGGTGGCGATCATCGACGTCAAAACCGGTTCTTCCACCCACGACCATGTCATCGGTGAGATTTCCACCGGCGCGAAAAAGGCCGACCTTCTCGATTACGGGGCCGACCGCCAGCGCCTGTATGTCAGCAGCAGCACCGAAGGCAAGATCACCAGCATCGACCCGGCAACGGGCGCGGTCAAAGCCCACTTCACCATTGGCTACGCGGTCGAGCAGCCCCGCTACGACCCGGTCGACGGGATGGTGTATGCGACGAGCCCCGACGCCAACGCCCTGTTCAAGATCGATCCCAACAACGGCTCGGTCACCAAGATCCCTCTCGGCGGCAGCTGCCAGCCGAGTGGCATGGCGATCAACCCGAAGACGAACACGGCTGTGATCGCATGCTCGTCGTTCATCGTCAGCTGGGACCTCGCCCACGCGACGGCGCAGACCTTCACGCAGGTGGCCGGCGGCGACATCGTCAGCTACGACGCCAAGGCGGATCGCTTCCTCGTTGCATCGCCGAACTCCACCAGGATCGGACTGTTCGGGGGCAACCCCGTCGACTACATCGCATCGGTGCCGACAGGCTCACACGGCAACTCGGCGGCCTATGACGAAACCAACGACATCGTCTACACGCCCGACAGCCGGCCCAACACGGTCGGCATCGCGAGCTTCCGCCCGCCGGCCACGACTCCCGGCTGGGAGACGTCACTGCTCACTATCGGCCCGTTTGCGGTCGCGCTGGCCGCGTTGGTGATTCTGATGTTCGTCGCGGTCGGACGTAACGCGGATCCGATACGCCGGAAGGCGCTGGCCCTCGAGCCTCGCGTCAAGCGACCGCTACTCTGAACCAAGCGCCCCTTCTGGTGTAGCCACTCGGCATCGCGCGGAACGCTCGACCCCCGGGTGCCGTTCCTTCCCTGGAGAACTCACGTGACCTATCGCGCCCACGCGTTCGCCCTCGCCGCCCTGGTGGCGGTGGCTTGCGCCTGCGACTCTGGCCCCGCGGCAACAGCTCCAAGCGCCACGCCCTCGCCGGCGGCCACCGCGACACCGGCGGACTGCCTGCACCGCACGCTGGCCGGGCTCACCACGCGCCAGCGGATCGGGCAGCTCATGTTTCTCGGTTTGATCGGCAACCAGCTCGGAGCCGCGGAGCGATCTGCGATCGAAACGGAGGCTGTCGGATCGGTGTGGTACACCGACTTCTCGACTGCGCCGGCGGCGAGCGTGGCGGCGGTCAGCGCGCAGGTGCAGGCTCTATCTACTTCAGCGGCGGCGCACGTGGGCTTCCTGATCGGCGCCAACCAGGAAGGCGGACAGATCGATCAGTTCCACGGCCCCGGCTTCACCCCCATCCCGAGCGCTCTGCAGCAGGGAACCGAAGATCCCGCGGTGCTACAAAGCCAGGCCACGGTGTGGGCCGCCCAGCTCAAGGCAGCCGGCATCAATCTCAACCTGGCGCCTGTCATGGACACCGTGCCCGCGGGCCAGGATGCGTCGAATGCGCCTATCGGCGCGCTCCAGCGCGAGTTCGGTCACGACCCTGCCACTGTGAGCACGCACGGCCTCGCCTTCATCGCCGGCATGCACCAGTCGAACGAGGTCGTGACTCTCAAGCACTTCCCGGGCCTCGGGCGTGTCGCCGGAAACACGGATTTTGCATCAGCGGTCGTCGATCGGACGACCACCGCCGGCGATCCTTACCTGGTCCCATTTCAGCAAGGCATCAACGCCGGCGCCGACCTCGTCATGGTCTCGACGGCCACCTACACCCAGATCGACCCGCAGCACCTGGCGGTCTTCTCGCCGGCGATCATCAGTCTGCTCCGCGATCAACTCCACTTCAACGGCGTCATCGTCTCTGATGACCTCGGCGCGGCAGCGGCCGTTTCGTCGATTCCGGCGGGCGATCGCGCGGTCGATTTCATCGCCGCGGGGGGTGACCTGATCACGGTCAAGAATGCGAACCTGGTGGCGCCGATGACGCTCGCGATCGCGAATCGAATGGTGAGCGATCAGGCTTTTGCGGACCAGGTCAAAGCTGCCGTCACCCGGGTGCTTCAGCTCAAGATCCGCGCCAGCCTCGTGACCTGCCAGGCCGCCTGAGTGTCCTTGCCGGCTGACTCGGTTCGGACGTATATAGGCCGCCTGCGTCGTATATACTGCCCACGTGGCGAAGCATTTGGTTGACATTGACGACGAGGCTCTTGGAGCAGCCAGAGCAGAGCTCGGCACGGAAACGATCAAGGAGACGGTGAATGAGGCCTTGCGGCGAGTGAGCCGTGGGCGCCGGAAGGGCGTCTCGCGAGCGATCGATGTCCTGGTGCGCGCCAAGTTAGAGGATCGCGACCGGGCTTGGCGCTGACTCACCTGGTGGATACAAGCGTGCTCACTCGCCTTGGCGAGCCGAAGGTCCGGGCGGCGCTTGAGCCACTCGCCGCGGTCGGCCGAGTCGGGCGCTCAGGCATTTCAGATCTCGAAATTGGATATTCAGCGCGGAGTGCGCGCGAATGGGACGAGCTCCAAACAGCTCTCGGCGCCTTTGACCTGGTTGAGACAGAGGCCCGCCATATGAAACGGGCGCGCCACGTACAGCGCATGCTTGCGGGTCGAAGCCAGCGAGGACGAAAAGTGCCGGATCTCTTGGTCGCTGCGACAGCTGAGGACGCCGGCCTGATAGTTCTGCACTACGACGCCGACTTCGACCGCATCGCCGCGGTGACTGGACAGAAATGCGAGTGGGTGGCGGCTCCGGGCAGCATCGACTGAGTCAAGCGATGAGTTTGGGCGCGTTGGAAGCTGCAGATGGCATTACCTTGAGGTTGACGCCCCGACGCCCGCGAAACGGGAGTCGTCTTCTAGAGGAATGGAGAAGCCTTGTGAAGGAAGTCGAAGCTGGCTACCAGGGCGACAGGTGACGAAGACGGGATCAGCCTGTGGCTGAAGGACAGGGTGCAACAGACCGAGTCCGTGGTTAATGCCGCGCCTGAGATGGGATGGACTCCTGAACAGGTCCAGTGAGCTGAAGAGTGAATTGGAGTTCTTTAGAGCGCTTGTACACGAGACCACTCCGGTTCCCCGCCCGCCAGAGAGAGTGCTCAAGTTGGTACGACGCGCCATTCGCAGATGGCAACGAGTCGTCGATTGGGGCGCGGACCGGACTCTCGACTCGGATCAGGCTGCGCATCAACGGGCTTTGGCCGATCGCCTCCAGCGTCTCCGAGCTTCACTCGCCAGCCTGACTCAAAGAATCAAGGCGTAGCGATAGCTCCCATTCGGCTGATGAGCTCGTGGCCGGCTCCTCGCCGCCTGAGAGCGACCTTACGATTCAATGCGTGGGCGGTCCCGATACGAGAATCACTGGCGTTCGGTGCCGGGTCCTCGACCTGCCGCTGCCTGCGGATTTCCATCCGGCCTGGGGCCGGGGCCAAATGCAGCGCTCCTTCCTGGTAACCCTCGTGGAGATCGATACGGCG
>VBGM01000039.1:47026-52666 GCA_005880855.1 Chloroflexota bacterium
CAGGACGCGGCCGCACCGGAGCGATTCACCGGCATCTTGAAAGACGCCGAGATCCTGGGCTCTCCGGTTTACTGCATCGAGGTCGCGCTGTGGGATATCGCCGGCAAGGCCGCCGGGTTGCCCGTGTTCAAGCTCTGGGGCGCTTCGACCGATCGCGTTCCAGCCTACTGCGCAACCGGCGAGGTTCGTTCCCCCGAACGCCGCGTCGAGGACTGTCACCGCATTCTCGACGAGGGTTTCAAGGCGGTGAAGCTGCGCTTCCATTCCGACGATCCGCGCGATGACATCCGCGTCGTCGAGGCCGTGCGAAGCACCTTCGGAGACCGCCTGGGCGTCCTGGTCGATGCCAACCAGGCAGGCGTGTTGCCCGGGCTCGGCGGCCACCGCCAGTGGAGCTTCCAGACCGCGCTCGAGGTTGCACTGGAGCTGGAGAGGCTGGGCGTGGTGTGGCTCGAAGAACCGCTGCCTCGTCACGATTACGCCGGCCTGCGGCGGCTGCGCGACCGGCTCGGAACCCTGCAGCTCGCCGGCGGTGAGAACAACCACGGCGTCCATGAGTTCAAGCTTTTGATCGACCAGGGCTGTTATGACGTCCTGCAGCCCGACGCCGTGCTTTCAGAAGGCATCTATCAGCTCCGCAAGGTCGCGGCTCTCGCAGAGGCTGGAGGGCTGTACATGGCGCCCCACACCTGGACGCATGGCATCGGGCTCCTGGCCAACCTCCAACTGGTCGCCTCGATCCCCAACTACTCGTGGTTCGAATTTCCACATGAGCCGCCCGGTTGGCCCGCCTCAGCTCTGAGCCAGATGCTGGTTGATAAGCCGTGGATCGACCAGGATGGCTGCGTCGCTGTCCCCGAGCGGCCCGGCTTTGGGTTCACCCTGGACGAGGAGCTCATCGAGCGGCATGCAGTCGCCGCCTTCGGTCAAGGACCGAAGCGTTGACAAAATAGCCCCCGAGGCAATAAGTTGGCGGCGATTTGGAACGCTCCAATTCCGCCATCCGAATTGGCCTGCTGACTGATGCGATGCCGGATCGCAGCCTCGAGGAGGTGGCGAATTGGGCCGCCCGCACCGGCCTGGTGCAGGACCTCGAGATCGGGGTCGGTGGCTACTCGGGAGCCCCTCACTGCAATGCGGCCGAGCTGCTTGCCAATCCCCGCACGCTGCGCCAGTGGCAAGCCATCGTCGACCACGCCGGCCTGGGCATATCCGCGCTCAACGTCTCTGGCAACCCGCTCCATCCGAATCCCGAGATCGCCCAACGCCACGGCGACGACCTGCGCGCCGCGATCCGGCTGGCGGCGGCGCTGGGCGTCAACCGTATCGTCGCCATGTCGGGGTGCCCGGGGGCTGCGGCGGCAGATCGATCGGCGCCGCACTTCTCAGGGGGAGGCTGGCTGCCGGACCTGGAGCAGATCGCCGAGTGGCAGTGGCGCGAACGTGTCGCGCCTTACTGGACAGAGGTTGCGGCCTTCGCGCACAGCGAGCACCCGAACCTCATGGTCTGTTTCGAGCTTCACCCTGGCACCTACGTCTACAACTTCGAAACCTTCAAACGTGTGCAGGAGCTCGGCCCCAACCTGGGCGTGAATCTGGATCCAAGTCATTTCTTCTGGCAGTCGATGGACCCGCTCGCGATGATCCAGGCGTTGGGCGATCGCATCGGCCACGTCCACGGCAAGGACACCATGCTGCATGAGCATCGGATGGCCCTGAACGGAGTCCTGGACAGCCGCTGGCCCAACCCGCCTGATGACATGCCGTGGAACTTCGCCACCGTCGGCCGGGGCCATGACGAGGACTGGTGGCGGCGATTCGTCGGCCTGCTGCGCGACCAGGGTTTCAGCGGCACCATCAGCATCGAGTACGAGGACCCGTTCGTACCCGCCGATGAATCCGTCCTCGAGTCGGCTCAGCTGCTGGCACCGCTGGCGCGCGGATGAAGATCGAGCGCATCACGTGCCGGGTGGTGGATTTTCCGCTCAAGGGCGAGTTCCATCCGGCCTGGGCGCGCGGGCGCAATCAACCCAACCTGCTCATGGTTTTGATCGAGGTCCAGACGGACGACGGCGAGACCGGCGTCGGGGCGGCTCACGCGGGGCTGGAGGCGGCCGTCACCATTGAGCGGTTCGTCGCCCCCTACTTCATCGGCCAGGATCCGACGTACGTCGAGCGTCTCGCACCTGTGCTGCGCGACGCGGAAATCCTTGGCGCCCCTGTGTACTGCATGGAGATGCCCCTGTGGGACCTGATCGGCAAGCTCGCGGGCATGCCGGTGGCGAGATTGTGGGGTGGCTACTCGGACCGGGTCACTGCATACTGCGCGACCGCCGAGGTCCGATCACCCGAGCAGCGGGTCGAGGACGTGCAGCGAATGCTCGCCGAGGGATACCGGGCGGTCAAGTTCCGATTCCACCTGGAAGACCCGCGCGAAGACCTGAGAGTCGTCGAGGCGGTGCGGGCAGCGGTCGGCGACCGGATCGACATCATGGTCGATGCCAATCAGGCCGGCGTCGAGCCGGGCCACGGCGGCCATCGCAACTGGGGGTTCCCTCTCGCGCTGGAGGTCGCGCGCGAGCTGGAGAGGATGCATGTGCGCTGGCTCGAGGAGCCGCTCCCACGCCACGACTACGACGGCCTCCGCCGGCTGCGAGACCGGCTCGATACGCTGCCGATCGCGGGCGGCGAGGACAATCACGGCCTGCACGAGTTCAAGCTACTCATCGACCGCGGCTGCTACGACATCCTCCAGCCCGATGCGCTGCTGTCCGAGGGCGTCGGGCAGATGCGCAAGGTCGCCGCGCTCGCGGAGCTCGCCGGGTTGGAGTTGGCTCCGCACACCTGGGGCAACGGCATCGGACTGATGGCCAATCTTCACCTGGCGGTGGCGATTCCGAACTGTCCATTCCTGGAGTTTCCTCACGACCCCCCGAGCGGCTGGACGGCCGCGGCGCGCGACCAGATGCTGCTCGACCCCCTCGTCATCGACGCGGAGGGCTGCGTTCGCATCCCGGACCGGCCAGGCTTTGGACTGGTGCTGGACGAAGAGCGGATCGCCCACCACACGGTGAGCACGCATGTCGTGAGCGCTAAGGACTAGCTACGGCGCCTCCTCCCAGCTCGAGAAGGACGCGTCCTCCCTGGATCCGGACCGGAACGACCTTCACCGCGTAGCCCTCTTCCCATAGGGCGCGCCCTCGTTCCAGGTCGAACTCCCAACCGTGCCACGGACACGCGATGACTGGGGTCTCGTCATCGACTTCCATCGAGCCCGGGGCGCGGCCGTGCAGGCGGCCGCTGACTACGCCAAGGCACAGCGGTCCCTTCTGGTGCGGGCAGCGGTTGTGAACCGCGAAGAAACGATCTTGCCAGCGCAGAACGCCGATCTCGTGGCCGGCCGCTTGCACGATCCGGAAGCGCCGCTCTTCGAAATCCGAGATGGGCCCAACGTCGACGGTCACGTAACCTGTCCGGCCGCCGCCGCCGGCCGTCCCAGCTCCTCGGCGTTCCAGCCATAAAGGCGGCATGCGTTCTCCAGGAACACCTGTCGATGCCATTCGGCCGGGAGCCGCGACGACAGGTAATCGATCTCGTCCGCATCCCAGTGCGGGTAGTCCGATGCATAGCAGAGCTTGTCCTCGAGGTGCATCGAGCGCAGCAGCTCCACAACGTGCTCGCGCTTCGGCGAGATCTCGAGAGGCTGGCTGCTGACCCAGACGTGCTCCGCGAAGTACTCGCTTGGCAATCGCTTCAGCCAGGGCACCTCGCGGCGCAAACCCTTGAACTCGGTGTCGAATCGCCACAGCAGGCTTGGGATCCACGCCGATCCGCCTTCGATCAGGACCAGGCGCAGCTTCGGATATTTCTCGAACACCCCGTGCGCGATGAAGCTCACGACATGCGTCTGGATTGCCTGCGGCCAGAGCGTGTGCGTCTCGAAATAGGTGTTGACGCTCCCGCCGCCCGTGCTCGGGGGATTTGCCCATCCGCCGGCGCCACCGTGAATCGCGACCGGCCGGTTGGTCTCCTCGGCCGCGGCATAGATGGGGTGGAAGATCGGGTGGCCGAAGCCATAGCCGAACGGGTTGTCGACGAGCATCACCTGGACCATGCGAGGGTTGGCCGCGTGCCGGTGGACCTCCGCCGCGGCAAGGTCGGGTAGCTGGCTCCCGACCATGATCGAGGACACGAGGCGAGGGTCGCGGGAAAGCCATCGTTCGATGCTCCAGTCGTTGCAGGCACGTGCGATCTCGTTCGCGAAGTAGGGGTTGTGGTGGCCCGCCAGGTGGCTGTCGTCGCCGAAGGTCAGGATCGCTCGGCGCACGTCCGATGCATCGAGCAGCTGGGCGCGCATGGTCTCGTAGTCCCCGCCCGGCTCTCCCCCACCCTCGGGATACGTGTTGGCGCGCATGAAACCATGCGGATTCGGAAATCCGTCTTGAACCGCAAGCGGGACGTTGCCTGCTCGACCACGGTCGGTCACGTACTCCCGCCACCCGCGCGAGAGGTACTCGATCAGCTCGGCGTCGGTGTTCCGAGCGTGGTGGACGTCGCAGTCGATGACGGGTCCGGAATACAAGGCTGAGCCTGGTCTCCTCTATATCAGGTGACGGGGCGGACCGAGATCCGCCCCGCCAAGGTTTCCTCCTTAATGCAGCGTCTCGACCTTATCGGCGCCGACCTGGTTGGCGACGGTGTCGTGCAGGATCTTGATCGCCGCGTCGACAGACGTGTTGGGATCCGTGGCGATCTGGCCAGTTGCCTGGCCGATGCCCTGGACCCACGCGGGATAGCCCTCTTGCTCCGAGGGCACTAGCTTCGAGTTCGGCAGCGCGTCGCCGAACGCCTTGTTGAACGGAGGCGCGAAGTTCAAGAAGCCATCTGACTTGGCCACGGTCTGGCTCGGCGGGACGAATCCCGCCCGATTGGCGATATAGGTCTGGTTGTCGTTACTTTCCATGATCTTGAGCAGGCCCCAAGAAAGCTCAGGGTGCTTGGTGACCTTGGAGACCGCGATGGCCCAACCGCCCAGAGTGCTCGCGCTCCCGGGTGCCTGCCCGTGCGATGTCGGCAGTGGAATGGCGCTCGCCTCCTGGGCCGCGTTCGCCCAGTGGCGGTTCGTCTCGGTCCATGCATCGGCAAACCAGTTGGATCCGACCGCGATGGCGAGCTGGTGATCCTTCAAGAGAACCACCGGCCGGCCCACGGACTTGGGGGAGAACAGGTCTGAGGTCGAAGCCCCAAGGTGCTCCCCATACACCTTGCGGTAGAAGTCGAAGACCTCGCGGAGACCGGGGCTGTCGACCACCCACTTCTTGCTGGTGTAGTCGAAGATCGTCGGAGTCGACGAGCCGTAGACAAGATTCGCGCTGCCCTGCAGCACTCCACCTGCGCCAGCGCTGGTACCGGCCGCGGTCCAGAACGGAATCACCTTCTGGCCGCTGGCTTTGACGGCGCGCGCCGCCGAGAGCAGGTCGTCCCACGACTTCGGCTGCCATGGAACCGAGATGCCGGCCTGCTTGAGCATCGCGGTGTTGTAGTAGATCGCGGTGTTGTTCTCCCCGGTGTTGACCGCGTACACCTTCCCGCTGATCCTGCTCTCGTCCTGGATGACCTTGGGGAACGACGACCAGAACG
>VBGM01000194.1:0-4761 GCA_005880855.1 Chloroflexota bacterium
GAGCGGCCTCGTCCAGCGCTCGGGCAAGATCCGTATCCTCGGTTCGATGGCGCTCGCGATAGCGCACACCGCAGCCGGCAGCTTCGACGCGTTCTGCGCTCCGGTCCCGGTCCGGGTGTTCGACATGGCCGCCAGCCTCCTCGTACTAGAAGAGGCCGGCGGGGTGGCGACGGATCTCAAAGGAAGCTCTCTGAGGTCGCTTGGTGCGCAGCTCGAGAGCCGGACCTCGGTCGTGTGCGCGCCGAATCGAGAGCTGCATGCGATCGCGCTGCGGGCACTCGGCGGCTGATGGTATTCGATCCGCGCCAGACCGTTTTTGTAATCCTCAGCTTCGAGGGCCCAGACGTATACAGCCAGGCAGGCGGCCTCGGCGTTCGCGTCAAGGGCCTGTCGCGCACCCTGGCCCAGCTCGGCTTCCAGACATACCTCTACTTCTGTGGCGACCCCGACCTGCCCGCCGAGGAGAGCCACGAGTCGGGCCGGCTCGTGTACCGGCGGTGGTGCCAGTGGATCTCCGCACGCCATCGCGGCGGGGTGTACGACGGCGAAGAGGAGAAGATCCGCGACTGGAACACGAGCCTCCCGCCTACCCTCATCGACAACGTCATCGCGCCCGCGGCCGCCGCAGGCCAGAACGTTGTCGTGCTGGCTGAGGAATGGCATACGTCGTGGTCGATGAATCTCATCTCCGACTCTCTCTACTACCGTGGCCTGCGCGATCGCGTTGTGATCCTGTGGAACGCCAACAACACCTTTGGGTTTCATCGCATCAACTGGTCCGCGCTCGCGCTCGCGGCCACGATCACCACCGTCAGCCGCTACATGAAGTTCAAGGTCTGGGAGCGCGGCCACAACCCGGTCGTCATCCCCAACGGCATCCCGCGAGCATCGATCCATGACGCCGATCCCGAGGCTGTCGCCAATCTGAAGGCGGCGGCGTCGGCCGACCACTTCTGTTTCAAGATCGGCCGCTTCGATCCCGACAAGCGCTGGTTGATGGCGGTGTCGGCCACTGGCTACCTCAAGCGGCACGGCAGGCGTGTGCGGCTCGTCATGCGCGGCGGCCGCGAGGCGCATGGAGGCGACGTGATCATCCACGCGCAGCACCAGGGTCTCGAGGTCATCGACGTGAAAGCGCCCGCAGAGCCGGCCGGCCTGTCGGCGATCCTGCGCGAGAACCCCACGGCGGATATCGTCAACCTCACCAGCTTCGTGAGCGATCCGCTGCTCGGCGTCATCTACCCGGCTTGTGACGCGGTCCTGGCCAACTCCGGCCACGAACCGTTCGGGCTTGTCGGGCTCGAGGTGATGGCGGCGGGCGGCCTCGCGGTCACGGGCGCCACCGGCGAGGACTATGCAAACGCGTATCGCAACGCCCTCGTGGTGGAGACCGACGACGCCATCGAGCTCGTGACCGAGCTGAACTTGATTCGCGAGCGGCCGCGCCTGGCCGCGGCCATCCGCAGGCGCGGCCGCGTCACTGCCCGCTCGTACACGTGGGAGAAGGTGATCGACCAGCTCCTGCTGCGCCTCGAGTTTGCGGCCGCCCAGCAGGCGGTCAGGGTGATGGCGCCGCCGGAAAGCTCGAAGTTCGCGCGCCGGCGCGTCTCCAAGGCGGGACCGCCCCTTGGCTGAGAACCTCGTCGTCTACACGGTCGTCCACCAGCCGCGCCGGCTGAAGCTGCCCGCGCAGGTCGTACCGGCGAAGACCGCGCCCGAGGAGATGTCCGAATATCTATTCGACGACGGGCTGGACCGGCGCTATTTCGAGCAGGTCGCGGCCAGCTCGTACATCCCAGCAGCCGCCATGTTCACCGACCTTGTGAGGCGGGGCTGGAAGATGTCGATCGGTTTCAGTAACTCGTTCCTGATCCAGGCCGAACGCTATGGAGCAAACGTGCTCGACGCTTTCAAGAAGCTGTGCACGAGCCCCAACGTCGAGATCGTCAACGTGGAGCCCTATCACTCGTGGCTGCTCTACTTCGACATCCTGGCGTTCAAGGAGGCCATGCTCGCCGGACGTCAGCGCCTCGAGGAATTGTTTCAGAAGCCGATCGCGGTCACCGACACGACCGAGATGTTCATGTCCAACGACGCTTACTTCGCACTCCAGCAATGCGGCTTCGCGGCAGCCTTCATGGAGGGGCGAGGATGGCAGCTGGGATTTCGGGAGCCGACCCACGTGTATCAGCACCCTCTGCAGCGTCTCAAGCTGCTCGTACGCCACCACGACCTGTCAGATGACGTCGGGTACCGCTTCTCCAATCGCTACTGGAACCACTGGCCTCTGATGGCCGACACGTACGCCACGTGGGTGCGCGACACGTGGGGCGAGCTGGTGATGGTCGGTTGGGATTTCGAGACCTTCGGCGAGCACCATCGCCGTGATGGCGGCATCTTCGAGTTCATGCGCGCCCTGGCCAAAGAGCTGAAGAAGCGAAAGGTGCGAATGCTGCTGCCATCGGAGGCCGTGAATGAGCTCGCAACCCGGCACTTCGAGGTCCCGGTCAACGAATACGGCACGACATGGGCGGGCGAGGGCGGCATGGAGTTCTTCCTCGGCAACGAAGCGCAGCAGGGCCTCTTCAGGCTCATGCATCACGCGTATTCGAAGGCGAGGCTGACCGGTGATCCTCGCCTCGTCGAGATCGCGAGGTGGCTGCTCCAATCGGACAATCTCCATCTCATCCAGTGGTTCGGACGCTGGGGTCCCGATGCCGAGGTCAGCGCCTACTTCACGCCCGACGAATGGTGGGAGCTCGGTGCTCTAGGTATTCTGCGCGAGCAGCAACGTGTGTACATCAACTTCATACGCGCTCTTGACGAGTACGCCAGGTGACGCCCGCACCCGCGCCGCTGGGATGATGGTGTAACTCATGAAACCGCTCCACGTCGCCTTCATCTGGCACATGCATCAGCCGTACTACAAGGACGACCTCACCAACACGTACCTGCTGCCCTGGGTACGCCTGCGCTCGGCCAAGGACTACTTCAAGATGCCCGCCCTGCTCGATGCCTACCCGAAGGTGCGCGCGACGTTCAACCTGGTCCCAAGCCTGCTCGCCCAGATCGAGGACTACGGCAAGGATGATTCGGTCGACCTCTTCCTCAACCTCAGCAAGCGCAACGCGGACGAGCTGTCGTCGGAGGAGCGCACCTTCTTGATCCGCTGGATGCGCGAGTCCCCTCGCGCATTGCGGGTGCAGCAGTCGCCGCGCTATCTGGAGCTCGCATCACGTGCCGCCGACGCGCAGTTCACCAACCAGGACATGCTCGACCTGCAAATCTGGTTCAACCTCGCGTGGTGCGACCCGGCATGGGCCGAATCCGATCCCCGGCTGGCGGAGCTGAAGAGGAAGGATCGCGATTTCTCGGAGTCGGACAAGGAGCCGCTCTTCGAGGCGCAGATGGAGATCATGCAGAAGGTCATCCCGAAGTATCGGGAGCTGGCCGACCGCGGCCAGGCCGAGCTGACCTTCTCGCCGTACTACCACCCGATCCTGCCGCTCCTGATCCACATCGAGTCGGCGCGGACCGCCAATCCCCAGATCCAGCTCCCGGAGCACCACTTCTCGCATCGCGAAGACGCCGAGCGCCAGGTCGAGATGGGACAGGGCCTGTTCGAGCGCCTGCTGCAGCGCCGGCCCACCGGCATGTGGCCGTCGGAGATGGCTGTGGGGGAGAGCGTGGTCGGCCTGGCGACCAAGGCGGGCGTCGATTGGATGGTCAGCGACGAGGAGGTGCTGGCACGCTCCCTCGACACGCACTTCTACCGCGACAACGAGGGCCGCGTCAACGCTCCCGACCAGCTCTACCGGCCCTTCGAGGTCGAGCGCGAAGGCCAGTCGATGGCGATGGTGTTCCGCGACTCCCAGATCTCGAACTCGATCGGTTTCGACTACCAGCGGATGTCGTCGGTCGACGCGGCGCACAACCTGGTCGGCCGCCTACGGCGCATACGGGAGCAGCAGGGCGACAAGGATTACCTGGCCGTCATCGCCCTCGACGGCGAGAACGCGTGGGAGTTCTATCCGCGTGACGGCCACGACTTCCTCAACGCCCTCTACACGGAGCTCGAGGCCACGCCGGACATCGTCACCACCACGGTCTCCGACTTCCTGAGCGAGCACCCGGCGCAGCAGAACCTCCATCACCTGCACACGGGCAGCTGGATCGGGGCCAGCCTCGATACGTGGATCGGGGATCCCGAGCACAACGTCGCCTGGGAATTGCTGGCGGACACACGGACGTGGCTGGACGAACAGTCGCGCCAGCGCCCGCAGCTTTCGGATGCGGCTGCGCTCGGCTGGCGGGAGATCCTGATCACCGAAGGGAGCGACTGGTTCTGGTGGTTCAGCCGAAAGCACGACTCTGGCATGGACACGATCTGGGACAACCAGTTTCGCCTTCATCTTCGCAACGTGTACAAACTCATGGGCCAGCGCGCCCCGGCGCGACTGTTCCAGCCGATATTCCAGCGCACTCCGACGCCGGAGCGCCATGTGCCGGCGGAGAGCATCAGCCCCAAATCACGAAGCGACCCGGCGTGGAGCAAGGCCGGCTTCTACGTCGTCGGCTCGGGCTTTGGGGCTCTTCACCGACCGGCGGGCGTGGTGGAGCGCGTCCTGTATGGCTGTGATCCCGAGCGCGTATACATTCGCATCGACAGCCCGCGATCGCCGGCCGAGCTGGATTCACAGAAAATCGAGTTCTGGATCTACTGCTCGGGCCCTCCCACTAGCGGGCACGACGGCAAGCTGA
>VBGM01000194.1:4892-5393 GCA_005880855.1 Chloroflexota bacterium
AACGAAAGCGATCCGTTCTACATCTCCGTCCCACTCAAGCTGCTCGGCCGGCATGGCGGCGACACGCTGGAGATGGCGCTCATCGTCAGCCGGGAAGGCCGCGACATCGAGCAGGTGCCTCCAGCGGGGTCGCTGGGACTGCGGATCCCGGCCGACGGCGCGTTGGTCGAAGCGCCGGGGCCAAAGCAGCTCAAGGTGCTCGTCGCGACTTCGGAGCTGGCGCCGTTTGCGAAGTCGGGCGGCGTTGCCGACGTCGCGGCATCGCTGTCCAAGGAGCTGCGCCGGCTCGGGCACGACGTGCGGGTCGTGTTGCCGCGCTACCGCCAGGTGGACATCGGCAAGCACGGGCTCAAGCCGGTCATCCACGACCTTCCGGTGCCGCTCGGGGCGCAGACCGTGCCGGCGACAATCTTCGAGGGCCGTCTCGGCGAGATGGTGGTCTACTTCGTCGACTGCCCGACCCTCTACGACCGCGACGGCATGTTTGGATTCGGAGACGAC
>VBGM01000124.1 GCA_005880855.1 Chloroflexota bacterium
GGCGTTTGTGGCCGGGTTCTCGCGCGGCGGCATGATGGCTCATCGACTCGGCTGCGAGCTCAGCGGACTGTTGGCGGGGATCGCGGTGGTGGCCGGCAACATGGCGGATCCGTCAGGAGATGTGGACGCTGTTCCCTGCGCACCCACCCGCCCGATCTCGGTGCTGATCATCCACGGCAGCGACGACCGCAATGTTCCGGTCGAAGGCGGGACGAGCGCCGACTATCCGGACCAGGTCTCGTACGCGCCATTGAGCGACGTGGTGCGTCGATGGCGTCGATCGAATGGATGCACAAAGTTCGCTCAGGTTCGACAGGAAGGCGACGTAACCGTCCGCCGATGGGAGGGCGATGCGCCGGTTGAGCTGCGCCTGGTCGTCGGCGGCGGTCACGAGTGGTTCCCCGGAGCCGGCACCGCAATCGCCGACTTCTTCGCCGGCTGACTAGAACGGTTTGAAGACCATCAGGAACGCCTGGGCAGGAAGTCGAGCAGCAGCTCGTTGAGACGGTCCGGTTGCTCGATCGGAATGAAGTGGCCGGCGCCCTCGAGTCGCTCGTATCGCCAGGTGCCATTCACCTTCGATGCGGATCTCACCATCGCGTTCTCCGACAGATAGAGGTCGGCGGTCCCGAAGACACCCATGGTCGGCGCCGACACCGGCGGCAGCTGCGGGCCCGCGCCGGTGCTGATCAATCGGTCGAGCGGCACGTTGGCCCGGTACCAGTTGAGGGCGGCAGTCAGCGCCCCGGGCTCGGACAGGGTCGCCTTGTAGCGTTCGATGTCATCCCCGCCGCCCTGAAGCAGCGTGCGCATCAGGTACCAGTCGTTGCGCTGCGCGAGGTCCTCGGCGACGCCCTCGAACTGAAACAGGATCCGATACCAGCTCTTCTGCAGGTCCTCCAGGGTTGGCGGCCCGGCCGCACCTGGAGCGCCAACCGAGACGACGACGAGATGATCGACCCGATTCGGCGCGAGCATGCCCACGAACCACGCCACAGCCGCACCCCAGTCGTGACCGACCACGTGGGCGCGCTCGATTCCCAACGCATCCATGATCCCGGTCACGTCACCGACGAGCTTCGGCAGGGCGTAATCGGCCACCGAAGCCGGCCGGTCGCTGCGCCCGCGGCCGCGCAAATCCGGAGCGATGGTGCGAAAGCCGGCGCTGTTCAACGCTTTCACCTGGAGGCGCCACATCTCCGATGTGTCGGGAAAACCGTGCAGCAGCACGACGGGCGTGCCTCTACCTTCGTCCCACACCTCGAAACCGAGCCCGTGCGCCTCGACGCGCGCCATCAGCTCTTGGTCGCTTCCGCGGGAGCGGCAAACATCTTGCTGATGAACTGAGTCCGCCCGGCCTCGGCCGGCGACAGGAGAGTCGGGAGGCTCGCCAGCATCGAGTACGCGAGCCCGCGAATCGTGCCCGGGCTCATGAAGATGGCTTTCAACAGAGCCTCCTCGGCGGGACCGACGTCCCGCATTCGGGTGAACGCGAGCGTCCCCGCGTACATCGGCTTCATCACCTCGTCGCGCTTCTGGTGGAAGGCCGACATGGTCGGCTCCCAGTCCGCACCGTCGAACCACTCGCCCAGCGCTTTCGCCAACATGAAAGACACGTCGACCGCATCGCCGATGCCCGAGCCGGTGCTGGGATCTTTGAGATAGCCGGCGTCGCCGGTCAGCGCCCAGCCCGGGCCATACGGCCTGCGGAAGTAGTTGTCGATGCCTTTGACGCCCATGATCTTGCCCTCCAGGTGGGCGTTCTTCATGCGTCGCGCCATCTCGGGCAGGCGGCGAAGGCGCGAATCGAATGCGGCGGCATGGTCGGACCGGAACTCTTCGAAATCCTCGGGCTGTATCTCGATGGCGATGCAGTCTTCGCCTTCCCGCATCGGAAACAGAAAGGCGATCTGGTCGCCGCCGAACATGAGCTCGAGCGTTGCCTCGGGTCGTGGCTCGATGCCGTGGAAGTAACCGTAGTAGGCGGGCCGCAGCGCGGGCACGGCGTCGTACTCCTCGGCGCCCACCCATTCGGCGACCTTCGACGACCTGCCGTCGGCACCGATGACGATCCGCGCCCGAACCTCGCGACGCTCGCCGCCCGCGGTCTGCAGCACCGCGCCTTCGATGCGCTCGCCGTCGTTGATCAGTCCCTCCACGCGAGTCCGATGCTCGAACTGCGCTCCGGCTTTTACGGCGTGGTCCATCAACACGGAGTCGAGCACGACGCGGCGCGGGCATAGTGAGAAGGTCCCCGGCGGACCGGCGGGGCCTTCGAAGCAGCAGTCGCCAACCCACGAGCGGTGCCGGGTGACGCGGCGGAACCCGGCGGCAAGGATGTCCTCGAGCACACCGAGCCGCTTCAACGAGCCGACAGCGGCAAGGTTCATGAAATGCGTTGACATCGTGTCGCTTGGGAATTCGTCGCGGTCGGCGACGAGAACGTTCCGACCCTGACGCGCCAGCAGCAGCGCCAGGCTGCCACCGGCCGCGCGCCCTCCGACGATCAGCGCGTCGTATTGGTTCATGACGTGCCGATCCTATCCCGTAGTTAGCGAAGAGAACGGACCGACCTGCTCGCAGCAGCGCCCGCGCCGCACAGAAAAATCATCCCGCCAGCAAGCACGAACAACCACGTGATGCTGGCGTCGGCGATCACGCCGGACACCGCGTAGGCAAGCGGCGTCGTGCCCATCGACGCGAGCATGACCAGCGACATCACGCGGCCCTGCATCGCCGGGTCCGTGCGCCGCTGCAGCCAGCTGATGCCGTAGGTGTTGATCACCCCGGTGACGATGCCGGAGAGCCCCATCGCGATCGCCGCTGGTGGCAGCGAGGGCACGACCCCGACAGCACCGATGCCGGCGCCCAACCACACGCACATGACCACGAGCATCCACCCGAACACCTTCGGCGCGGGCACGAATCCGGCGCCGAGGGCACCGGCGGTCGCCCCCACTCCCCACGCCGCATACAGGATGCCGAGGCCATTCGCGCCCGCGGCGAATCGTCCGTGCGCGAGGGTGGGCAGCCCGACGCCGAGTGCGCCGTTCGCGGCGAAGTCGACGACCGCGATCACGATCAGCGTCACTCGGATCCCGATGTCGGCCCATGAGTAGCGGAAGCCGGCGACGATCTGTCCGCCCATGCCGCCGTCCGGATGCTCGGCGCCCGCGGCGGCACGCGCGGCGACCGGGAGCGCAAGGATGAAGAAGAAGCCGATGGCGAAGAATGCCGCGTCGGCGGCGAATGCCCAGCCGGTTCCGAACTTCGCAACGGTCAGCCCTGCCAGGACCGGGCCGAGAATGACTGACGCCTGACCGGTCACGTTGAGGACCGCGTTGCCGGGCTCCAGCTCGTGGTCCTTGACCACCTTCGGCAGGATCGACGACCGAGCCGGCATGAAGAACGCGTCGACGATGCCGAACACCAGCGCGATGCCGTAGACCTGCCACATCTGCACGTGACCGGTGATGACGAGCACCGCCAGCGGCGCCACGACAACGGTGCGAAGCCCCATCGAGCCGAGCATCGTGAGTCGCGGAGAGATGCGGTCGGCGAGCGCGCCTCCCACCAGCATGAGCAGCGCCCTGGGCACGGCCTGCACCACGAGTACGGTGCCCAGCGCCAGGCCGGAGCCGGTCAGCTGCAGAACCAACCACGCGAAGGCGACGTAGCTGAACATGTCGCCCAGCAGCGACAGCGTGGTCGCCGTCCACAGGTTGCGAAACGGGCCTGAAGAGAACACCGTCCACGGCCGCGGCCGCGTTGTCGGGACGGCCGGAACTGGAACCAACTCGTCCACCCTTACCCCTCCTCTATTCGGCGAAGATCTTGATCTTCACGTCGTCTGACTTGTGGTCGATGTCGACCGTCAAATCCCGAAGCTGGTCGATGATCTCGTTGATGTTCTCGGGCTTGATCTGGCTCACGTCGACGTTGATGCCCTGCTCGCGAAGGGCTCGGTTGACCTCTGCCTGAGCCGAGCCCGGGATGAGGCTAGCTAGCCGCACGCCGGCACGAAGCAGCGCCAGCGGCACGCGGACGTTGATGTGCACAGGGCCGTCGTCCTTCTCGTTGGAATCCACGATTACGCGCAGATACTTCGGCGCCGGCTTCGCAGGCGCAGCCGTTGTTACACCTGACTCACCGCCCTGCAGCGCGCCGATCAGGCGATCGGCCTCATCGGCCGTGATCTTCCCGGCGGCCAGCAGCTCGAGAACCTGGCGGCGCGCTTCGGTCACTTCAATCCCTCCAGCTCTTCGATGGCCGCATCGGCGTCGATCTCTCCGCGCCGCAACCTTTGGAGAATCTCCACGCGAGACGGGCGCGGGTTGGTGTCGACGAACTCGAGGCTCGAGCCGATGCGGTTCAACCGCGACTTGATGGTCGGGTAGCTCACGCCGAAGATCCGCTCCATCTCCTTGATGGAGCCGTGGGAGCGGACGAAGGCGGTGACGAAGATCTGGTCTTCGGCGGCGAGGCGAGCCAGCTGCGGAAGCTCCCACGAGCCCTCGATGGCCGCCCCTCCGTCGGCCAGGCGCACCCGCTCCACGGCGACGGAGCGGCCCTGGGTGAGCCTGGTGAGCTCCTGCCATTCCTGAGCTTTGATGATTACCACATTGAAATTATTAAGCCTGGCATGGTCCTAAGTCAAGTTTCTTCAGTTTCTCCATCGGAGTTGGCAGGAAAGCCCGGGCGGTTTAGGGTTGACCTGTGGACCCTTCCGTGACCGTCCCGATCAGCGGAATGGTGCAGCCGGTCTTCGCCGT
>VBGM01000040.1 GCA_005880855.1 Chloroflexota bacterium
CCTGCCAGCCGTCGCGCGACAGCACGTAGGAGCCCTTGAGGCGGGCCTTGATGAACTGCGAGTGCGACACGGGCTGGATGGCCACGTCGACCCCCAGGTTGTCGTGCCACTGCGACTGCAGGAACTCCGCGGTCGGCTTGTTGAGCGAGTTCTCGGGGTCGTAGGTGTAGGTCAGACCCTTGGTCTTGGAGCCGTCGGGGTCGGCGCTCTTGAGGAGCGTCTTGGCCTGGGCGGCATCGAACTTGGCCAGTGGGTCCTGGCCATCGCCGAGGTACCCGTTGAGTCCCTTCACGATCAGGCCTCCGGTGGCCTGCGTGCAGACGATGTCCTGGCAGACGACCGTGACCAGCTTGGCCTTGTCGACCGCCAGCGCGAATGCCATGCGCAGGTCGTGCCCTGACTGGCCGTTGGCGAGCAGGAACGGACCGCCCGCGGTGCGCTTCGTGTCGTGGACCATGTTGAAGCTGACCCAGTAGCTCCTGACCTTGGGCTGGAGCACGAGCTGGGAAACCTCGTTTGGAGTGGCCTGGATGCGCTTGATGTCGGCGACGGGCATGTTGCTGTAGCCGCCGTAGCCGTAGACGTCGTAACCGCCCTGCTCGTACTTGGTGATGGCGGTCGAGGCGTCGGTGACGGAGACATCGAGGTGAACCTTGGTCAGGGTCGGCTTCGGCGAACCCCACCAGTTGGAAACCGCAGCGAAGTCGACAGACTGCTTCGGAACGCGAGACGTCATCTTGAACGGCCCGGTGCCGATCGCGGTCGCCGGGTTCGTCCACCAGTTGTCGAAGTCCTGCTTGACTGCGTTCACGTCGACGATCTCGCCGGTGGAGCCCGATAGAGCGATGGCGGGCAGGAACCAGCCGGCTGGAGCGGACATCTTGACGAGGACAGTGCTCGCGTCGGGAGCGGTGAGCCCGGTCAGGGTGACCGAGGGGTCGTTCTTCTCGAGCAGAGCCTCGAGCGCGGCACCGCTTGCCGTGTTCTTCGAGACCTTGTCATAGCCGTCGATGGCTGCAAGGTTGGTCGCGTAGGCGCCCTGCATGGCCGCCGAGCGGTTCCACGAGTAAAGGACGTCCTTCGAGGTGACCTTGTCGCCATTGGAGAACGTGACGTCGGTGCGGAGCTTGAACGTGTAGGTCAGTCCATCGCCGGACACGGTCGGCATGGAAGCGGCGATGTCGGGAACGACGGTGAGGTTGTTGTCGAACTTGACCAGGCCGTCGAACATGTTCTGCTGAATTTCCTGGTCGGTCTCCGCGTCAGACACTGCCGGATCGAGGGTGCCGAAGTCGGCGAGGATCGGGAACGTCAGCGTCTGGTTGGCTGCGAGATTCGAGCTCTGCGGCGACGGGTTGCCGCAGGCGATCGCGACGAGTATCGCCACACTGCCCACGCATAGGGCTTTGAGATACCGGACCGAAGCTGGAGTCATAGCTTTCTCCTAGATCGAAAAGCTCGAGGCATTTGCCTCCCCCACTCGCCTTCTTCCCGGTGTCCTCTTCGCGGTACCGGGGCGAGAGCGCGCCGACGAGGGGTGGCGGACCACAGCGGGCCGCCGCTTACTCCAACATCATTGTGGCGGGGAGCGGCCGGAAAGTCCACTCGCCTCCCACTTGTGGGGAGGGGGGCATGACTCCGAGTCCCTGGCTCTGGCATGATCGATCGGGATGAGCGTGGTCGGGCGGGGCCAGCGGAGGCTCGAGGGCGCGGACAAGGTGGCCGGGGTGACCAGGTATACGGCCGACCTCGAGATCGCGGGGCTCCTGCACGTCCAGGTCGTTCTGAGCCCGCTGCCGGCGGCCAGGATCAAGTCGATCGACACGGCCGCGGCGGCCGCCGCACCGGGCGTGGTCGGCGTCTTCACGGGGGCCGACCTCGCCTCCACCGCCAACGGGCCCGACAAGCCCCTAGCTGTGGATCGCGTTTTCTTCGGCGGCCAGGCGGTGGCGGCCGTGGTCGCGGTGAGCGAGACGGCGGCCACGGACGCGGCCGCGCTGGTCGATGTCGACCTCGAAGCGATTCCCGCCGTGACGAACGCCGAGGTCGCCATGCGGGAAGGCGCGCCGCAGGTGCTCGAGACCGTGGCGGAGACCTCGGAAGAGGACGCCGCCGTGCACGGGGCGGCGACGGCGTCGGAATCCGAGCCGACCGAGCGCCCGCCCAACGTCACCGCGGTGGCCAGCTTCAAGCGAGGGAATGTCGCCAAGGCGCTCGCCGGCGCTGACGTCGTCATCAAGCAGACCTACCGGCTGGCGGGCGTGCATCACTCGCCGCTGGAGCCGCACGTGGCGATCGCCCGTCCGGAGGCCGACGGCGGCGTGACCATCTGGGCGCCGACGCAGGGGCCGTTCGCGCTGCGCGAGGACGTCGCCAAGGTCCTCGGGGTTCCCGCCTACAAGGTGCGTGTCATACCGATGCCGGTGGGCGGGGGCTTCGGAGGCAAGGTGATCCTCCTCGAGGTTTTGCTGTCGATGCTCGCACTTCGCGTCGGCCGGCCCGTGCGCCTGGCGCTCACGCGGCAGCAGGAATTCGTCGTCGGACACCCAGCCCCGGGAGCCGTCTTCGACCTCGAGCTCGGCGCCAAAAGAGACGGCAAGCTGGTCGCGCTGCGCGTCCTCTACCACTACGACAACGGCGCCACCAGCGGCTGGCACGCCGGCATCACCGGCTCGTTCCTCGGCGGGACGTACCAGATCGCGAACTTCGAGCTGACCGGATTCGAGGTGGCCACGAACAAGACGCCGGTGGACGCCTATCGAGGCCCAGGCGCGCCCCAGGCGTACTTCGCCCTCGAGTCGGCGATCGACGAGCTCGCGCTGCAGCTGGACATCGACCCGATCGAGCTGCGCCTGCGCAACGCGTCGAAGGAAGGCGACCCTTCCGCCGACCGAAGCCCGTGGCCGCGTATCGCGATGATCGAGTGCCTCGAGGCGGCGCGCAGGCATCCTCTGTACACCGCGCCCGTCGGGGCCGGCGAGGGCGTCGGCGTCGCGCTCGGCTCCTGGGGTGGCGCGCGCACGCCGGCCGCCGCCGGCTGTCGTGTGGAACCGGACGGGACGCTTTCGATCGTGATCGGCACGCCCGACGTCAGCGGGGCGACGACGGGGCTCGCCATGATCGCGGCCGAGGCTTTCGGCGTTTCGACGGACAAGGTCCGCATCCAGACCGGCGAGACCGACACCGCGCCTCATGGTCCGATTGCCGCGGGCAGTCAGACGACCTACAGCATCGGCGGCGCGGTGCAAGAGGCCGCGCTGGAGGCGCGCCGCCAGCTCCTCGAGATCGCCACCGACGAGCTCGAGGCGGCGCCGGAGGATCTCGAGATCTCCGACGGCCGCGTGTCGGTGCGCGGCGTCCCGGACCGGTTTGTCGAGATCACGCGGCTGGTGGCCATCAGCACCGAGTTCATGGGCCGGCACAAGCCGATCCACGCCAGCGGGCGCTCGGCGGTGCTTTCCGCGTCCCCGCAGTTCACGGTGCAGATCGCGCGCGTGCGCACCGATCCCGAGACCGGGGCCTTCCAGCTGACGGGCTACGCCGCCATCCAGGACGTGGGCAAGGCGATCAACCCGCCTGAGGTGGAAGGGCAGATCCACGGCGGGGCGGCGCAGGCCCTCGGGCGTGCGCTGGGCGAGCAGCTGGCATTCGACAGCGACGGCCAGCTGCGCACCGGCAGCTTCCTCGACTACGAGCTGCCGACCGCCGACCAGCTGCCCGACATCGACGTGAGCCTGATCGAGATCCCTTCCCCAGTGGGCCCGCTGGGGGCCAAGGGCGTCGGCGAGCCGCCGGCCATCCCCGGCCCCGCCGCCCTCGCCAACGCGCTTGCCCGAGCCACGGGCACGCGTGTGCGTGAGGTGCCGGTCGACCGCTCGGCGCTGGTCAAGGAGCGAACGGGCGCCCGGAGCGGGTAGCCGCGTCCCGTGATGCGTTTAGAGTTGTTAAGCGGCCTTAAGCCGCTCCTCGATGTCGCCTGAGTACCCCACGAAATCTGGCGATTTCGCGGGGACCCCTTTTGCCGACGTGGACCCCGGCATGGGAGGCTAAGCCCATGAGCATCGCCGACACCGAACGGCCGCTCATCACCTCGATCTTGAGGACTACGCCCGCGTCTTCACTGCGAGCCTATGTGACGCGGACGCTGCCGGACTGCTCGCCGATCGTGGTCAGCAATCGCGCCCCACACGAGCCCCGGCCCGAAGGCGGTTTCAAGCGCGGCGCCGGCGGGGTGATCACCGGACTGCTCACGCTTGCCGACGCCATGGGCGCCGACTGGGTCGCGGTCGCGCGGACCGACGCCGAGCGCAGCCTGGCCACGCGACATGCCGGACCGCTTTCGGTGCCGCTCCTACAAACGACCGGCAACCTCCATTACGTCTCGCCGACGCGCGAGCAGTACGACATGTACTACTCGGTGTTCGCGAACCCGGTGCTGTGGTTCATCCAGCACTATCTCTGGGACCTCGCCAACGAGCCGATCATCGACGAGCGCATCCACCAGGCCTGGCGCGAAGGCTACGTCGAGGTCAACCGGCAGGTGGCGGCGCGGGTCGTGGACGTCGCCCGCTCGGCGCCGAAGCGGCCGCTGGTTCTGGTGCACGACTACCAGCTCTACCTGGTGCCACGCCTGGTGCGCCAGGCGCTGCCCTCGGCGATGATCCAGCACTTCGTGCATGTTCCATGGCCGACGCCGCAGTACTGGAAGATCCTGCCCAAGCCGATGCGCGACGCGATCCTCGAGGGGATGCTCGGCTGCGACGTGGTCGGTTTCCAGTCGAGCCTCGACGTTCGAAACTTCCTGATGACGTGCGAAGAGAACGCTGGCTTGCAGGTCGACGAGCATGAGCGCGCGGTGCTGTTCGGCGGCCGCGTGGTGTACGCCCGTCACTATCCAATCTCCATCGACGTGCCCGCGACGACGCGACTGGCGGCGACGCAAGGCGTGAGGAGGATCGAGCGCGAGATCTCGACATGGCGGCCGCCGAAGCTCATCGTCCGCATCGATCGCACCGACCCCTCCAAGAACATCGTGCGTGGCTTCATCGCATTCGACAAGCTGCTGCGCTATCACCCCGAGCTGCGCGGCAAGGTGCAGTTCTGGGCGTTCCTACAGCCGTCGCGGCAGGACGTGGCGGTTTACAGCCGCTACCTTCGGCTCATCCGCCAGGCCGTAGGGCGCACCAACAGCGAGTTCGGGAGCGCCGGTTGGCTGCCAATCCGCCTGGAGATCGGCGAGAGCGAGCGGAAGGCGATGGCGGCGCTGCGGAACTTCGACGTGCTGCTGGTCAACCCCGTCTACGACGGCCTGAACCTCGTCGTCAAGGAAGGCGCGCTCGTCAACCACACCAACGGCGTGATCGTGCTTTCGGAGAACGCGGGCGCGCACGAGGAGCTGCACGAGCACGTTCTGTCCGTCAATCCCTTCGACGTCGAGGCCACGGCCGCGGCGATGCATGCCGGGCTGACGATGAGCGATGAAGAGCGGCGGAAGCTGAACGCCGGCGTGCGCGACGTGGTGCGCACCAACGACATCGCGCGCTGGATCAGCCGGCAGGTGCAGGACATACGCGATCTGGTGGCGTCGGGTCGAACGCCGGTCGGCTAGAGGCGGCTCGGTTTCGAATATTCAGGTTGACAAAGCTCCGGAGAACGCCTATAGCGGCGTGGGTGGGTTGCCGGCTGAGCAAGCGGCAGCGCCAGGGGAGGGAGTCATGAGAGCCACGGCATGGTATTCGTCACTCGTGGCGGCTGCAATGGTGGTCGCGGCAGCGCTACCCGTTGCGGCGGACAGCCGCGACATCGACAGCCTTGCGGTACCTGTTGCAGAGTGTCTGGCGTCGGCACCTGACGTTGGACTGCCCGCTCAACCCGGAAGCGCCGGCAACGAAGGGGCCTTCCAGCACCTTTGCCGAGCCGATCTCCCTCGTTCAGAGACGTTCCAGGCCTCCACGGATGAATGGATCTTGTTCCGCATCGGTGACCTCGAGACCTCACTTGCCGACTGCCAGGCCTTCGAGGCCAACGTCGCCATCGCCTTCGCGCTGGACGGCCAGCCTGTAGCCGTCAACCACCTACCTTGCCAGCTGAGGCCCGATGGAAGCTGGTTTACGGAGTCTCGCTTCTTGAGCCATCCCCTCACGCCCGGTGTCCACATGTTCACCGCGACATTTACGTCTTCTGGAGGCAGCGCTACGCTGACGCGGACGGTGACCGTTACCCCGAACGGCTAGTTTCCAGAGAAGCCGATGCCCAGTCGGCCAGCATCTGGAGGAACGCGGTGGCCTGCCGCGGGCTGCCGAGCACGAGGTCGCATCGTGCGAATAGATCGGGCCGGACCTCGGGCGAGCTGATGCCGATACACATGTGAGGCATCTCGCTTCCGCTCAAGACCTCGAAAGCGGAGCGGTCGTTTTCGTCGTCGCCCAGAGCGATGACGCCGCCGGGCTCGACCTCGTCGAGCAGCTTGGTCAGGGCCGTGCCCTTGCCGGCGAACGCCGTGTGCACCTCGATGACCTTGCGGCCCTGCGCGCCATAGAGCCCGGTGTCCTTGAGGAGCGGACGCAAAAGCGCCATCGCCTCCTCGCCGGTGATCTGCGCGTTGCGGAGATGAACGGTCGTGCTGGCGGGCTTGATCTCGAGCCAAGCACCGGACACAGAAGCCATCAGCTTGGCTGCCTCGCCGTTGAACCGTTCCAGTGCTCGCTTCTCGTCGGGGGTTGGCGGCGCGAGGCCGCTGTCGCCGATGAGCCGCACGCCACTCAACGGAACCAGGCGCTCGAGCTCGGTGCTGGTGCGGCTGCTGAGAACCACGACCTGCCTCAGCAGACGCGCGAGGCGGCGCAGAGCGTCTAGCGCTTCGGGTACGGCGGCGGATCGCGCCGGATCCGGACCGATGTCAGCGAGGGTCCCGTCGAAATCGGTAACGAGCATAAGTTCGTTCGGCGGTACAGCAGATACGGGCGATCTCCGCCATACGTCCTCGATCTCATCTAGCTCTGCCCTCACCACCTTATGTATATAGAACGTACGCGCACGCGGCACGAGCCATCAGATTCGCGGCCGATGGCGTTCGATGATTCCAGGCAGCTTCGAGCTCGGCGGCAGGGTCCCGAACGACCGGCCGCCATTCGAATCCAGGCGTGATGCGCAGAACGCTTCGGCGACCGAGGGATCCCCGTGCCGCACGAGGAGCGATGCTTGCAGCGCAACAGCCATCGATTCGACGATGCTGCGCGCGCGGACCTCTTCGATGTCACCGGCCGCCAACACAACCTTCAACGCCCGCACGGAATCGTCGAGGCGCGGGTCCATACCGCGGACCTCGTCAAGCTCGTCGAGGAATGCGAGCACCGACGCAGGCTCGCGTTCCATCGCGCGCAGGACGTCGAGGGCATTGACGTTTCCAGATCCTTCCCAGATGGAGTTGAGCGGCGCCTCTCGATAGAGGCGCGGCATGATCGACTCTTCGACGTAGCCGTTGCCGCCGTGACATTCGAGGGCCTCAGCGACGACCGCGATCGCGCGCTTGCAGGTCCAGTACTTCGCGACGGCCAGCGCGAGGCGCTTGAATGAAGCCTCGCGCGCGTCGGCTGCGCGGTCGAACGCGCCGGCCAGCCGCATCATGAGGATTGTCGTCGCCTCCGACTCCACCGCGATGTCGGCGAGAACGTTGACCATCAGCGGCTGTTCGCTCAACAGACGACCGAACGCGCTGCGGTGAGCCGTGTGGTGAGTGGCCTGCGCGACCGCCTGTCGCATCAGCGACGCCGAACCTATGACGCAGTCGAGGCGAGTGTGGTTCACCATGTCGATGATCGTCCGCACCCCACGTCCCTCTTCGCCGATCATCACCGCCCAGGCGCCGTCGAGCTCGATCTCCGCTGACGCGTTGGACCGGTTGCCGAGCTTGTCCTTGAGGCGCTGGATGTGGAACTGGTTGCGCGTGCCGTCGTCGAGCAACCGCGGCAGCAGGAAGCACGACAGCCCATCCGGCGCTTGCGCGAGAACGAGAAACGCGTCACACATCGGCGCCGAGCAGAACCACTTGTGGCCCGTGAGCAGGTGCTCGCCGCCAGGGCCGCCCGCGCCGATCGGTACCGCTCGTGTCGTGTTGGCGCGCACGTCGGAACCGCCCTGCTTCTCGGTCATGGCCATGCCGAACAGCGCGCCGCGCTTCGCTGCCAGTGGCCGCAGGCCGGGGTCGTAGTCGAGCGATGTCATCAGCGGCTCCCAACGAGCCGCCAGCTCGGGTTGGTTGCGAAGGGCGGGAAGCGCCGCGTAGGTCATCGAGACGGGGCACCCGTGCCCGCCTTCGACCTGGGACCACACATAGAACGCGGCCGCGCGCGCGGCGTGGGCGCCGGGGCGCGCTTCGCGCCAGGGCAGCGAGTGCAGGCCGTGGCTGATCGCGACCTCCATCAGCCGGTGCCACGCGGGGTGGAACTCGACCTCGTCGATGCGGTTGCCGAAGCGATCGTGGGTGCGCAGCTGCGGCGGGTTGGAGTTGGCCTGGAATCCCCAGGCGATGGCCTCTTCGGTGCCGGCGAGGCGGCCCAGCTCGGAGACCACGTCCTGCGCCCATGAGCCGCCCTCGCGCTCGAGGGCCTCGCGCAGCGGGCGGTCGGCCTCGAAGAGGTTGTAGTCGACGAGCGGCGGCGGCTGATTCAACGCTCGGTCCATTGACGCATTCAGGCTACTCGCCCGCCAACGCCTAACATCAGCGCACGACGGCGCTGTTGCGAAAAGAGCCAATCGAATGCCGATCGGTCGCACAGTCGACGATCGCAGAGGCCTCTAACTCAGCGAGTCGTTGACCTCCGCGACCAGGCGAAGCTGGTTCACACGTTCTTCGGCGTCGAACGCCATCGGCGAAACGATCAACGTCTCCACGCCGGCATCGCGGTACGCGCGCATCCGCTCACGAGCCCGATCTTTGGGGCCGGCGATGCATGTCATGTCGATGAGCTCGTCCGGGAGCGCCTCCATGGCAGCAGCACGCTTGCCGTCGAGGTACAGGTCCTGCACCTCTCGGGCGGCCGCCTCGAACCCGTAAGACGACACCAGGCGGTTGTAGAAGTTCTGCTCGCGCGAGCCCATGCCACCGACGTACAGGGCGAGCATGGGCCGCATCGTGTCGCGGGCCGAGGCGACATCGTCGCTGATCATCACGTTGACGCTGGGGCAGATTCGGAAACCGTCCAGCGACCGGCCGGCACGAGCGGCGCCTTCCTCGAGCGGCACGCGCAGCTTCGACACGTGCTCGGGCGAGAAGAAGACCGGCAGCCAGCCGTCCGCGATCTCGCCGGCGAGCGCGACGTTCTTCGGCCCCAGCACCGCGAGGTAGATGGGAATCTGGTCCTGCACCGGCCGGATCGTCAGCTTGAGCACCTTGCCGGGCCCGTCGGGCAGCGGCAGCTGCATCGTCTCGCCCTGGTATTCGACCTTCTTGTGCGCCAGCGCCATCCGCACCACCGCCACATAGTCGCGTGTGCGCTCGACCTGGTGCGGAAAGCGAACTCCATGCCATCCCTCGGAGACCTGCGGGCCGGAGGTGCCGAGGCCGAGCAGCATGCGCCCGCCCGAAAGCTGGTCGATGGTGGCGGCGGTCATCGCGGTCATCGCAGCGCTGCGTGCCGGGATCTGGAAGATGCCCGCCCCGAGCTTGATGCGACTCGTCCCCGCCGCCAGCCACGCCAGCACGGACGCGGCGTCAGAACCGTATGCCTCGGCCGACCAGATGGAGTCGTAGCCAAGGTCTTCCGCGGTGCGGGCGATCTGGAGCTGGTCGGCGGCGGTCAGCCCCATGCCCCAGTAGCCGATCTGAACGCCCAGCTTCACAGCAAACCCTTCCTTGCCCTCGAATCCTGATCGGCCAAAACGAGTGTATTCTCGTTTTGCGGCCGATCCTCGGGCGCGGAGGTTAGTGCATGGTGGTTTTCGGACCAGGCTTCGGTTTCCATTTTTTCTGGCTTTTGCCCCTCTTCGTGTTCTTCGTAGCGGGGGTGACTGCGCTTGTTATTTGGGCGGTTTGATCGTCCGGCTGCCCCGCCTATCCGGCCGGACCCGCCGGCATGTCAGTGAACCAGACGCAGAGGGAAACGCCTCTCGAGATCCTTGCCCGCCGGTTCGCATCCGGTGAGATCACCGCCGAAGAGTACGAGCGCGTACGGGATCTGCTCCAGGGTGGAGGCAAGAGCTAGGCCGAACGCCTCCTCAGCGCCCGCTGATAAGCAGGTAGATCAGGAACACGTTCAGGCTGAGGATCACGCCGATCACAAGGGTGGCGAGTGCCGTGGTCGACTGCTTGTTCACCAGCGTGCCCATCAGGCCGCGGTCGCGGCAGAAAAGCAGCAGCGGGATCAGGGCGAACGGGATGCCGAACGACAGCACGACCTGGCTCAGCACCAGAGCCCGCGAGGGATCGAGGCCGATCGCGATCACGACCAGGGCCGGCGCCATGGTGATCGCCCGGCGCAGGAATAACGGGATGCGGCGGCGGATGAATCCCTGCATGACCACCTGGCCGGCGAGGGTTCCAACCGAAGAAGACGACAGGCCCGAGGCCAGCAGGCCAAGGCCGAAGAAGATATCGGCGCCATGGTCAAGGGTGTGCCCGAGGGCTCTGAAGGCGGCATCGAGGTTCGGCACATTGACGTTGTGGGCGTGCAGCGCGGCCGCGGCGATGGTGAGCATCGCAACGTTGATGAGGCCGGCCAGACCCATCGCGATGATCACGTCCCACTTCTCGAAGTTGAAGATCTTCTTTTGCTCTTCCTCGGTCGCACCGACGACTCGACGCTGCGTGAGGGCCGAGTGCAGGTAGATCACGTGTGGCATCACCGTCGCGCCCAGGATGCCCGCGCCCAGGAGCACGCTCTCGGTGCCATCGAAGCGGGGCGTGACGAGGCCGGCCGCGACCGCGCCCACCGATGGCCGGGCGAGGATGACCTCGAACGCGAATGCGGCGACGATGACGCCGACCAGCACCGTGATCACGGCCTCGAAGCCCCGGAACCCGCGCGACTGCAAGGAGAGGATGCCGAACGCGGCGAAGGCGGTGATGATCCCGGCCATGAACAGCGGGATGGATGGAAAGAGCAGATGGATGCCGATGGCCGCGCCGATGAACTCGGCGAGGTCGGTGGCCATGGCGACGACCTCGGCCTGCAGCCACAATCCGACCACGGCGGGAAATGGGAATTTCTGCCTGCACACCTCGGCGAGGTTGAGCCCGGTCGCGATGCCGAGCTTCGCGCTCATTGATTGAACGAGCATCGCCATGAGGTTGGCCGCGAGCACGACCCACAGCAGCATGTAGCCGAACTGCGCGCCTCCGGCGATGTTCGTGGCGAAGTTGCCCGGGTCGACGTACGCAACGGACGCGACGAAGGCCGGCCCGAGGAACGGCAGCAGCGCCCGGAGGCCGTGGGTCTGGCCCGCGAGCGCCTTCTCGGCGGCCCGAAGGACCCGCGCCTCGCCAGGAAGTGCTGCCACCGCGGGCGGGACCTTCGGGGTCGTGACAGGAACAAGCGGCGGCTTGGGCTCCTCGATCGTTGTATTGCGAGCGGGTTCGGCCAAGCCTTAACGGCGCTCGACGAACAATGCGCGCGCGAGTCCGAGCGGAACGCTCAACCTGCGGCCTCTGATGCGGATGTCGATCGGTCCTTCGTACTCGCTAGCGCCCACGACCTCGACAGGGGTCCCGGGTACCAGGCCGCGGCGGTCGAGCTCGCGCAGCTTGGCGGCGTCGTCGTCGGAGACGCCCTGCACGACTACCCTCTCCCCCACCGCGCACTCGCTCAACGGGCGGTTGCTCACCGGGCGGACCTTGCCGGTCAGGGTGGGGATGGCGTGGCCATGCGGGTCGAGCTCGGGACGTCCGAGCAGATCGAATATCCGCTGCTCCATGCGCTCGGAGATCACATGCTCGAGTCGCTCGGCCTCTTCGTGGACCTCGTCCCAGCTGTAGCCGAGAACCTGGACGAGGAACATCTCGAGGAGACGGTGATGGCGAACCAGCTCGAGGGCGACCTTCCTGCCTTCCTTTGTCAGCTGCTGGCCCCGGTAGCGGTCGTGCTCGACCAGGCCCTGGGTGACGAGCCGGCCGACCATCTCGCTGACCGACGGCGAGGAGATGCCGAGGCGCTGGGCGAGATCGCGCGTGGGGACGGGGCGGGTGTCGCCATGGAGGTGGTAGAGCGCCTTGAGGTAGTCCTCCTGCGACTGGGTGAACGTGCTGCGCCGGGCGACTTCGACCATCGTTTGGGCCTAGGCCGACCTAACTATTGACTCAGCTATACCTATCACGAAGTGTAGGTTAACCTAACTTTGTCACCGTACGCAACGCTTTAAGCGGATTGGCAGTCCCCCACCCCGCCGCTTTCGCGCTGCCGACCTCCCCACGAGTGGGGAGGTAATTGCTCTTATGCGCAGGAACCTGTGGCAGCGGTAGCCGGGTTGTAGGTGACACTGATGTTCGGTGTGACCGTGACGTGCTGTGCTGACGTGAAGACCACGACGTAGTCGGCGCAGCCCTCGGCACCATGGAAGTCGTAGTCGACGCTGCCCACGCTGTTCCACGTGTGGAAGGGGCTGCCCGAGTGGTGCATGCACCAGTTCGTCCTGCCCTGGCCGTTCTGCACGCACGAGATGGCCTTGGCGAAGTCTTCCAGGGTGAGAATGCTGATTGACATCGGCCCGTTCGACGTGGCTTTCAGGTGGTACGTGAAGGTGTCGGGCGCGCCGCCCGCCAGGTAGTAGTCCTGACCGCTGATTTCCTGCGGCACGTTCCAGATGGTGAGGTTGGGGTGCTCGAGCTCGGCCCGTACAGTGGCCAGCTCGCCAAGCGTGGCGGTGAGGTTCGTTTGAGTCGTCAGCAGCTGGGCCGAAAGCGCCTTGTTCTGGCTCTTCAGGGCTTCGTTTGCAGAAGCGAGCTGTCGGGCTCTGTTCTGCGCGCTGGTGTCATCCATGTAAAGGAAGGCCAGCCCGCCGGCCGCGACGATGAGCGCGACGGCGAGGGCCGCCGTCCATATGCGGGGGCTGAGCCGTCTCGAGATTGGAATCGGCCTTGCCGCAGGCCGCGGCCCGACAGGCCATGGCGTGGCGTCGAACAGCGGCGCGGGCGCAAGCGCCGGCTGGGGAGCAGCCTCGAGGGCCGTCTCGACCCCTGCTGGGCCGCCATTCGCGGGTGTTTCCGCGCCGTTGCCGGCTCGTTCGGAAATGGTCTCGTCCATGTCTGGGGCCGACATCATCCCATCATGATGGCTGGACGCATGATCAGCGCCTCAGACCTGGCCGGGCCGCGGCCACACGCCGAGGACGGTGGCGATTGTCGAGGCGGTCTCGGTTTGGGTTGCGATGCTATATGTGAACGTCTTGCCGTCGGGCTGGTGCGCCGGGCCGATGCCGCAGTTCGCCCCACAGGACGCTTCTTCGAGCAGAAAGACTGTCCCCGAGTTCAGGAACACCGGTGAGGAGCGCTCGTTCGGAATCTGCCCTCCCGCCCTTCCGCCGTGCCCGTAGAGCCACACATGAGGCACGCCGCTCGCGTCGCGAACCGTGAAGGCCAGGTAGTCGTCGCCGGCGTCAGCCCGCGGGCCCTGCCACGCGTACTGCTGGCCGAAGGCCTGCGTACGGTTGCCCGCCGAGCCGGACGAGTCCCAGACATAAACGACGGAAGCATTCGGCTGCCGGAAGTAAAGCTTGCTCGTAGTGCTGCCCCATGTGGCCATGGTCGCGCTCGCCTGCGAGAACGCGATGCCGGCCGTGCTCCACACGACCAGGTGATTGCCGTTGGGGGTAAAGGTCTGCTCGAGGGCGAAATAGCCACCGTCAGGTGAGAACCCGATAAAGGCGTCGTCCTCGTTGGGGTTCACGCCGCGACCGGGGACGGCGCCGAACGCCGCCAGCACACGGTCGCCGCCGCCGCTGAGGACATGGACGTTGACCGCCGTGGCGTCGGCGGTGAGGTAGGCGAGCGTCGTGTGGTCGGGGCTCCAGGCATGGAGTCCGTCCAGAAAGCCACCACCCGTCCAGGAGGCGACGACCACGCTGGTTCCCGTGAACAGGTCGAGCGTCGCGATGAGGCTCGGGCCTGGAGCGTCGGCGCGTCCTTGGGTGGCAGACCATGAGACCTGCCCCTGGGTCACGAGCTGCGGGCTCCAGGAGCCGGTGATGTTGCAGATCGTGCGGGGATGTGTGGGATCGGTGACGTCGGCGAGGACCGGGTGTGTCGCGCCCTGGAGGTTGATCAGTGCCTCCTGGGTCGCCGGCGCTCCCGAGCAGGTGGCGTGCATGGCCGCCCACGAGGGGACTGTCACGGGAGTCGGGGTCGGGCCGGGAGTCGGGGTTGGGCTAGGCGAGGGGCTGGGCGACTCGCTCGGGGACATGGATGCCCCTGCCGACGCCGACGGGCTGTTGTGCGAGGCGACGCCGCTCGTGCCCCCGCAAGCGGCGACGGCCAATACCACTATGACTGCCGCCAGCCTGGTCCCCACTGGGAAGACAAACGAATGTGTGGGCGCGCGCGTTACGCGGCTGGGATTCGAGGTCACCGCGCACACAATAAGCCCCGCGGTTACCGCCCTCAATGAGCAAAGGTTTAATGAAGTGAAGACCCTGTTGGGAGTCGTCCTGCTTGCCTTTTCCGCATGCTTCGACGCCCCGCTGGCGCTCACGGCCGACATCAGCGCCTCGGCGACGCAGGCGGCGGCGGTCGGCGGGCGGGCTCAGCTGGTGGTCAACGTGACCAACACCGGCCCCGCCCTCTCCCACGTCGGCCTGACCTTCATGTCCGCAGACAAGTGGTACGAGCGCCATAAGGTGACCGACCCCGGCGGATGCACCGTCGAGTTGGAACATTCCGCGTTGGACTGCGGCGATCTCGCCGCCGGCGCCTCGGCGACCTTCTCGATCACGGGCACCGCCATCGAGGCGGGGACGTTTCACTACCAGCTGGCTCTGCGCGAGCTTGTGAGGCCATTCCGATTCGTCAACGACCACGCGGACGGCGCCGACCTGCAGACCTGGAACGAAACCGTGGCCCTCAAGTAGCGCGCATGCACGTCGTCATCACCGGGGGCAGCGGGCAGGTCGGTCAGATCCTCGCTCGACATCTGCATGCTCGAGGCGTGTCCCCGGTGGTCGTCTCGCGTCGCGCCGAGCCGGCGCCATGGCAGACGATCAAGTGGGATGGGATCAGCAGGGGCGATTGGGTCCGGGCACTGGAAGGCGCCGATGCCGTCATCAATCTTGCCGGGCGCAGCGTCAACTGCCGGTACAACGCGGCCAACCGGCGGGAGATCCTGGAGTCTCGCCTCGTCACCACCCGGCTTGTGGGCGACGCGATCGCCGCCGCGTCGCAGCCGCCGAAGCTCTGGATGAATGCCAGCACGGCGACCATCTATACGCACCTGACCGATCGCGCGATGGACGACGTCGATGGTGTCATCGGCGGCGACGAGCCCGGCCTGCCATCTACGTGGCGGTTCAGCTACGACGTGGCGACCCGATGGGAAGAAGCGTTTCGCGAAGCCGACACTCCGCGGACGCGAAAGGTCGCTTTGCGCAGCGCGATCGTCATGAGCCCCGATCGGGGCGGCGCGTTCGACACCCTGCTCAACCTGGTCCGGCTGGGTCTGGGTGGGGCGACCGGATCAGGGAAGCAGTTCGTGTCGTGGATTCACGACACCGACTTCGCCCGCGCCGTGGACTTCCTGATCGCGCACAGCGATCTAGAGGGCGCCGTCAACATTGCTGCACCGAGCCCGCTGCCCAATCGCGACTTCATGGCCGCGATGCGCCGGGCGTCCGGAGCTCCGTTAGGCCTGCCGGCCACGGGATGGATGCTCGAGATCGGCTCGTTCTTCCTCCGCACCGAAAGCGAGCTCGTGCTCAAGAGCCGTCGGGTCGTGCCCCGGCGGCTTCTCGAGGCAGGTTTCAGCTTTCAGCTCCCCGACTGGAGCGCCGCCGCGGCTGACCTGGTGAAGCGCCGGCTAGCGCGCGCGTCCTAGGTCTTGTCCGCGCCGGCGGACCGATCGTCGACGTGCTAGCGCCAGACGACCTGGATCGAGGTCATGAGGTTGGCCATCCCGGTGACGGGCCGGAACGCCGGAGCCAGGATTCCTCTCAGGATGACCTGCTGCGTCAGTGCTATCGATCCAGGGCCGGGCGTGAAGGTGCTCGTGTCCAAAGCGGAGTGAGTCGAAGTCGTATTCATGGGGAGCGCCGAGGCTTTGGCGTCGGCCGATATGGCAACCACACCCCAGGGCGGCGCTCCGCTGGGATCGGCGTCGTACGTGATATCGGTTCGCGCGCCGCGGGAGACGGCCTCTCCCTCGCGCGGGGTGAGAATGCGCAGCTTCCGTGGCATCGCCAGCGTCACTGAGGCTGACTTGGTGCCGGAGACGTACTCGCAGGTCATGGCCTTGCCTGAGATGCCATCGAGCGGAAAGGTTCCTTCGAACGCGCCCACGAAGCGCGTTAGAGCCGTGCCGTTGCACGTGACGCCCTCGTTGCGCGTGAACCTGATCGGGTGGCCGCCGGCGGTGACGTTGATGTCGAGCGTGGCGCTGTCGCGGCTGGTGCGGTCGTAGCCGCCCATCGAGACGAACACGCTGACCTGGAACCGGCCAGGCGACGTGTCCGCCAGGATTACTGGCGAAGGCGCCGGCTGGGACGAAGTAAGTCCGCTCGATCCGCCGCAGGCGGCAGCCAGGGCGGCGAACGCCAGGGCTCCCGCCAGCCGGCCGACCATGTTGCGCGATTCTTCGGGCACCTTGATAGCTGTAACGAGCGCCGGCGGCGAGGGGTAACCGGCCCGCGGCGCCCACCATAGCCGCGCTCCTGAACGAAACCGATTAGTTTTGTGGGGAAGGCCAGTCTTAGGGGTTAGAGGACCTGAATCCGGAGGTGAAAACCATGAGTCCGACCGCGCAGGTGAAGCCCGCGACACTCAACGTGCCAGGCGCCAGCCTGTACTACGAAGTGCGCGGGTCGGGGCCCGTGCTCCTCATGATGCCGGGCGGCCCAGCGGACGCCAACGTGTTCAGAAACATCGCCGGCGAGCTCGCCACAGATTTCAC
>VBGM01000041.1 GCA_005880855.1 Chloroflexota bacterium
GAGCGGCTCTCGAAGGCCGGCGCCGGAGCCAGCCGCGTCATCGTCGACGCCAGGGTCGGAGAGCGTTATCGCGGGGAGCACGAGCCGATCGATCCCAAGAAAGGTCATGTTCCCGGCGCCGTCAGCGCCCCATGGATCGACAACCTCGACGCCGATGCCCGCTTCAAATCGCCCGACGAGCTGCGCCGGCGCTACGAGGCGATCGGGGTCGACGGGAATGCTGGGGCCGTCGTCTATTGCGGATCGGGCGTGAATGCGTGCCACGACCTGCTGGCGCTCGAGCTGGCGGGGATCAGCGACGTCAAGCTCTATGAAGGCTCCTGGAGCGACTGGTCGCACCAGGACGCGCCGGTGGCCACCGGCGACAAACCTTAGAGAACGCTAGGGGGATTCAGCCGTGATATTGACAGGCAAGCGAATTCTGATCGCCGGCATGAGCGATCGGCGCAGCATCGGTTACGCGATCGCGGTGGAGG
>VBGM01000042.1 GCA_005880855.1 Chloroflexota bacterium
TCCTGGAGATGGATGTCACCAAGCCGGATGACATCGAAGCCGCGGCGAAACAAACGGGCAAACGATGGGATCGTCTCGATGGCCTCGTGCACTCGGTTGCTTACGCACCGCCGGATGCGTTGGGCGGCCAATTCTTGAACACGAAATGGGAGAGCGTAGCGACCGCGCTCCAGGTGAGCGCATTTTCATTCAAAGAATTGGCAGTCGGATTTCTGCCATTGATGCGTGAGCATGGCGGTTCGCTGGTAACACTCGATTTCGACAATTCCACCCAGGCATGGCCGAAATATGACTGGATGGGCGTTTCCAAATCAGCACTGGAATCCGTCACCCGCTATCTGGCGCGCGATCTCGGGCGCTACAAGATCCGCGTCAATGCCGTTTGCGCGGGCCCTCTGGCCACGCTCGCGGCAAGTGGAATTCCGGGTTTCAAGGACTTCGAGGAGGTGTGGGGACAGCGAGCTCCGCTGGGCTGGGACCTGCAGGACCGGACGCCGGTCGGGCGCGCAGTGGTGGCACTGCTGTCGGACTACTTGAACATGACGACCGGCGAGCTGGTCCACGTCGACGGCGGCTACCACGCCATGGGAGCCGATATCCCTCCCTCGGACTAGCCGAAACAAGATCGATTCCGGCTCTTGCGGGTGGAGGCCACCACATCTAGTGGCCCGGATGTCACAAGCCCGCAACATCGTGTTAGGCTCTCGCGTAACTCTGAACTTCACCGCTAAGGAGGGACAGTTATTGCGGGAGTGCCTGGTGATCTACGTTGACGCCGCTCTCGACAGAAACGGCCGGGCAGGATGTGGCCTGGCCGTTTTCATTAGAGGTCGGGCCGTCTATACGGAATCGTTCGGTTTTTCGCACCTGGGCGGTTCGGCCCAGCTCGAGGCGCATGTGTGCGCAGGTGCGCTGGATCTCGCTGCTGCGCGCTGGCCCTATCACCGCGTCATCGTGCGCACCGATTGCGCACCCGTCGTTCGCAGCCGAATGCCTTCCAGCGACAGTTTTCGCATCGCCGTTCATGAAGTTCGTGAGCGTTGCCGGCGCGGTTGGCGAGTTGTCCGTTATGTCAGCCGTAAAGCCAATCCTGCACATGAATTAGCGCGCGAAGGATTGAAGAGCATCACTCGCCAACCGGCTCTCGCTGCAGCATGACCTGATAAGCAGTCGCGCGGAAGAGCGTGGGTATACTGCGGTTTGTCCGCAACATTTCCGTTTGAATCAGGAGCCGAGATGGCAGACGCAACAGAGCCACAGCAAACCACTCGTCGTCGTCGCGGCCGTCCACCCGGCAGCAAAACCACGCGACGTCGAGTGGGTGGCGGGGATCTGGTTGGGCAGCTCAACTCAATGGTCGCTGAGCTGATCAAAGAGAATCGCAAGCTCAAGGGTCAGGTCGAGAAGCTCACGGCGCGCGGAACCAAAGCGGCGAGCGGGACGGTCGAGCGTGGCTTGCGCACCATCCAGCGCCGTGTGCAGAAGGCGCTCAAGGCCACGCCGAAGCGCCGCAAGCGGCGCACCACTGCAGCCGCTACGACAACCAAGCGTCGCGCGACGACAAGGCGTCGCAGAAAAGCCTCGTAGTCGGGAGCTAGCTTCCCCCCGACTCCATTCGCTTGGCGGTCCGGTATGCGTCGACGATGCTGAAGAGCCATAGGCCGCCGCCGCCGAGCTCCATCGGGACGCCGATCGCCGCGCCGATGACGGTCAGGTCGAGGTCGGCACCGAAGAACTGCAGGCCGCCGACGCCGACGAGGGAACGATGGCAAGGGCGGCCGCCAACGCTGGGCTCTTGCGCGCCCGCCGGTACCCGCCCTGATATGCGCCCGCATACGCGCCGGGGCCGGGGCCACCCGAATAGGCGCCCGAGGCGGGCGCGCCGCATCGCGGACATGGCGCGCTCGGGTTGGTGAGCAGCGCGCCGCACCGGCCGCACAGAACCTCAGCCGCCACCCTTCTAGGATGCCCGATTTGATAACGTCCGAATCGTGGACCTCGGCTACACAGCTGACGAGGAAGCCTTCAGGCAAGAGGTCCGCGACTGGCTCGATCACAACCTTCCCGACGAGTGGCGGCACAAGGGTGTGGGTGGATTCCGGGAAGAGGAGGAGACCGACCTCCAGCGGCAGTGGCAGCGCCGCCTCCACGAAGCCGGCTGGCTGAAGCTCGCCTGGCCGAAGGAGGCGGGCGGCCGGGATGCGACTCCGGTCATGCAGGCCATCTACTCCGAAGAGATGGCGAAGGCCGGAGCGCCCATCATCCTCGGCCGCCTGGGTGTGAGCCTGCTGGCGCCAACGCTGCTCGTGTCAGGCTCGCAGTGGCAGAAAGACACTTACGTCGACCGCATCCTCTCCGGCGAGCT
Source organism: Chloroflexota bacterium (assembly GCA_005880855.1). Taxonomy (GTDB): domain Bacteria; phylum Chloroflexota; class Dormibacteria; order Dormibacterales; family Dormibacteraceae; genus UBA10449. The sequence goes on from VBGM01000042.1 coordinate 2,366, forward strand.
GATCTTCTGCCAGGGGTTCAGCGAACCAGACGCCGGCAGCGACCTCGCCGGCCTTCGCGCCCGCGCCGAGCGAAAGGATGGGCACTGGGTTCTCAACGGCCAGAAGACGTGGTCGAGCGGCGCCCACTACGCGGACAAGAGCTTTCTCCTCGCCAGGACCGACAGCGACGCCGAGGCGCACAAGGGAATCTCCTTTTTCCTCGTCGACATGCACCAGCCGGGCGTGGAAGTGCGGCGCATCAAGCAGATGACCGGAGGCGGGGAATTCTGCGAGATCTTCCTATCCGGCGCGGTAGTCGAGGATCGTGACGTTGTGGGAGAGCCGGGTGCGGGCTGGAAGATCGCGATGACCGTTTTCGGTTTCGAGCGCGGCGGGCTTGCGCAAGCGGCTCGTTTCGAACGCGCGGTCATGGAGCTGGCGGGCCTGGCCCGAGACCGCGGCGCGGGAGCTGATGTGACCGTCCGGCAGAAAGTCGCGCAAGCCCAGATCGAGGCGCATGTGTTCCGCCTCATCAGCCTGCGCAGCCTCACGAGCGCCCAGCACGGGCAGGCCCCGGGGCCGGAGGCATCGCTTACCAAGCTCTACTGGAGCGAGATGGACAAGCGCATCCAGGACACCGCTGTTGGCGTCCAGGGGCCTTATGGGGCTCTGGCGCCCGGTTCACATTTTGCGATCGAGGATGGGCGCTGGCAGTACGGATGGATGTGGGCGCAGGCGGAAACGATCTACGCCGGGTCATCGGAGATCCAGCGCAACATCATCGCCGAGCGCGTGCTCGGGCTTCCCCGCGGTCGCTGATGGCCTCCTCAACCGCGGTCGTGGACAGGTTGCGGGCGCACATCGGCACGGGCGCGCCGCCGATTTCCGCCACGGTCGAAGCCGGGCACCTGAAGCGTTTTGTAGAAGCCGTCGGCGATCCCAATCCACGCTGGCTGGAAGAAGCCCCGCCGACCTACCTGGTCGCGCTGGTGCCCGCCTCCATGCACCTGGCCGAGGCTGAGGAGTACGGCAAGGGCTGGCTGAACGGCGGCAACCGGTTCGAGTACATCGAGCCTGTCAAGGTCGGTGACCGCATCACGGCGACAGGACGCGTCGCAGATGTCTACGAGAAGAGCGGATCGAGTGGAACGCTGCTCTTCATCATCTTCGAGACCGAGTACGTCAACCAGCACGGGCGCCCAGTGGCCCGCCTGCGCGGGACGGCGATCAGGCGATGACCGTGAAAGTCGGCGACGAGATCCCCGAGCTGGTCAAGCACCCGACCACGCGCCAGCTGGTCCAGTACGCCGGCGCGCAGGGCGATTTCTACGAGATCCACTACGACCAGGACTACGCGCGCAGCGTCGCGCTGCCGGGCGTCATCCTGCACGGCCTGCTGAAGGCGGCATTCCTGGGCCAGCTCGTCACCGACTGGCTGGGCGATCGCGGGACGCTGAAGACGTTCGAGGTGAGCTATCGAGGCATCGACCGGCCAGGCCGGCCATATCGGTGCCGAGGCAAGGTCGTGAAAGCGGACGGCCGGGATGTCGAGCTCGAGGTATGGGGTGAGGACCCTGATGGCAACCGGACCACCGTGGGCTCGGCTACCGTGTTAATAGGTGAGTAGCGAACTCAGTCCATAAGCGCCCGCGAGTGTTGGAAAAAGAGGGAATCGACTGCACTCGAAAGCCTATTAGCTGCACGCTGGAGGCAGCGAGAGGGCGGCCTTAAGGCCGCGCCTTCTCTATAGAAATTCCGGTGAGGCGTCCCTGCGCAGCCTGCCCGCCCGCCCGGACGAACGAGCCGAACTGAGCGCGGAGCGCGTACGTAGCGCGCATCACCAGCAGCACTGAGGCGTCGATAACGCAGTAGCCGCCCGCGATGACTGAAGGCGGGTTGCCGGACGGGACGTGCGTCCATGGCGCGAACGGAAGCCAGAACCAGTTGCCGAACGCCGTCCCGAAGATCTCGAGCTCGCCAGTGGCGATGAAGATCGCCGCAAATAGCGGCCACCGCGGCGAGCGCAGCACGAACCACGCGAAGACAGGAAGGCAGAGCGCGCCCTGGAGGTCGACGCGGCCCGTGATCAGCGGCAGCACGGTGAGGCCCGCCACCGCCCACACGCTCGCGCTGGCGAGAATCAGGCGACCCACGCGGCGCCCGTACTTCATGACGACCGGCGTCCTCGCCGCGAGCAATCCGAACAGGTAGACGAGACCGTGACCCGGCGGAACGAACAGCGGCACGTTGTGGAGCCGGTATCGATACACGCCCCAGATCAGCGATCCGAAGATCTCGAACCCCGTCGCGACGCCGACGCAGATCCAGACCTGCATGCGCTGCTCCTTGGGCGCCTTGAGTGCCGCGAGATAGAGCAGGGCGAAGGTCAGAAGGCCGAGCGCCCACTGCTGCCACAGCGCCGTGATGCGGCTGTCGGCCAGCAGCAAGAGCGGCGTGTATGTCAGCAGATAGGCATGCAGCCAGTACGGCTTGAGGCGATCCAGCACTGGCGAAAGGATAACGGGGCCGGTTTTGCGCCGGCCCCGTCAAGGATGGCTTACGTGATGGTGCCTCGCTCGTCGGTAAGGCTGCCCTGGAGGTGCCAGCCGTTCGCCGACCACGTGATCACCTGCTCCTGGGTGATCGGGAAGTGGTCGTTGGAGGTGGTCTTGACGACGACTCCAGGTAGGAGGAATGGGTTGTTGGTCTCGTTGAGCTGGGTGGCGGCGATGTTCATGACGTTCTGGCGGGTCATGTTCGAGCCCGCCTTGGTGAGCACGTCCACCATGGTCCACGCGACGGCGACGCCATAAATGTTGAAGCCGTCGTCGACCTTGCAGGTCGAGCAGTTGGCGATGACCGTCTTGTACAGCTTCATGCCGTCGTCATTCGCCCACTGCGGGTCGGTCGGGTCCTTGATGTAGGCGACACTGACAACGCCGTCGAGCTTGGCGCCCTTGCTGGCCGCGATTCGCATGTACACGGCCGGGTTGGACACCGAGTTGAGATAGGTGAGCGGCGCCCAGCCGAGGGCGGTCCGGATCGCTAGCGAGCCGATCGTGAAAGCGGGCGTCGCGAAGATGAAGAGGGTGTCGACGCCCTTTCCCTTGAGCCTGCTCAGCTGCGCGGCAAGCGTGGGCACCGCGGCGGTCACGTCGTAGCTCTCGGCGTCCACGATCATCGAAGAGTTGGAACCCAGGCCGTCTTTGAGTCCCTTCAAATAGTCCTGGCCGTAGTCGTCGTTCTGGTACAGCACGCCGATCTTCGCGCTGGCGTGGTTGGCCAGGATGTCCTTGGCGTAGATGCGGCCCTCGCCCTGGTAGGGCGGCTGCCAGCCGATCGTCCAGTTGTGCTGGCTGTAGTCGGCCATGAACGTTGTCGCACCTGTTGCCACGAACAGCTGCGGGACCTTCTTCGTGTTCAGATATTCCCTGACCGAGGTCTGGGTCTGTGTGCCCAGGCCGCTGAACATCGCGAAGACCTGGTCAGCCTCCACCAGCTGCTTGGTCAACGTGACCGCATTGGCCGGCGTGTAGGCGTCGTCGAGGATCTTGAAGTTGATCTTTCGGCCGTTGACGCCGCCTTTCGAGTTGTTGATGTACGTGAAGTAGGCGTTCTCGGCATTGGCGATCGTTCCATAAGCGGCCGCCGGGCCCGACTGAGCGATCGTGTTGCCGAGCAAGATCGAGTTGCTGGTCACCCCGACGTCGGTGGCCGTGGTACCGCCCGTGGAGCCGCCACATGCAGCCAGGGTCACGAGGAAGGCAACCAACACCCCAAGCCGTGGTCCCGTTTTTGCCATAGAAGCTCCTCCTATTTTTCTGTGGATGTATTTAAACAGTCTGCGGGTCGGGCGGCATCTGTCCAGTTCCCCGATCCCCGGCCCCGCGCAGCCTCGCCCGAAGCTGCATGTACCCGGCGCGGACGAGCCCGACGATCCCATTCGGCGCGAAGATCATGATCACGATCAGCAGCGCCCCGTAGGTCACCGCCGGCCCCGCCTTCTGGAAGACGGAGGCGATCTGAGCCGGGATCCACGGCTGCGAGCCGACGAACTGGCTCGAGACGATGGGCAGCCAGAAGGTGAACACGCCGCCGATGAGTGGGCCCGCGATCGAGGCCAGGCCGCCGACGACGGTGCCGACCAGGAGCTGGAACGACAGCGCAAGGGGGAATGTGTCGGGGCTTACGAAACCGATAGCGAGCCCGTAGAGCGCACCACCGATCCCCGCGTAGAAGGCGGAGATTCCGAATGCCATGGTCTTGTAGCCGGCGATGTTGATGCCGTACGAAGCGGCCGCGACCTCCCGGTCGCGAAGCGCCCGCAGCGCGCGTCCAGGGCGGCGGCGAATCAGGTTCCACGCCAGCCAGAAGAGGACCAGCGCGGAGACCAGGCTCAAGTAATACATCCACTGATCGCTGGTCATCGCGGTCCCGCCGGTGACCGACGCAAACGCGTCTTTGGCGAGCTGCGGCGGGTCGGGAGCCGTGACCAGGATGCCCTGCACCCCGCCGGTGAGCCCGGCCGGTCGCTTGATGAGGCTGGGGGTCACAACCGCGAGGGCGAAGGTGGCAAGGGCGAGGTAGAGCGCTGAGAGGCGAAGCGCCGGGATGCCGAGCAGAAAACCGACCAGCCCGGTGAGAAGTCCGGCGAGGGGGATCGTGACGAGGTAATCGACGTGGTAGCGGGTGACCAGAATCGCGCTCGTGTAGGCGCCCAACGCCATGAGCGCCCCATGCCCGAGCGAGATCTGGCCGCTGTAACCGACCAGGATGTTCAGACCCATGATCACGATGGCGAAGATCAGCACCAGAGTCCACTCGCTCGCCTGGAAGCTCGAGATCACGGTTGGCAGTCCGATGAAGAAGAGGATGAGAACGAGCACGAGCCAGTAACGAGGCGGAGCGCTCCGCACGCCGTGCTGAAGCTGTTTATACATTTCGGATCGCAGCGCGGCCGAAGAGGCCGTTCGGCTTGATGACCAGCACGCCGACGATGATCGCCAGCGCCACCGCCAGCTCGAGGTCTCCTCCGACGAATGGCACATACGCGCCCGCGAGGTTGACGGTCACCCCAACGATCAGTCCGCCGACCACCGCGCCCAGCGGGCTCTCGATGCCGCCCAGTACGGCAGCCGCGAAGGCGTAGATGATGATCGTCTGCATCATGTTCGGCTCGAGCAGGAGGATCGGGGCGACCATGATCCCGGAGACTGCTCCGACTGCCGAGGCGAGGCCCCAGCCGAGCGCCAGCATCCAGCTCACGCGCACTCCAAGGAGCCGGCTGGGTTCGGGATGATGCGCGGCGGCGCGAAGTGTCAGCCCGATCGTGGTGCGCTGAAGCAGCAGATAGATCGCTAGGAGGACGATCGCGCAGACGGCGATCACGCTGAGGTCTTGAAAGCTCGCAAAGGCGCCCAGGATGTTGACGGTTTGGACGGAGAAAGGGCTTGGAAATGCGCGCGGCACGTATCCGAAGAGAAAGCCGGCGGCGCCGTTGATGAGCGTCGCGAGCCCCAGGGTCACGATCACGAGCGTGAGCACGGGCGCGCGCTCGACGGGACGGATGACCACACGCTCGATCAGGACCCCGGCCACGAATGCGATGCCGAGCGTGAGTGGGAACGCGACCCAGAAGTTGATTCCGTGGGTGATGAGCGTGAACGCGATGAAGGTCGCGAACATCGCCATCTCGCCCTGGGCGAAGTTGACGAGGCCCATGGCGTTGTAGATCAGCACCAGCGCCAGCGCGAGGCTGGCGAAGATGGCTCCGCTCGCCAGCCCGCTCACGATCTGCTGGATGAACTCTTGCACAGGCCTAGTAACCCAAATAGGAGCGGCGCACCGACTCCTGGCCCTGGAGCTCGGCACTCTTTCCGCTCACCGCGACCCGTCCCACTTCGAGCACATAAGCTTCGGTCGAAAGCTCTAGGGCGAGGCGCGCATTCTGCTCGACCAGGAGAACAGCGACGTGGTCGGTCTGGTTGATCGTGCGGATGATCTCGAAGATCGAGCGCACAACCAGCGGCGCAAGCCCCAAAGACGGCTCGTCGAGGAGCATGAGCCGAGGCTTCATGAGCAGCGCCCGCGCCACCGCCAGCATCTGCTGCTCGCCTCCCGAAAGGGTGCTGGCGGAAAGGCGGCGCCGCTCCTTCAGCACCGGGAAGTATTCGAAGACCCGGTCGTAGTCCTTGCGGACCGCGTCCCGATCCTTTCTTCTATGTGCGCCCAGCCGAAGGTTCTCGTCGACCGTGAGCTCGGTGAGAATGCCGCGGCCTTCGGGGACGTGCGCGATGCCCTCCCCGACGATGTCCTCGGTGTGCCGGCCGCGCAGCGACCGGCCGGCGAACCGGATGTCGCCGAGCCAGCGGACGCCGCCGGTGATGGCGCGCAACGTGGTCGTCTTGCCGGCTCCGTTCGCTCCGAGCAGCGAGACGATGCCGCCCTCCGGTACCGACAGGGTGACTCCGTGCAGGACGGACGTCTGCCCATAGCCGCAGTGCACGTTCTCGAGCTCGAGGAAGGCGTCGGCCACGACTACGCGGCTCCGAGATAGGCTTCGATCACGGAGGGGTTGCGCTGTACCTCGGCAGGGCTGCCCTCCGCGATCTTCTTGCCGAAGTCGAGGACGACCACCCGGTCCGAGATGCCCATCACGAAGCCCATGTGGTGCTCGACCAGAAGCATCGTCACGCTGAGCTCAGTGTGCACACGCCGCAGCAGTCGGGCCATGACATCGACCTCTTCATGGCTGATGCCACCGGCGGGCTCGTCGAGAAGGAGGAGGCGCGGTTTCGAAACGAGCGCCCGCGCCAGCTCGACCCGTTTCTGCGTGCCGAAAGGAAGCGCGGCGACGGGGTGGCTCGCGAAGCGCACAAGCCCTACGAAGTCGAGCACCTCCAGCGCGCGGGCTCGTGATGCCGACTCTGCCTTCAGCGCCGACGGCAGCGGCAGCGACGCCTCGAGCAGGCCGCTGCGCCTCGTCTTGATATGGTCGCCGACGAGCACGTTCTCGAGCACAGTCATCGAGCGAAACAGCGCCAGGTTCTGAAACGTGCGTGCGATGCCATGGCGGATGACCTCGTGCGGCGCCATCTGCAGCACCGGCGCGCCATCGACGGCGACGCTGCCCGCAGACGGCCGGTAGACGCGCGTGATGATGTTGAAGAGAGTGGTCTTGCCCGCGCCGTTGGGCCCGATGAGGCCGACTACCTGGCCCTGCTCAACCTCGAAGGACACCCGATCCAGGGCGACGACTCCACCGAAGCGGACCGCCAGGTCTCGCACCTCGAGGAGCGCCATCTCGGGTCAGTCTAAGGACGCATGGCCCGGGTGGCTAGTAAGCAGGCGGCTGAGGTGTCCCTGGGGTGTGCCCGCCTGCGCTGTCATCCGGCGGCGCGTACGGGGGCGGCAGCTCGGGAGGCGGTGGCTGCATCTCCGGCGCTTGAGCATTGGAGGGAGGCGCGCTCGGTCGCGTGCTCGCTGGTCCGGGGTCGGGGCGTGAGCTCCTGTGAACGACAGAAGCGGCCGGCAGGACGGGCGTGCGGTCGACCCGCATGAGCAGCCAGTACGCGAGCGCGGCCAGGAGCGCCAGCAGCGCGATGATCGGCAGGAAGACGAGCGGCGGCCGGGTGATCACGTCGAATCCGCCTCGACCGGAGTTGGCCGTGAGCACCACCGGCGAGGCGCTTGGAGGCGGCGAGGAAGGCGACGACGAAGGGGATGCCGATGGGGAAGGTGTCGCCGGGGGCGTCGGGGTGGGCGCCCCCTGGAGCGTGAAAGTCGCGCAAGGAGCCGGCTGATTCAGGCCCTCGGCCGAGGCGCAGAGCCTGTGCGCGCCGGGGCTGCTGCCGGGAAACGGGATCACGTTCGTGCTGAACGACCCATTCGAATCGGCGGAAGTCGAGCCTGCGACCTGGTTCGAGCTGTCCCAGTAGAGGCTGACCTCCTTGCCGGGCGGAAAGCTGGAGCCTACCACCGAGATCTTTGTCTTCGGGCCGCCGGCCGCGCTGTCGAGCGTGAGGTATGCATGGGTCGGAGGTGGTGGGGTTGGGCTTGGGCTGGGTGCGGGTGGTGTGACAGGGATCGAGCTTGGGCTTGGGGCTGGTGGCGTAGGGCTGGGCGAAGGAGGGCTCTGCGCCAGGAGCACAAACCAGATGGGAAGGAGGACCAGGGTCTTGAACGGACTCACTCGAAGCGCGAAGGTTACCTCAGATGGGCGGCCAAGGGATAGACCATGCCGAGGTCGGCTCTGGAAACCTCCAGCGCGGATCCAGCACGCCTCGAAGCCGCCGCTGGAGCATGTCGATCTCATCGGGATCGAGCAGGCGCCGGAATGAGTCGGCGAGGTCACCCGTCTGAAGGCTGGCCAGCGCTCTTTCCACATCGCCACAAAGTTCGCCTGGCAGGGGCTCGCCGGCGAAATCCCAGATCACGGTCCTGAGCTTGTGGTCGACATGAAAGGTAAGGCCGTGGTCGATGACCCAGACACGATCTTCGGCATCGAACAGGCAGTGGCCCGATTTGCGATCAGCGTTGTTGGTGATGACGTCGAACAGGGCGACCCGGATCCAGGTGTCACGGAAGGACGACTGCTCGCCGAGGAAGTGCCGGCCGTCGGCATCCACGAAAAGCTGCACCATGCCGACGCCGTGCGGAGCACGACGGCGAACGACAGTCGGTGGGATCAGAGGCCAGCCAAAAAGCTTGCTTAGCCTGTACGCCGCCACCTCCCGCTTGTAGAGCGTGCCCGCTTCAAAGTCCCACAGCGGCGACTCCCCGCGCGCCGGTTTGTACACGACGCGCATCCCTGACGGCGGATGTGGCGCGAGCGTGGCCAGAAAGGTGTAGTTCGATGCGCCATGAAGGACGCCGGCAAGCCGCATCTCGGGCAGCTGCGCCAGCAAGCGCTCGGTCGGCTCGGCGGAGGAATCAGAAGATCGGTCGGGCACCGTTGTTGACCGGGCACGGGTGGCCGGCGGGGTCCATCGGCAGCCCGCAGCGCGGGCACAGCGGGCGGCCCGCGGTCAGCACGCTCTCGGCTTGCTTGGAGAATTCGGCCGCCTGCTGGTGGCTGAGCCAGAAGCGCACGCTCGGAGCCTCGTCGCTCGCGCCCTCGTCGCCCGTCGCGCCTTCGCTGGCGACGAGGACGAACATGCGCCTCTCCTCGTGGTAACCGAGCCCCATCTCGCCCACCTGCCACTCGGGCTCGCCGGGCAGGAGCGCGCTACCGCCGGCGGCCGCGTCCGTGCCTTCGAGGCCCTGGGCGGCCATCATCTGCTGGAGGCGGACGAGCAGGGCCTGGATCTGCGACTTCTCGCAGGTGAGCGTGAGGGTTCGTCCGGACCCACTGGCGAGAAGGAAGAACTGGCGCGCTCCCGGCTCGCCGACCGCCGCGACGGCGATCTGGTCGACCGGGTCGAGCTCGAAGATGGGCACGTCGAAAAGCCTACCGGTAAGTGGTTTTGAAGCCGAAGGCATGGGGAAGAGAACAGGGAGTTGACAATTGAAAGACGCGCCCGCCATGGCGCGTGGAGGAATCGCAGATGCCGAAAACCGTAGGAATCGACCTCGGGACGACCAACTCGGTCATCGCCGTCATGGAGGGCGGCGAGCCTGTCGTCATCCCGAACGCGGAAGGTGCGCGTACCACACCGTCCGTAGTCGCCTTCACCAAGAGTGGTGAGAGGCTGGTCGGCACGCTTGCCCGCAGGCAGGCTGCCGTTAACCCCGAAAACACCGTCTACTCCATCAAGCGCTTCATGGGTCGAAAGTTCGCCGAGGTGGAGTCCGAGCGGAAGATCGTCCCGTACCAGGTCAAGGCGGGCAAGGACGACCGCGTCGTCGTGCACGTTCCGGCCATGGACAAGGACTTCACGCCTGAAGAGATCTCCGCGATGATCCTGCAGAAGCTGAAGACCGACGCCGAGGCGTACCTGGGCGAGAAGGTCACCGACGCGGTCATCACCGTGCCCGCTTACTTCAACGATTCGCAGCGGCAGGCGACCAAGAACGCCGGCCAGATCGCGGGCCTGAACGTGATCCGCATCATCAACGAGCCGACCGCGGCCTCGCTCGCGTACGGGCTCGACAAGAAGACCAACGAGACGATCCTCGTCTTCGACCTGGGCGGTGGGACATTCGATGTCTCCGTCCTCGACGTCGGCGACGGTGTCTTCGAGGTCAAGTCGACCAACGGCGACACCCACCTGGGTGGCGACGACTACGACCGCCGGATCGTGGACTGGCTCGCCGAAGAGTTCAAGAAGCAGAACGGCATCGACCTGAAGACCGACCGCCAGGCCCTGCAGCGCCTCACGGAGGCGGCCGAGCGGGCCAAGATCGAGCTGTCGTCCCGGCTGGAGACGACGGTCAACCTGCCATTCATCACCGCCGACCAGACCGGACCGAAGCACCTCGAGATGACGCTCACCCGCGCCAAGTTCGAGTCGCTGACCACCGACCTCACCGAGCGGTGCCGCGGACCTTTCCTGGCCGCGCTCAAGGACGCCAGCCTCACGCCCCAGCAGATCGACGAGGTCGTGCTGGTGGGTGGTGCCACGCGGATGCCTGTGATCCAGGGTCTTGTCAAGAACCTGCTCGGCGGCAAGGAGCCTCACAAGGGAGTCAACCCGGACGAGGTGGTCGCCGTCGGGGCCGCCATCCAGGCCGGGGTGCTCAAGGGCGAGGTCAAAGACATCCTTCTCCTCGACGTCACGCCGCTTTCACTCGGCGTGGAGACCCTGGGCGGCGTCGCCACCAAGGTCATCGAGCGCAATACGACCATCCCGACCTCGCGGTCGCAGGTCTTCTCCACCGCGGCCGACAACCAGACGTCGGTCGAGGTTCATGTGATTCAGGGCGAGCGCGAGATGGCGCGGGACAACCGCACGCTCGGCCGCTTCCACCTGGACGGCATTCCACCCGCCCCGCGAGGGGTGCCGCAGATCGAGGTCACGTTCGACATCGACGCCAACGGCATCCTCAACGTCAAAGCCCAGGACAAGGGGACTGGCCGCGAGCAGTCGGTGACCATCACCGCGTCTTCGACCCTCGCCAAGGATGAGGTCGACCGGCTCGTCAAGGAGGCCGAGGCGCACGCCAGCGAGGACCGCGCGAAGCGCGAAGAGGTCGAGGTTCGCAACCAGGCGGACCACATGATCCACCAGGCCGAGAAGGTGATCAAGGAGAACGCCGACAGGATTCCTGAAGAGCTCAAGACCGAGGTCAACACCAAGCTGGAGGCTTTGAAGGCGGCGGCCAAGGGCTCGGACACCAAGGCCTTGCAGCAACAGATGGACGAGTTCAACGAGTCGCTTCAGAAGATCGGCCAGCACATCTACCAGGGCGCAGGCGCAGGTGGCGGGGGAGGGACCTCGTCGGGCGGTGGCCAGGCGGATGGCGCAAGCGGTGAGCCGAAGAAAGAAGAGGACGTGGTCGATGCGGACTACCGGGAAGTCAACTAAGACTTCGCCGTAGATTCGCGAGAAGGGCTCGGACTTCGGTCCGAGCCCTTTTAGCATCCGGTCCCGGAGGTTCCTTGCATCTTCGCGCCCTAGGCGGCCGGGCGCCGACTCACCCCACGGAATATGGCGATTCCGCAGGGACCCCGAGATGGGCGCTGAAGCCAGCGTCGCCTCCTGCGCGCGTTCGATCGGCAGCCCCGCCACCACGAGGCGGGGACCCCAGCAGGATGCGCTCCCTCACGTGCTCGTCGTCTCCTTGGCTCCGGCCGCCCATGTCGCGAATCTGCGGCGGATCTCCGGTACCGGACGCTTTCGACACAAGCTTTGGGCCGCGGTCGGGCTGCTCGTCGGCCTGATCCTGATCGGCTGGGACCTCTCTGTCTTGGCCGGCACGTACATCTCCCAGTACGCGGTCCGCAACGACTTCCGACTGGCCTACGGCGCCGCCACGGTTGGGATCAAGGACGGCTACGGCCACCTGTACGATCTCGCCGCCCAGAAAGCGGCGATCGAGAGTCTCGGCCGCGACTTCAACCCGCAGCCCTTCATCTCGCCCCCGCCGCTCGCGTGGCTGGTCACGCCGCTGCTCGTGCTCCCGTTTTCGGTGGCGCTCGTCCTCTGGACGATCCTGCTGGTCGCCGCGCTGGTCTGGACGTGGTATCTGCTCGCGCCGCCCGGCGGACTGGTCCGGGCGGCCCACCTGGCGCTGCTCCTGGGTGTCTTTCCGGTTGCGTTCGGCGTCATGGTCGGCCAGCCGGCCGCCTGGGTGGCGGCCGCGGTCGCGACCGCGTGGTGGCTCCTCAAGCACGACCGTTCCGTCCTTGCGGGCGTTGCGCTCAGCCTGATCATCCTCAAGCCCCAGCTGGCCCTGCTGGTGCCCGCGTGCCTGCTCGTCTCGGGCCATGCGCGTGCCTTCGGCGCCTGGTTGGTGGCGACGCTCGTCATCGGGCTGGTCGCCCTCGCCCTTCTCGGTCCCGATGGCCTGGCCCGCTACCGCGACGTCCTCGCCCAGACGCAGACGCCCGCCTGGGACATCACCCGGCGCTACTCCGTCTCCGGTCCACTCGGGCTAGGACCGCTGCTCACCATCACTCAGGTCGTGGTCGTCGCTGCCGCCCTGCTCGCCGCCTGGCGCCACCGGGCACAGGGCCCGGAGATCCCGATGGCGGCGGGGATCCTCGGCTCGCTCCTCGCCACGCCATACCTCGGCTTTCAGGATTTCGTGATGCTGATCGTTGCCGGCTGGCTGGTCCTGCGCGCCGGCGCGTCGGTTTTTCAGGTCGGTCTCATGGTCGTGGGATACGCCCTGCTGCAGCTGGCACTGGTCGTCCTCGCGCTGCCCATCCTGCTGGCGGAGGCTTTGTTTCTGCTTTCGTTGCTGCAACCCGGACGGGTTTTGTGGAGCCGACGGTGAGATTCGAACTCACGACCTGCCACTTACGAGGCGGCTGCTCTGCCAGCTGAGCTACGTCGGCATTTTCAGTGCAGAAAAATTCTTTTTTGAGTGGGCGCCTAGGCTACCATCGAGACGATGCGGACACTCGACGTGGAACGCCTCGCTGACGGCGAATACGACCTCATCAAGCCCCTGCTGATCGAGCTGCACATGGGCGAGCAGGTCCACTACTCCGACCACCCGCAGCTCAGGCGCGAAGAGATCGAGAACCACATCTCGACAGTGCCGATGAACTTTCGCGGCGAGAACGTGGTCTTCGCGGTGCGCGACGAAATCGGCGATGTCATCGGGTTCTGCTGGATCGTCCTTTTCGACCCCGGCACCGGGCTGGAAGGCGAGGTCGCGGAGGTCTATGTGGCTCCCGAGCACCGCGGCCGGGGGGTGGGCGACATGCTCATCGACCAGGCCGTGAGGCTCTTCCGCGAGCGACGCGTGACCCTCGGTTATGTCTGGACCCGGCCGGACAACGAGGCGGCGGTCAGGCTTTACCGCTCCGCCGGCTTCGAGCCCAACCGGCAGCTCGTCATGACCTGGTACCCGACCGACCAGTAACGGACGTGAGCGTCCGAAAGGGGTCGATTCCTCCCGAAACCTAAACTCGGAGGGTGCAACCGCAGGTACAAGCTCCCGGCGAGGTTCGCCCATCGGACGCCGGCGCTGCCGAGAATGCCCAGCTGACGCCCGGCGCTCGCCGCTGGCGGCCGTTCCTCGTCGTCGTCGCCATCATCGTGCTCACCGCGCTGGTCTCTGGCGGTGTCACGCTGGGCGTGCTGCAGCTGCAGTCGCGCACCAACCCGCAGTCCGTGAACCTCAGGTCGGGCGTCACGATCACGGAGGATTCCGCCATCGTCCAGGCTGCCGCCAAGGCCAAACCGGCCGTGGTCAGCGTGGTCACCCAGACGCAGCCATCGGTGACGGCCGGCTCCGGTTATCTCGCCACGAGCGACGGCTACATCGTGACCAACGTCCAGGTGATCGCCCACTCGAGCACGCTGGTGGTGCTGCTCCAGGGCGACGCCAAAGCCCATAAGGCGCGCCTGGTCGACTACGACTGCCAGACCGGCGTCGCCGTGCTGAAGATCGACCAGGTCAGCAGCCTGCCGACGCTCGCGTTTGCCGACCCGACCTCGCTGGTCCAGGGCCAGGTCCTCGTGGCCGTGGGCGGCCCGCTGACCGGGGCAGCCCTGCCCGGCCACATCAGCGCACTGCATCGTGCGGTCACGGTGACCGACCCCGTGAGCTCTGACCGCAGCCTTGAGATCAGCGACACGATTCAGACCGACGCCAGCATCGACCCCGGGACGGCCGGCGGTCCGCTGCTCAACGTCGGCGGCCAGGTGATCGGCGTGTCGATGGCGGCGCAAGGCTCGAGCAGCGGCTTCGGCCTGAGCGCCGCCGATGTCACCGACGACGTGCAGCAGATCCTCTCCAGCGGCCAGGTGGTCATTGCGTCGCTCGGAGCCACGAGCAGCGTGCTCACGCAGCAGTCGGCCGCGCTCATCGGCTCGCCCGAGGGGAGCCGCGTCGTGTCGGTCGACAAAGGCGGCCCGGCCGCGGCCGCGGGGCTGCAGCCCGGCGACGTCATCACCCAGCTCGACGACGTCACCGTCGATGCTGCCCACCCGCTGCCACTCCTGCTGCGGTCCCGCTTTCATCCCAACCAGCGCGTCACGGTCACCTACTCGCGCGCCAACGGGTCCACGCAGGTGCAGCTGACGCTCGCCGGGGTGCACCCCACCTGTTGAGGACCGCGAGAGGGGTGGGAATCCGGAGCCGGCTCGCTGAGGCGCTGGCCGCGGCAGTGCGGTCGCATGGGGTCGAGGGCGAGATGCCCGACCTCGAGCTCGGCCGCGCCAGGGATCCCAAGCTCGGTGACTACGCCAGCCCGGCCGGCCGAAAGCTGGCCCGAGCTCTGCGCCAGAGTCCGGACCAGATCGCTGAGCGCATGGCCGCGACGATCGCGGTGCCGGAGTCCGCGGCCGCTGTCGAGGCGGTCGCGGGCTATGTGAACTTCCGGCTGACAAACGAGTGGCTGCAGCGGCTGGTCGCGGAAGTTGCATCGGGCGCCGAGACCTACGGCGCGACGGACGCCGGCCACGGGGAGCGGGTTCAGGTGGAGTTCGGGAGCATCAACCCCACCGGCCCGATGCACATCGGTCACGGGCGCGGAGTTGTGCTCGGGGACTCGATGTGCCGTCTGCTCGAGTTCACCGGCCACGGCGTGCAGCGCGAGTACTACGTGAACGACCAGAACACGCAGGCGCGCCGTTTCGGCGCCTCGGTCTGGGCACGCATGCATGGGCAGGAGCCACCCGAAGGCGGATATACCGGTGCCTATGTGTCGGAGCTGGCTGAGATGGCGAAGCAAGACCTGGGCGACCTCGACGCGCTGCCCGCGGAAGAAGCCGAGGCGAAGGT
Organism: Chloroflexota bacterium; assembly: GCA_005880855.1. Classification (GTDB taxonomy): domain Bacteria; phylum Chloroflexota; class Dormibacteria; order Dormibacterales; family Dormibacteraceae; genus UBA10449. The sequence goes on from VBGM01000042.1 coordinate 17,685, forward strand.
CCGCGAGTACGCCATCGCTGTGATGGTGGAGCGCATCCGGGAGAGCGTCGCGCGACTCAACGTGCGCTACGACGAGTGGTTCAACGAGTCGCGGGTCTGGCAGGAAGGTTTGCCCCAGCTCGCCATCCAGCGGCTGAGGGACTCGGGCTTTCTCAAGGAGCGCGACGGCGCCCTTTGGTTTGGTCCGACCACGGAAGAGGAGGACGGCCTGGGCGAAGAGGTCAGGTCGAACAAGGAGGACCGCGTCGTCATCCGCTCCAACGGCGAGCCGACGTATTTCGCGTCCGACCTCGGCTACCTGTTGAGCCGGTTCGAACGCAGGCATTTCGAGCGGGTCGTCGAAGTCTGGGCCGCCGACCATCACGGCTACGTCGACCGCTTGAAGGCGGCGGCCGCCGCGCTCGGAATCGACCCCGAGCGGCTGGTGATCATCCTGCACCAGATGGTCAACCTCAAAGAGGGCAAGATGTCCAAGCGGGCAGGCCGTTTCGTCCCGCTGGACGAGCTGGTCGACCGGGTCGGTCCCGATGCCGTGCGCTATTTCTACCTTCTGCGCTCGCCTGACACGACGATCGAGTTCGACCTGGAGCTGGCGCTCATGCAGAGCAACGAGAACCCGGTCTTCTACGCCCAGTACGCGCACGCGCGTCTCGTCAATGTCGAGGGCACGGCCGCCGAGCGGCACCCGACGCTGCCTGAGCGCCCTGACACGTCGCTGTTGGTCCACCCGTGGGAGCTCGACGTCGCGCGGCAGCTGGCCTTCTGGCCGGAGGTGGTGGAGGACGCGACGCGCCTGCTCGAGCCGCATCGCATTCCTTATTACGTGCATGACCTGGCGACGGCCGTCCACCGTTTCTATCACGCGGGCAACGAGACGAGCGAATATCGCGTGGTGGTCGACGATGGGGCCTTGACAAGGGCGCGGCTGGAGCTGTGCCGGGCGGCGCGTCACACTTTGCGGAAGGCGCTGGACCTGATCGGGGTCAGCGCCCCCGAGAGGATGTAAGGAGGGAAACCTGTTGGACGTCACCTGGCTTGGACACGGCTGCTTCCGGCTCCGCGGCCGCAGTGCTGCCGTCGTCACCGACCCGTACCCGCCCGCGATCGGGCTCAAGCTGCAGCGGCTCGACGCCGATGTCGTCACCATCAGCCACGACCACGACAACCACAACTACGCGCAGGTCGTGCGCGAGGCCTATGAGATTCGAGGCCCTGGCGAGTACGAAGTGGCCGGCGTCGCGGTCGTCGGCGTGGCGACCTATCACGATTCCGAGAAAGGGGCCAAGCAGGGCCGCAACACGGTCTATCTGATCGAGATCGACGATGTCCGCATCTGCCACCTCGGGGACCTCGGGCACAGCCTCGACGACACCGAGGCGGAGACCCTTTCGTCGGCGGACGTCCTGCTTGTTCCAGTGGGCGGGCGGTCGACCATCAGCGCCACCCAGGCGGCCGAGGTCGTGCGCCAGCTCGAGCCGCGATATGTCGTGCCGATGCACTACGCGATCCCCGGGCTGAAGGTGGAGCTCGACCCCATCGACAGATTCCTGAAGGAGATCGGCCTCACCGCTGGCGAGCCGCAGCCCAAGCTGTCGGTCCAGGCCTCCTCGGGCGACTACGAAACCAAGCTGGTTCTTCTGGAGCCTAGAGCCGAACCCAAGGCATAAATGTTTGCCGCGGGTCCATACCCGGTAAGATTTGAAAAACCGCCCTGGAGGTCGTCAATGTCGAAGTACGTTTTCGTGACCGGGGGTGTCGTCTCCTCGCTCGGCAAGGGGATCACCGCGGCGTCTATCGGGAACATCCTGAAGGCCCGCCACCTCACCGTCTCCCTCCAGAAGCTGGACCCTTACCTCAACGTCGACCCAGGGACGATGAGCCCATACCAGCACGGGGAGGTGTTCGTCACCGACGACGGCGCGGAAACCGACCTCGACCTCGGGCACTACGAGCGGTTCGTCGACGAGAACCTCACGGTGACGTCCAACGTCACCACCGGCAAGATCTACCAGGAGGTCATCGCCCGCGAGCGCCGAGGCGACTACCTAGGCGCCACTGTGCAGGTGATCCCGCATGTGACCAACGCCATCAAGGAGAAGATCCTCCGCGCGTCGCGGGACCCGCAGGCGGATGCGGTCGTCGTCGAGGTGGGCGGGACGGTTGGTGACATCGAGAGCCTTCCATTCCTCGAGGCGATCCGCCAGCTCAAGAATGACGTGGGCCGGCAGAACGTCTTCTACGTCCACTGTTCGCTGGTCCCGGTCATCCGGGGTGAGGAGGCCAAGACCAAGCCCACCCAGCACTCCGTGCACGCACTCCGCGCAATCGGTATCCAGCCCGACGCGATCATCTGCCGCTCTGAGATGCCGATCGGCGCCGACCTCAAAGAGAAGATCGCGCTGTTCTGCGACGTCCCCCGCGAAGCCGTGGTTTCGGTGCCCGACGTGGACTCGATCTACGAGGTTCCGTTAATGCTCGAAGCCTCGGGCCTTGGCAGGGTGATGGCCAAGCACTTCGAGCTCGACGAGACCACTAACGCGCCTGAGAACGAGCCCTGGGTGCAGATGGTCGAGCACATCAAGCACCCGCGCGCGACCGTTCCCGTGGCAGTAGTGGGCAAGTACGTATCGCTGCCTGACGCTTATCTGAGCGTGATCGAATCTCTCAAGCACGCGGGCGTGCATCACAACGTGGCCGTGGAGATCCGGTGGGTCTCGTCTGAGAAGCTCGACGCGGGCGACACCTCGCCGTTGATGGGCGTCGCCGGCATCGTGGTGCCAGGCGGATTCGGCTACCGAGGCATCGAAGGCAAGGTGCAGGCGTCTCGCTATGCGCGCCACAACCGCATCCCTTACCTCGGACTGTGCCTTGGCCTGCAGTGTGCGGTCATCGACTTCGCGCGCGAGGTTCTCGATGCCCCCGACGCCAACTCGACCGAGTTCGCCGCGTTCACGTCGACGCCCGTCATCGACCTGATGCCCGAGCAGAGAAACGTCGACCAGATGGGCGGCTCGATGCGCCTGGGCCTCTACCCGTGCAAGCTGCTCCCCGGTTCGCTCGCTCACAAGGCGTACGGCGAAGAGGTGGTGTACGAGCGCCACCGCCACCGCTTCGAGTTCAACAACGAGTATCGCGAGTCGCTCGGTGAGGCTGGCATGGTTTTCAGCGGCATCTCGCCCAACGGGCGGCTCGTGGAGATCGTCGAGCTGGCGGACCACCCGTGGTTCGTCGCGACGCAGTTCCATCCCGAGTTTCGGTCACGACCGAACCGCGCGCACCCGCTGTTCCGTGACTTCGTGCGTGCAGCGTTCCTGCAGAGCGGCATCGACCAGATGGAGCTCCGTCCGGCGGAGCTGCTGGAAGAACCGGAAATCGACTAGCTGAGCAGGACGCGTACCCATGCAGGACCAACCCCGTAGCTATATCGACGTGCGTCGGGAGCTCGCCCTCGAGCTCGTCCATGCGACCGAGGCGGCGGCTTTAGCCGCCGCGCGACTGCTCGGCCGGGGTGACGAGGAGCGCATTCATGAAGCGGCCGGCGACGCGATGCGGCGAATGCTGGACGACTCCGGCCTCTCGGGCACGGTGGTGCTGGGGACGCGAAACGATCCCATCCTTCCGCCGGGCACATTGGTCGCCGGGGACGAGCCCCGGCTCGACTTCGGCCTGTTTCCGGTCGAGGGCGCCGGTCAGGTCGCGCGCGGCTACCCCAACGCAGTCTCCATCGTCGCGGCTGTCGACCCCGGAGGATTCGTCCAGCTGCCGGCCGTCTGGTACGCGGAGAAGATCGTCGCCGGCCCGGCAGCCCGAGGCGCGGTCGACCTCGACGACACTATCGCCGACAACCTGCGCCGGATCGCATTCGCCCGCGACGCCCGCGTCCAGGACCTCACCGTCGCCGTGCTCGACCGGCCCCGCCACCAGGAGCTCATCGCCGAGGTGGCCGCCGCCGGCGCGCGCATCATGACGCTCGAGGAGGGCGACATCGCCGGCGCGGTGATGGCCGCCATGCCCGGCAGCGGTGTCGACGCGGCCGTCGGTATCGGTGGACTGCACGCCACCCTGGTTGCGGCCTGCGCGGTCCGCTGCCTCGGCGGCGCCATGCAGGCCAGGCTGTGGCCGCGAAATGACGAGGAGCGAGAGCTCCTGGGTGAATCGGCCTCGCGAACCTACGGGGTCAGCGACCTCGTACCGTCGGCGGAGGTCGCCGTCGCCATCACGGGTATCACGGGCGGTGCGCTGCTTCCAGGCGTCGCTTTCGGCAGCGGCTACGCCGAGTCTTCATCGCTCCTGATGTCGAGCCGGCAGGCGACTGTCCGCCGGATGACCACGCGCCACCACACCGTGGTCCCCACCGGGTAGCCCGGATTAGGGCGTTCCCGGCCGGGGTATCTAGTTAGACGAGATGGAAGAGAGGAACCAGCCGCTCCCGCCCCCGCCTGGAGCCGGGCAGCTGCCGCCACCGCCGCCGATCTACCCGGTAACGGCCGACATCCCGCCGCAGTCGCCCTACCACTACTCGCCCGCGCCCAAATCGAGGCGCAACGGCGGCATCGCCGGCGGCCTGATCGCAACACTTGCGGCGGCGTGGGCTTACGGCAAATACGTGCTTCTCCTCGCCTTCAAAGTCCCCGCCCTGGCGACTGTCGGAAGCGCGCTGGTCAGCCTTGTCGCTTACTCGTTCTGGGGCGGCCCGTGGTTCGCCGTCGGGCCGTGGAGATCAGGCGGCAGGGTATGCAGGCGACGGCGCCGATCTTCATACCCTTCGTCGGCGCGGCCATCTTTCAGCGCTCGCACCCCACCGACCCCATCAAGCAGGCCCAGATCGGCATCGCCGGGCCGATCGCCGGCACCCTGGGCGCCACCGCTGCGCTTGTCCTGTTCGGGTCGACGCACTGGGTCGGATTCCTGATCTGGGCGTACTACGGCTTCCTGATCAACCTGTTCAACCTGATCCCATTCGGGATGCTGGACGGTGGATGGATCCTGGCCCCAGTCTCCAAGTGGGTTCAGGTCGCCGGGCTGGCGGTGCTGGTCGGGCTGTTCATCGCCCAGCTGGTGAGCCCGCTCGTGATCATCCTTTTCATCATCGGAATTCCGATGGTCATCCAGCGGTTTCGTGATCGGGCCCTGGACGCGCACCTCACCTCTGGACCGGCCGCGGCGCGGTACGCGATGGGGGCCGCCTGGCTCGCGCTGGTCGTGTACCTCGCTTTCGCGATGTACCAGGCCGACACCATGCTCAACGCCTTCGTTCGGTAAACTCACTCACCTGGAGCCAAGACATTGAAAGCACAGATTCACCCCACCTACTACGAGGACGCGGTCGTCACCTGCGTGTGCGGGAACACGTTCACGACCGGGTCGACGCGAAAGGAGCTCAAGACGGAAATCTGGCACGCAGAGGATCGTGGACACGGGCGGCCAGGTCGAGCGCTTCCGCAAGAGGGCGGCTAAGACCCGCTCAAACTAGATGGCGCTCCCGGAGGAGATTGAGACTCCGGTGAGCTCGAAAGAGACGGAAGTCCGGCAGCCGGCTGTAAAAGAGCCATTCTTTTATGGCGGCCAGGCAGTCATCGAAGGCGTGATGATGCGTGGCAAGCGCCACTACGCGGTTGCCGTGCGCCTGCCGACCACAAAGCAGATCGTCGTCGACCGCGGCGAGCTCAAGGCCGCGATTTACGTCAAGCCGGTATGGAAGCTGCCGTTCGTGCGTGGCCTCGCCCTCATCGGCGAGCAGCTGCACCTCGGCATGAAGTCGCTGATGTGGTCGGCGAACATGAACGCGGGCAGCCAAGGCGTGCAGATCGGCAAGAAGGAGATCCGCAGCTCCGTGGCCGTCGCCGGCGTTTTCGCGCTGCTCCTGTTCATCGGGCTTCCGCTCCTGCTCGCCGGAATCGCGGTGCACCGCAGCAACAACTTCACGTTCGTCCTGGTCGAGGGGATCATCAGGGTGGGCCTGGTCCTCGGCTACCTGTCCGTCATCGCCCTCCTGCCCGACGTGAGGCGCGTCTTCCAGTACCACGGCGCCGAGCACAAGACGATCAACGCGTATGAGTCGGGATGGCCGCTCGAGGTCTCGTCGGTGCGGCGCGCGAGCCTTCTTCACCCGCGCTGCGGCACCGGCTTCCTGCTCGTCGTCCTCGTCGTGAGCGTCATCGTCTTCTCGGTGGTGGCGCTCTTCCACCCCAACTGGTTCTGGCTGATTACGAGTCGCGTGCTCGCGATCCCCTTGATCGCCGGGGCCGGCTTCGAGCTGATTCGCTTCATGGCCCGTAACCGGACCAATCCCGTCGTCAAGGTGGCCTTGCTGCCGGTCCTGGGCACGCAGAAGTTCACGACGCGCGAACCGACCGACGACATGCTCGAGGTCGCGATCACCGCCTTCAACAGCGCCCGCGAGGGTGAGGAGGAAAACAATTCGCAAGGGGGGCAGGCCCCCCTTGCGGGGAACCCCCCGAGTAAGTTCGACGGCGTGGGCTATACGGATCGGGGGCGGTCGCCCGGCTAAGCCGGGCGACGCGGGAGAGATTCTGTGATCGACAGGCTCGAAGGGATCGCTCGCCGCTATCACGAGATCGAGGCGGAGATGGCGCGCCCCGAGGTCGCCTCCGACCACGCGCAGATCACCAAGCTCGCGCGCGAGCAGCGCACCCTGCGGGAGATGGTCAGCGCATACGAGGAGTACAAGCACGCCCTGCACGAGGCCGAGACCGCGCGCGAGATGCTCAAGCACGAGAAGGATCCGGAGATGCAAGAGTACCTTCGCTCCGAGGAGAGGCGTGCGGCCACCCAGGCCGGCGAGGGCGGCGAGCGGCTGAAGGTCCTGCTCCTGCCGAAAGACCCCAACGACGAGCGCGACGTCATCGTCGAGATCCAGGGCGCGGAAGGCGGGGAGGAGGCCGCGCTGTTCGCGGCCGACCTGTTCCGGATGTACAGCAGGTGGGCCGAGAAGAAGGGTTGGAAGATCGAGGTCGTCGAAGCCTCGCCGAGCGAGAAGGGCGGCTTCGACAAGATCGTGTTCGAGGTCCACGGCCAGGGCGCCTATTCGCAGCTGAAGTACGAGGGCGGCGTGCACCGCGTCCAGCGCGTGCCGAAGACGGAGGCCCAGGGCCGTATCCACACGTCGGCCGCGACGGTCGCTGTCATGCCCGAGGCGGACCCTGTCGAGGTCGAGATCAAGCCGGAGGATCTCGAGATCAAGACCTCGACCTCCACCGGACCAGGCGGACAGAGCGTGAACACGACCTATTCCGCCATCCGCATGACCCACAAGCCGACTGGTTTGGTGGTGAGCATGCAGGACGAGAAGTCGCAGCTGCAGAACAGGGAGAAGGCTTTGCGAGTTCTGCGCGCTCGACTCTATGACCTGAAGCTTGCCGAGCAGCAGGCGGCGATCGGCGCGGAGCGGCGTTCGATGGTCGGCACAGGCGGCCGCTCCGAGAAGATCCGCACCTACAACTTCAAGGAGAACCGGGTGACCGACCACCGCATCAAGCTCACCCTGCACAGGCTCGATTCCGTGATGAATGGAGACCTCGACGAATTGGTCGCCGCCCTCGTCAACGCCGAACGCTCGGCGCAGCTCAACGGTGACGGCAGCTCGTCCTCGAATTGACCGTCATCGAGGTGTTGAAGGCAGCCTCCGGACACCTGCAGAAGCACAGCTCTGACTCATCCCGGCTCGATGCTGAGCTGCTGCTGGCCCAGGCGCTCGGAGTGCGCCGCCTCGACCTGTACCTCCAGTTCGACCGCCCGCTCTCCGATGACGAGCTCGCCCGTTATCGGGGCCTGATCAAGCGGCGGGCGCACGGCGATCCCGTCGCCTATCTCGTCGGGCACAAACAGTTCATGGCCCTCGATTTCGAGGTGACCCCGGCCGTGCTCGTGCCCAACCCGGACACGGAGGTGCTGGTCCAGCGAGCGGTGGCGTTGGCCAAGCAATCCGCGGAGACCATGCGCGTGGCGGATGTCGGCACCGGCAGCGGGTGCATCGCCATCGCGGTCGCGCACTACGCACCGAACGTCGAGGTCTGGGCGAGTGACCTCAGCGCCCAGGCCCTCGAAGTCGCCAAGCGCAACGTCGCCCGGCACGGGCTGATGGACCGGGTTCACCTTGCATGCGGAGACCTCCTCGACCCGCTGCCAGGACGCTTCGACCTGCTCTGCGCCAACCTGCCCTACGTCGCCCCCGGCACGCGGTTGCCCGCCGAGGTCACCGCCCAGCCGGCAAGCGCGTTGTTCGCCGGGCAGGATGGGGCCGCGGAGGTGCTCCGGCTCATCGAGGCCGGGCCCGCGCACCTAACAGACCGTGGCAGGCTGCTCGCCGAAGTGGACCCCGCGATCGTCGCCGCGGTGAGCGAAGCCGCAGGCCGCGCCTTTGCGCACCAGACGATCCACCGCGACCTCGGCGGCCACGAGAGGGTCATCGAATCGTGGTCCTGAAACCCACTCGTGCGGGCCTCACGCGAGCAGCCAACCTGCTGCGCAGCGGAGGCGTGATCGCGTTCCCGACCGACACCGTCTACGGGCTGGGTGCGGCCGCCGACGACGAGGTGGCGCGACGCCGCATCTATGCAATCAAGGGCCGGCCCGTCGGCCTGCCGCTGATACTCATGGCGGCGGCGGAATCGCAGCTCGAAGGCTGGGTTCACGTCGACGGCCGCGCCGAGGCTTTCGTGCGCCGCTGGTGGCCAGGTCCGCTCACGGTCATCCTTCACGCCAAGGGTGGCGGGACGCTGGGCGTGCGCATCCCAAAGCACGAGGTTGCGCTGGAGCTGCTGCGCGCCTCAGGCCCGCTGATGACCACGAGCGCGAACCTTCATGGCAAGGACCCTGCGATGAACGCCGACGAAGCCGGTGCGCTCACCGGTATCGCTGCCGTTCTCGATGGCGGCGCCGCTCCGGGTGGGTTGGCTTCGAGCGTTCTGGACCTCACCGGTCCCGAGCCGCACGTTCTTCGCGAGGGTGCCATCCCGACCGCGCAGCTCCTGGGCCCGCCGCCACCTCGCGCAGGCTAGGACTTACCATGCGAGAAATGGCCGCACCCATGACGGCGATGTCGCTCCGCGCACTCGACCGCAGCGACCCCGACATCGCGAACCTGATCCGTAACGAATACAAACGCCAGGCGGAGACGCTCGAGCTGATCGCCTCTGAGAACCTGACCAGCCCCGCCATCCTCGAGGCCCTGGGCACGCTGCTCACGAACAAGTACGCCGAGGGCTACCCGGGTCGCCGCTATTACGGCGGCACCGGCGAGGTGATCGACAAGATCGAATCGCTGGCGGTAGACCGCGCCACGAAGCTTTTCGGCGCCGAGTACGCCAACGTCCAGCCGCACTCCGGCTCGCAGGCCAACGCCGCCGTCTACATGGCGGTGTGTGAGCCCGGCGACAGCGTGATGGGCATGGACCTCTCCGCCGGCGGGCACCTGACGCACGGAAGCCCGGCCAACTTCAGCGGCAAGTTCTACAAGATCCACTCCTACGGGGTCACGCGCGACACCGAGCTCATCGACTACGACGCCATGGAGAAGATGGCCGAGCAGGTGCGGCCGAAGATGATCATCGGTGGGTTCTCCGCGTACCCGCGCATCGTCGACTGGGCGCGAATGCGCCAGATCGCCGACTCCGTGGGCGCCACGTTCATTGTGGACATGGCGCACGTCGCCGGCCTTGTTGCGGGTGGCGTGTATCCGTCGCCGATCCCTCACGCGCCGATCGTCACCACGACAACGCAGAAGACCCTTCGTGGCGCGTGGGGCGCGATCATCCTGTGCGACACCGAGCACCAGAAGGCGATCGACTCCGCGGTGTTCCCTGGCATCCAGGGTGGCCCACTGATGCATGCGATCGCGGCCAAGGCCGTGTGCTTTGGCGAGGCGCTCAAGCCCGAGTTCACGGTCTACGCGAAGCAGGTGGTCGCCAACGCGAAGGCGCTGTCCAACAGGTTGATGGAGCGCGGCTTGCGTCTGGTCAGCGGCGGCACCGACAACCACCTGATGCTCATCGACCTTCGCCCGCAGAAGCGCACGGGCAAACAGGTGCAGGACATCGCCGACACGGTCGGCATCACGCTGAACCGGAACTCGATCCCGTACGACGAAGCTTCGAAGTTCAATCCCAGCGGAGTTCGGGTCGGCACCCCGCTTGTGACCACGCGAGGGATGCATGAGCCCGAGATGGTTGTCATCGCCGACTGCCTGGCCGACCTCATCGAGCGCATCGACGATCCCGCGGTTCGCGACTCCGTGCACGAGCGCGCGCTGGAGCTGTGCCGGAAGTTCCCCGTCCCGTACTCGATGGACTAGGCGGAAGAGGCCTTGAGCGATTTCTTCAGCGTCACGTTCCTCGAGACTCTGCGCGACAAGGTCCTGCCCGGGCTCTGGCCGCTGCTCGTCGCCATGCTCCTTTGCGCATTGCTGGTGCCGGTCGCGATTCGGCTCTCCAACCGGACGGGTCTGATGGCGCTACCCGGCGGGCGTCACGCACATACCAAGGCGACCCCGCTGCTGGGTGGGCTCGCGATGTTCGTCGGTTTTGCGATCGCCGTCCTGATCTTCGTTCCGTCGAGCATCAACCGGACGGGCGTGCTGGTCGTGTCAGGCCTGGCCGCGATTCTCCTCATAGCCGACGATCGCTGGCCGGTGAGCCCCGGCCTCAAGTTCGCGTTCCAGCTGCTCGTCGCGCTGGTGGCCGTTTTCGTTTTCGGGTTCCTGATCACGTACTTCGGCCTCCCCAACTCGGGCCAGAACGGCGTTGCGACGCTCGTCTACCTGGGCTGGCTGTCGATCCCCGTCAGCCTTTTCTGGCTGCTGAGCATGCAGAACACAGTCAACTTCCTCGACGGCGTCGACGGCCTGGCCGCGGGGGTGGTCTTCATCGTCGCCCTCACTCTATTGATCGCGGCCGCGGGCCGCGACCAGATCGACGTCGTTCAGTTCGCGGGCGCGCTCGCCGGCTGTTGCCTCGGCTTCCTGCTGTTCAACTTCAACCCCGCCCGGATCTTCATGGGCGACTCGGGCTCGCATTTCCTGGGCGCGGCCCTGGGTGTGATCTCCATCCTCGGTGTGGCCAAGGTGGCGGTCGCCTTCGCCCTCGTGATCCCGATCCTTGCGCTGGCGCTGCCCATCGCGGACACGGCGTGGGCGATCGTCAGGCGTCGAACCGGGCATGTCTCAGTGGCGCGCCCAGACACGGAGCACCTCCATCACCGCTTGCAGGCATTCGGGCTGACTCCTCGCCAGACCTGCTACGTCTTCTACGCCGCGACCGCTCTTTTCGGGACGGTCGGGCTGATGTTCTTCGGGCATCGCCGGATCCTCGCGGTGGTCCTGGTCGCGGCCCTGGTCATCGCCTCGACTGTCGCGGCCGACTGGCTGCAGAGGACAGGCACGCGCATCCCCGCGCCGTTCCTGCGGCGCCTGCTGTCAGAACCGGGCACCCGGTAGGATTAGCTCGGGCATGGCGCCCCCATCGAGCGCCGGGCCGTCCGGCTCTGAGCTTGCCGGCCTCGGCATGGCGCTTGCGGCAGCCGTGGTGCTGCCGATGGTTGCGGGCATCGTGCTAGATGGCGTGCTTCATACCAGCCCGCTGCTGGTCTTCGTAGGGCTGGCGGTGGGCATCGTTGCAGCGGTGGCGTTGGTTTACGTGAGGTACGTCAAACGGTACTGGTGAACTCGAAAGGCGTCCCGGTCTGGTCGGTCGGTGCTTGCCTTACGCTCGCGCTAGTCGTGGTCGCGGCGTTTGCTCTGGGCGGAAATCTCCGCGCTGGAGTCGCGCTTGGGATCGGGCTCGTGATCGGCTCGACCAACGGGATTGCGGCCATCCGCTCCCTGGACTCGCCCGTTGGTTTTCATCTGTCGAGCCTGTTTCGGCTCGCCATCATGACCGCCGCAGCGCTTGCAGCCGCGGCCGTGATTGGTCTCGCCTACGCCTGGCTTGTCTTGATCGGGGTCGCTGCTGCGCAGCTCGTCCTGGTCGCCGTCGCTGCGAGGTCGCTGCTCAGCCGATGATCTACCTCGCGACCGAACCCGCTCCGGTCAACCATCCGACCGTCAGCCTTGGATGCGGCAACTGGTGCACATTCAATTACGACAGCCTGATCTCGAGCGGCATATCCATCGTGATCACGATCGCCGTCGCGATTTACGTCGCCCGCATGCTCGACAGCCAGAAGCCGGGCCGGCTGCAGGCGCTGTTCGAGTGGATGTTCAGCTACGTGCGGACTACGAGCAAGGACACCGCACCTGATGCCACTGCATTCGTGGTACCGCTGGCCGCCACAATCGGTTTCTACATCCTGGTCGCGAACTGGATCGATTTCCTACCCATCTCGCTGATCCCCTACGTGCATCCGGCCAACACCGACCTCAATCAGACGCTGGCGATGGGCGTGGTGGTCTTCCTGGTCGTTCAGTGGTACACGTTCCGCATCCACGGACCAAAGGGCTACGCCGGCTATTTCTTCTGGGACCGACCGCACGACGTGCCGATGCCCTGGCGGCTCCTGTTCGTCCCGTTGAACATCATCGACGAGATCGTCAAGCCGGTCACGCTGTCGATGCGACTTTTCGGCAACCTCTTTGCCGGCCTTCTGATGGCTTACGTCATCGTGTTACTGCTCGGTAACCTGCCTTACGTCGGATCGTGGCTGCTAGGACCAATCGTCCTGGCGGTGTGGAAGCTCTTCGACGTCGGTTTCATCGGGCTCATCCAGGCCTTCATCTTCATGTTGCTCACGATCACCTACTTCGGCCTCGCGCGTGAAGGACTCGAGGCCGAGCATGCTCACTGAGGAGGGATAAATGGACCATTTCGCCGCGGCCATGATTGCATTCGGCATAGCTCTCGGCGGCGGAGCCATCGGGGCGGCCATCGGAGACGGTCTCGCCGGCAACGCCACCATCAGCGGGGTGGCACGTCAGCCTGAGGCCCGGGGCACGCTCCAGGGCATCATGTTCATCATCATCGGCCTGTGCGAGGCGATGTACTTCATCAATGTCGCGTTCGGCGCGCTGTTCGTCTTCGCAATCGGTAAGTGATGCACGCGGGCTTGTTCCTCGACGCGGGGCCGTTGACGATCAACGGCACGTTTATCGTCGAGACCGTTTCGTTCGTGCTCATGCTGCTGTTCCTGGCGAGGGTGCCGCTGCCGTTCCTTGGCATCCCTAAGCCAGTGTTTCCGTGGATCATCTCGATCGCCGAGGCCCGGCAGCGAGCGATCACCGAACAGCTGGCGGCCGCAGAGAAGGAGCGGGCCGATGCCGACGCTCGGCTGAAGCAGGCGGAGGCGCAGCTCAACGAGGCCCGCGCCCAGGCGCAGACGGTGATCACGAGTGCGTCGAGGGCGGCGGACCAGCTCCGTCAGGAGCTGAAGCAGAAGGCCGAAGACGAGGCGAGGCGCATCCTCGAGTCCGCGCGGCGAGAGATCGAGGCCGAGCGCGTGGGCGCCCTTCAGTCAGTGCGGGAAGATGTGGCCAACCTCGTGGTGGCGGCTACCGAGAAGGTGATCGGGGAGACGCTCGACGTTACGAAGCACAGGCAGCTGATCGACAAGGCGATCGAGGAGGTTGCGAGTGGCGACGGCCGCCGCTAGAAGATACGCGCAGGCTGTCTTCGACCTGGCCACCGAGGAGGGCCGCGTCGAGGAGTGGCACCGCCACCTCACGGCGATCAAGGACCTGATGAGCGATCCCAAAGTCGCTGCGGTGCTCGAGAACCCGACGATCCCGGCGGCGCGGCGCATGGAGCTGGTCGGGGCCCAGGGCGGCCTGGACCCGGAGGCCATCAACCTCGCGAGGCTGCTGATCGAAACGCGGCGCACCAAGCAGGTCGCGGGCATCCTCGATGAGTTCGAGGCACTCGAGGACGAGGCGGCCGGCCGCGTTCGCGCGCGGGTGACATCAGCCGTCGAGCTGTCGGCCGAGGAACGCGCGCTCATTGGCAGCAAGCTCTCGAGCCGCCTTGGCAAGCAGGTGACCGTATCCGCCGCCGTCGATCGGACGATTCTCGGTGGCCTCAAAGTTCAATACGGCGATCACGTGATCGACGCCAGCCTTGTGACTCGATTAAACCAGTTGCGCCGCCGCCTGGCGGACGCGTCCTAGGGAGAGGGAAAAGAAGAGTGGGTATCAGCACCAAAGAGATCTCGGAGGTCATCAAGGCGCGCCTCAAGGACTTCGATGCCACACTGGTGGCGACCGACGTGGGACGCATAGTCGCCACCGGAGACGGCATCGCTCAGATCTACGGCCTGCAGAACGCGATGGCCGGCGAGCTCCTCGAGTTCCCGCACGAGACATACGGGCTCGCCCTGAACCTCGAAGAGGACCAGGTGCGCGCGGTCATCCTCGGCGAGTTCGGACATCTTCACGAGGGCGACGAGGTACGCACCACCGGACGCCTCCTGGAGGTGCCTGTCGGCGAGGCGCTGATCGGTAGGGTCGTGAACCCGTTGGGCCAGCCGATCGACGGCAAGGGTCCAGTCAAGACCACCAAGACCATGCCGCTCGAAAGGATCGCGCCAGGCGTGATTACCCGCCAGCGGGTTGACAGCCCGGTGCAGACCGGGATCAAGGCCATCGACACGATGATCCCGCTCGGTCGCGGCCAGCGTGAGCTGATCATCGGAGACCGATTCACGGGCAAGACGACCGTCCTGCTCGACACGATCATCAACCAGAAAGGCAAGAACCTCATCTGCGTCTACGTCGCCATCGGCCAGAACGCCGCGTCCATCGCTCGCGTCGCGGCAACGCTGGAAGAGAACGAGGCGATGGGCTACACGATCATCGTCGCGGCCTCCGCGTCCGAACCTGCCTCGCTCAACTTCATCGCGCCGTACGCAGGTTGCGCGATGGGCGAGTTTTTCATGGAGAAGGGACAGGAGGCGCTCTGCTGCTACGACGACCTGACCAAGCAGGCGTGGGCGTATCGCGAGCTCTCCCTGACGCTTCGACGCCCCCCAGGTCGGGAGGCATACCCGGGCGATGTGTTCTATCTGCACTCTCGCCTGCTCGAGCGCGCGGCAAAGATGAACAAGGCACATGGTGGTGGCTCGCTGACCGCGCTGCCTGTCATCGAGACGCAGGCCAACGACGTCTCAGCGTTCATCCCCACCAATGTGATCTCGATCACCGATGGCCAGATCTACCTCCAGTCCGACCTTTTCAATGCCGGGCAGCGCCCGGCGCTCAACGTCGGCATCAGCGTGTCGCGCGTCGGCGGCGATGCCCAGACCAAGGCGATGCGGCAGGTTGCCGGGCAGCTCCGCCTCGACCTAGCCCAGTACCGCGAGCTGGCCGCGTTCGCGCAGTTCGCGTCCGACCTCGACACCCAGACGCGCAACCAGCTCGAGCGCGGCGCCCGCCTGACCGAGCTCCTGAAGCAGGACAAGTACCAGCCGGTCCCGCTGGCGGAGCAGGTAGCGGTCATCTACGCCGGCACGCAGGGCTTCGTCGACAAGGTGCCGGTCGCGCGAGTGAAGGAGTGGGAGACGGGGTTCGTGCGCTTCCTGCGGAGCGAGCGACCGGGTGTGCTCCAGGCGATCGAGGAGAAGAAGGCTCTTGATGACAACCTGTTCGAGCGCCTGAAGGCGGCGATCTCGACTTTCAACCACCAGTTCGGGGTCGAGGGTTACAGCGACGTGGCGGACCCGGCGCCCAAGGCCGAGGCCAAAGCAGCGCCGGCGGACGATGGGAAGCCGGATGCGAAACCTGAACCAAAACCCAAAGCAGCCCCGCGGAAAAAGGCCGCCAAATAGCGCATGCCCGCCTATAGAGACATCGTTCGGCGGATCGACAGTATCCGCAACACGCAGAAGATCACCAAGGCCATGCAGGTGGTCGCGGCGACCAGGCTGCGTCGCGCGCAGGCGGCCGTGCAAGAGACGCGGCCATATGCAGAGAAGATGGTGGAGGTCCTCCAGACCGCCGGCGAGCGGGCTACCGAGTACAAGCATCCCTTCCTGGTCCGGCGGGAGGGCACTCGGGCGGTGATGATCCTGGTCACCACCGACAAAGGCCTGTGCGGAGCGATCAACGTCAACAACATCCGCGCCGCGACGCGCTACATGACGGAGAACTACCCGGACCAGCAGAAGTACGTGACGCTGGGTCGCAAGGGCCGTGACTTCCTACAGCGCTTTCGAAGGAACGTGATTGCGGAGACCAGCGGCCTCCCGGATCGGCCGTCGATCGCCGGGATCCTGTCGAGCGTCGCGGTCGCACTCGAGGAGTACACCAGGGGTGACACAGATGCCGTCCTCCTCTGCTACGCGAAGTGGATCTCGACGCTGAGGCAGGAACCGGTCGTGCGCACCTTGATCCCAGTGGAGATTCCACAACGCGAGAAGGACGCGGGGCCGCGCGCGGATTACATCTACGAACCCGACCCGGAATCAGTGCTCGACGCACTGCTTCCGCGCTACGTAGAGACTCAGGTCTATCAGGCGGTGCTCGAGAACAAGGCCAGCGAGTACTCGGCCAAGATGATCGCCATGCAGAATGCGACCAAGGCTGCGGGCGATTTCATCGATTCTCTGACCCTCTTTGCCAACAAGGTCCGCCAGGCGGGCATCACCACGGAGCTGATGGAAATCGTCACCGGCGCGGAAGCGCTGCGCGCCGCGGGCTGACACTGATGAAGGAGACGCATGGCTGATACGAAGAAGAAGACGCGCGAAGGCAAGGTAAGCCAGGTGATCGGTGCCGTCGTCGACGTCACGTTTCCTCCGGGCGACCAGCCCGAGCTGTTCGAAGCGCTCGAGGTCCACACCGGCCAGGACAAGGTCGTCGTGCTCGAGGTCGCGAGCGCGATCGGCAACAACATCGTGCGCTGCATCGCCATGGACTCGACCGATGGCTTCCGCCGCGGCGACAAGGTGGTGGCGACGGGTGGTCCGATCTCGGTGCCGGTTGGGGTCGAGACGCTTGGGCGCCTGTTCAACGTCATCGGTCAGGCCATCGACGACGAGCCCGCGCCGGCAGGAGTGACACGCTGGCCGATTCACCGGCCGGCGCCGGCGGTGTCGGAGCAGCAGGCGAAGATCGAGATACTCGAAACGGGGATCAAGGTCATCGACCTCATCTGCACGTTCGCTAAGGGCTCGAAGATCGGCCTCTTTGGCGGCGCCGGCACGGGCAAGACCGTCATCGTCCAGGAGCTCATCCGCAACATCGCCTACCACCACAAGGGCCGTTCGGTTTTCGCCGGAGTGGGCGAGAGGACGCGCGAGGGAAACGACATGTACCGCGAGATGGAGGACGCGAAAGTCCTCCCGCAGACCGCTCTGGTCTTCGGACAGATGAACGAACCGCCTGGTGCTCGGGCACGTGTCGGCCTCACGGGTCTGACCATGGCCGAGTACTTCCGCGACGAGGAGGGCGCGGACGTCCTCCTGTTCATCGACAACATCTTCCGGTACCTGCTCGCGGGGTCAGAGGTGTCGGCGCTGCTCGGTCGCATGCCGTCGGCGGTCGGATACCAGCCCACGCTGGCGACAGAGATGGGCGAGCTGCAGGAGCGCATCACCTCCACCAGCAAGGGGTCGATCACATCCGTGCAGGCCGTTTACGTTCCCGCGGACGACTACACCGACCCCGCCATCCAGACCGTGTTTGCCCACCTCGGTGCGACTGTGCGCCTTGAGCGATCACTGGTAGAGATCGGGATCTACCCTGCCATCGACCCCCTCGGGTCCTCGAGCCGCTTCGTTGAGCCCTCGGTTGTCGGCCAGCAGCACTATGACACCGCGCAGGGCGTCAAAAAGACGATGCAGCGTTACAAGGACCTGCAGGACATCATCGCCATCCTGGGAATGGAGGAGCTGTCCGAGGACGACAAGCAGGCCGTGTCACGCGCGCGCAAGATCCAGAGATTCCTATCCCAACCGTTCAACGTCGCGCAGCGCTTTACCGGCCGAGAAGGCAAGTTGGTGCCAATTGCCGAGACCGTACGCGGCTTCGCCGAGATCCTCGAGGGCAAGCACGATGACCTCCCCGAGCAGGCCTTCTACATGGTCGGCACCATCGACGAGGCGCGCGAGCAGGGCGAAGAGATGAAGAAGAAGGGAGCCGCATAGTGCCTTTTCCGCTGCGAGTCGTGAGCGTCGAGCGGAGCCTGTTCGAGGGCGATGTGGACTTCATGATCGCGAATGGGGGCGATGGCGAGCTCGGCGTGCTTGCGCACCATGCGCCGCTGATGACGGTACTCAAACCCGGTCCGCTCACGATCCGGGTTACCGGGGGCGAGGAGCAGCTGCTGTTCGTAGGCGGCGGCTTCCTCGAGGTCTTGCCGGATCGTGTGACCGTGCTCGCCGACGTGGCCGAGCACGCGGACGAGATCTCTGTCGAGCGGGCCGAGGAGGCGCGGCGGCGCGCGCAGGAGAAGCTCGCGGGCACGCTCACGACTGCCGAGGAGACCGAGTTCCAGAACGCCCTAGCCATCGCGGAGGCTCGCCTCCGGCTGGCTCGGCTGCGGCGAGGCTGACGGGCAGGCCGGCGTCCCTCTCTGTACCGTAACCACCGATGAAAACACCCGCGCCGCGCCGCGACTTCGCGCTGCGCATCACCGGCGGCGCCCAATTGGCCGGCGAGCTCTGCGTGAGCGGGTCGAAGAATGCCGCGCTCCCGGAGATGGCCGCGGCCCTGCTCACAGCCGAGCCGGTCCACCTCAGAAACGTGCCGCGCGTGAGCGACACCGAGCTCATGGCCCAGATCCTCACCGAGCTGGGGGGCCGCACGGATGGGGAGGGGTCGGTGAACATTCGCATGGGCAACGCCCGCGGCACCGACGTTCCCGACGAGCTGGGGCGGCGAATGCGCGCGACGATAGTGCTCCTCGGCGCGCTGCTCGGCCGCTTCGGCAAGGCGCGGCTGCCGCGGCCAGGTGGTGACGACATCGGAGCCCGCCGCGTCGAGCAGCACCTGCGCGGACTGCGCCAGATGGGCGCGCGCATCGAGGAGTCGGCCACCGAGATCGTCGCCGAGGTCGATCGACTGCGCGGCGAGCGGATCGTGTTCGACCTGCCCACCGTCACCGGCACGGAGAACATCCTTCTCGCGGCCGTTCTCGCCGAAGGCCGGACCGAGATCTTCAACGCCGCGCGCGAGCCTCACGTTCAGGACCTCTGCCGCCTCCTCGTGAAGATGGGCGCGCGCATCGAGGGCATCGGCAGCGAGCGGCTGGTGGTCGACGGCGTGCGCGAGCTCGGCGGCGCGGAGCACACGGTGATCGCGGACTACCTGGAGGCGGGTACGTATGCGATCGCGGTCGCGGCCGCGGGCGGTGAGCTGAAGATCGAGTGCAGCAGCCCGGAGGACCTCCACGTCCTCCTGCTCAAGCTCGAGCTGGCGGGCGCGCACGTGCAGACCGGCGATGGGTGGTTTCGAGTCGGCAGGCGGCCTCGCACGCGGATCAAGCCCATCGACATGTCGACCTGGACGTTTCCCGGCTTTCCGACCGACCTGCAGGCCCAGTACATGGCGCTGATGACCCAGGCCGACGGCGAAACCGTGATCTCGGAATACGTGCACGAGAATCGATTCCAGCATGTGACCCAGCTGGCCAAGATGGGGGCGGGAATCACCGTCGAGGGCCGCATCCACGCTGTCGTGCATGGCCCTTGCAGGCTGCGAGGCACAGAGGTCACGATCCCTGACATCCGCTCTGGCGCGGCTCTGGTCATCGCGGCCCTCTGCGCGGAGGGTGAGAGCCTGCTGCGCAACGCGTGGCACGTGGAGCGAGGCTATGAGGACATGGCGGGCAAGCTCGCTTCGATTGGAGCGCAGATCGCGCTGGTCCCGGTCGATTCGGAGATCAGCCACCCGGGCCATTCATACGAGTAGTTGCTAGGTAAGAAAATCGGGATCGACCTGGGCACCTCGACGGTGCTCATCTACGTCAAGGGTGAGGGGATCGTCGTCAACGAACCGTCATTGGTGGCGGTCAATCGCGACGGCACCCGCATTCTGGCGGTCGGAAGGCAGGCGTTCGAGATGGTGGGTCGCGCGCCGGACACGATCCAGATCGTGCGGCCGATGAGAGACGGCGTCATCGCGGACTTCGTGGTGACGGAAGGGATGCTCCATCACTTCATCGGCAAGGTGCAGGGACGCCAGCGCATCTTCAAGCCCGAGATCATGATCTGCGTGCCCTCGGGGGTGACCTCGGTCGAGAGGCGGGCGGTCACAGAGGCCGCCATCTCCGCCGGCGCAAGGCAGGCGTGGCTCATCGACGAGCCGCTCGCGGCCGCGATCGGCGCGGGCCTGCCCATCTCCGAACCGCGCGGCAACGCTGTCTGCGACATCGGCGGCGGCACGACCGAGATCGCGGTCATATCGCTGTCCGGCATGGTCGTCGCCCACTCCATTCGTGTCGGTGGCAACCGCATCGATGACGCGATCGCCACCCACCTCAAGCGCCGGCACAACCTCCTGATCGGGGAGCGGACAGCCGAGGAGGTGAAGATCGCGGTCGGCTCGGCGATCGTGATGCGGGAACCGCTGCGCACCGAGGTGCGCGGGCGCGACCTCGTGTCCGGGTTGCCCCGCAGCCTCGAGGTTTCGTCGAACGATGTGGCTGAGGCGATTCAGGAACCGCTTCGGCTCATCGTCGGCGCCGTGCGCAGCGTGCTCGAGGAAACGCCGCCGGAGCTCGCGGCCGATATCTTCGACCGCGGCATCGTGATGTCCGGTGGCGGGGCGCAGCTGCGTGGGATCGACCGCTTCCTGTCCATGCACACGGGTATCCCCGTGCTCATCGCCGACGAGCCCCAGACCTCCGTGGTGCGCGGCACGGGATTGGCCCTGGAGCATTTCGAGGTGCTGAAGCGAAACCAGTCCTATTTGCGCTGATGCGTTGACAGGACTTCACGTTGCAGTCGACGGCGTCGGACTCGCCCGCCCTTGGGCCGGCGTTGGCGTCTACACGACCCAGGTGCTTCGCGCGATGGCGGTGGAGCGGCCGGACTGCCGCTTCACCGTCTTCGTGCCTGATGGGGTTGGGACCGAGACGGCGCGCGCGGTCTCATATCGCCGGTTGCCGGCGCTCCCATTCGCTGGTCGCCACATGCAGTGGCCGGCGCGGCTGCGCCGCCTGCGCCCCGACGTTTTCTTCGGGGCCGCCGGTGCGCTGCCGCTGATGGACGTCGGCTCGCCGGCCGTAATCACAGTCCACGACCTGGCGATATACCGCAACGCGGGCTGGTTCCCTCGGCGCCAACCCTTGAGCACCCGATGGGTGGTGCCGAGCTCTTTGCGGCGCGCCGACAGGGTGATCGCCGTGTCCAACAACACGGCTCGCGACGCCGAGGAGCTGTTCGGCGTAGACCCCGCCAGAATCACTGTGGTGCCGCATGGTGTGTCGGCGGGACTTCGGCCGATGAGCGGCGACGAGCTGGCCTCGGCCCGCGAGCGCCTGCATCTGCCCGAGCGCTTCATCCTCTTCGTCGGCACGATCGAGCCGCGCAAGAACCTCCTGACGCTGCTCGAAGCGTGGGCGATGCTGCGCGACCGGCCGGACCTGGTCATCGTCGGGGGATGGGGATGGAACTACGAAGCGATCAGGGATCGCATCAGCCGGCTCGGGGATCGCGTGCATCATCTCGATGCTCTCGAGCCGTCCCACCTACCTGCCGTTTATAACCTCGCCAAGGTGCTGGCCCACCCCGCGTGGTACGAGGGCTTCGGCCTGCCGCCCCTGGAGGCGATGGCATGCGGCACGCCGGTGGTGGTGTCTGACAGCTCGAGCCT
>VBGM01000043.1 GCA_005880855.1 Chloroflexota bacterium
GGTTCGGCGGGTGATCACGGAAGCTCGTGGCAGCGAAAACGCGCTCTTCTCGGTGCACTGCCACAACGACCTCGGCCTCGCCACCGCCAACGCTCTCGCCGCCATCACCGCCGGTGCCCGGCGGGTCGAGTGCACGATAAACGGCATCGGCGAGCGCGCCGGCAACACGTCGCTCGAAGAGATCGTGATGCTGCTGCGCGTGCGCCAGGCACGGCTGGGGCTGGAGTGCGCCATCGACACCACCCAGATCACCACCACGTCGAGACTGGTGGCCGAGCTGACGGGCACGCCCGTGCAGCCGAACAAGGCGGTCGTCGGCGCCAATGCATTCGCGCATGCATCGGGCATCCACCAGGATGGAGTCCTGAAGGACCGCCTCAACTACGAGATCATGAAACCCGAGGACGTCGGCCTCGACGACTCGCGGATCGTGCTCACAGCCCGCTCCGGACGGCACGCTTTCCACCACCGCCTGGGCCGGCTGGGGATCAAGCTCGCCGACGGCAAGGCGGAGGCCGCGTGGCAGAGATTCCTGCAGGTCGCCGACACCAAGCGCGAGGTCGACGACGACGACCTCCGGAAGATCGCCTCAGGAGAGTCCAACGGCAACGGGCATGCAACCGCGATCGATGTGCCCAACGAGCACAACCATGTCGCCGACACCCTCCGGCACATGATCTTCGGGTAAGCGACCTTTAGTTGAAGATCGCCTACCAGGGCGAGCCTGGTGCTTACTCGGACGAGGCTGTCGCGGCGCTGTTTCCAGGCGCCGACGCCGTCGGTCACCCGACCTTCCGCCTGACCTTCGAGTCGCTCTCACTGGGCGCGGTCGACGCGGTGGTGCTGCCGGTGGAGAACACGAGCGCCGGCGTGGTGCAGGAGGTGTCCGACCTCTTGTGGGAGCTGCCCGGCCTACGCGTCGTGCGCGAGCACGTCCTGCCGGTGCAGCATTGCCTGCTCGGCTGGCCGGGACCGGTGGAGCGCGCGCTGTCGCATCCGCAGGCGCTCGCGCAGTGCAGCCGCTACCTGCACGGGCGGCAGATTCGCCCGGTCGCGTTTCACGACACCGCGGGGGCGGCGCGCGCGGTCGCGGAGCAGCGCCAACCGGGCACGGCGGCGATTGCGAGTCGCGCGGCCGCCAAGCGCTACGGCCTGTATGTGCTCGCGGAGTCCATCCAGGACGACTCCGAGAACCGCACGCGGTTCGTGGTTGTCGAGCGAGGGGATCCGGTACGTCCGCGGGACGGGGCAGCGGCCTCCAAATGCTCGCTGGCGTTTGTGGCAGCACACAGGCCCGGCAGCCTGGCGCACGCGCTCGACTGCTTCGCACGCCGCAACGTCAACCTGACCCGGCTCGACAGCCGGCCGCAGCTCGGCAAGCCGTTCGAGTACCGGTTCTACCTCGACTTCTCGATCAACGGCGAAGTTGGAGCGGCCGCTGCAGCTGAGGCGGCCCTGAGCGACCTCGAGGAGGCCTCGGCTGAGATCAAGCTCTTTGGAACGTTCCCTGCCGCCTAAGACAAACTGGCGGCGGGTAACAAATGTTTCAGGGTTACGCATCTAGACCCATTAAGTAATTTGTTCTAAGCTCTCGATCGTGGGTCGCCAGCGGGGCGCATCTGTTGCGGAGAGTGCGCCTCCGAGGT
This sequence comes from Chloroflexota bacterium, assembly GCA_005880855.1. GTDB lineage: Bacteria > Chloroflexota > Dormibacteria > Dormibacterales > Dormibacteraceae > UBA10449. Next base: position 1,647 of record VBGM01000043.1, read on the forward strand.
CGGAGCGGCGGCGGCTGCCTGGGGTGAACCTTCGAGCGGGTTCTGTCAAGCAGGCGCGCCAAGAGGCGGGATTGAGCCTTGCCCAGGTGGGCAAGGGCCACGTCACGGCCCCAGCGATCTTTCTGATCGAGACGGGGCGCACCCGGCCATCGCTGCCCACGCTCGAGCACATCGCCCGGAAGACGGGCAAGCCCGTCGAGTTCTTCCTCGCCGACCCCTCGGGGATGAGCGATGAAACGCACGACGGCCTCGTCGAGCTGGAAAGGATGCTGCTCGACGGCCGCGAGCACGAGGTGATCGAGCTCGGCGAGAGGCTGCTCAGCCTGGGCTCATCCGCCCATCGGCTCGGCCACATCCGCTACAAGATCGCGCAGGCGTACCTGGCGACCGGCAAACCGGACCAGGCGTCGGGTCTTCTACAGCAGGCGGCCGCGCATTTCGAGGCCGGCGGCGACATCCTGATGCTCGCTGAGTGCACGGGCTCGCAGGCGACGCTCGCGTACATGACCCAAAAGCCTGAGGCGCTGGAGCTGGCGGAACGCGCGCTGGCCCTCTGCCGCAGCCTGAACCCGGTCCCCAACACGACCGAAGCCCGGCTGCTGGCCGTGCTTGCCACCGTTCACATCGTCAACCACGAATGGGACCTCGCGACGCGGTACTACAAGGACGCGATCGACGCCGCGGGCTCGCTGTACGACCTCAAGCGACTCGCCACGATGTACAACGGGCTGAGCATCGCCTACCGCGAGAAGGGCCAGATCGAGGTCGCGGCGCGATACGCGCGCCGGTCGGTGGTGCTGCTCGAGGTTCTTCACGACCGCATCGCGCTGGCGCGCGTGGAGAACGAGCTCGGGTTGATCTTGATGGCGAAAGGCGATCACCAGGCGGCGCGCAAGCACCTGGACCGGTCCCTCGACCTCAGCGAGGAGACCGACCTCGAGACCGGGCGCTCGCATGTGCTGCTCAGCCTGTGCGAGCTCAGCCTTCAGGAAGGCCACATCGACGCGGCGGCCGATTTCGCCGAGAAGGCGTTGCGGCTCGCCGAGCGCCTGCAGGAGGGGATCAACATCGCCGAGGCGCACATGTGGCTCGGTAGGGTCGCCGACCAGCGCGGGGACGGGGCCGCCGTCGACCGCGAGTTCGACCTCGCGCTGCACGGCCTGGCCAAGTTCGGGAGCGGCGAGAGGCTTCTGAGATGCCACGGCATGTACGCCGAGATCCTCGAGCGACGCGGCGACCTGGAGCGGGCGTACGTTCACATGAAGCAGGCGCTGACGGCGAGCCGGCCCGGTCTCCTCCGGGAGTTGAGCAAACCTGTGGAGCGGGCCGGCTCCGCGTAAGGGAATCGATTTCCATCGCGCTTGCGGGATTCCGCACGTCTGACGCCAAACGGGCCCTACGCGACCCCGGATAACGCGTTTCTGACGCCAGAAGTGCGGAATGGGCCGCCAGGTGCTGAGCGGCGGAAAACGCCGTGATAACGTAAGTTCAGCGTTCGAGATGGCCAAAGCGCTCCGCAACTCCAAGCTCCACCTGGCCGCCGAGAGCGTCTGCGCCGACTACCGCCTCGCCTACTCCAGCCGCCGTGCCAGCATCATCGGGCGCGCCGAGGTCCTGCGCGGGAACGCCACCTTCGGAATCTTCGGCGACGGCAAAGAGGTCGCCCAGCTCGCGATGGCCAAAGCGTTCCGTCCGGGCGACTGGCGCGCGGGCTACTACCGCGACCAGACCTTCATGTGGGCGACGCGCATGTCGAATGTGCGCGCGTTCTTCGCCCAGCTGTACGGCAACACGAACCTCGACGCCGACCCCGCGTCCGGCGGGCGGCAGATGGGAAACCACTTCGCGACGAGATTCGTCGACGATAAGGGCGAATTCACGCGGTCGGTGGAGACTCCCAACTCGACGGCGGACGTCTCCAACGTCGCCGGCTGGATGCCGCGCCTGCTCGGGCTGGCGTACGCGTCGAAGCTCTACCGTCACAACTCGCAGCTTCGTCGCGCGCAGGACGGCTTCTCGGTCAACGGCAACGAGGTCGCGTTCGGCACCATCGGCGACGCGGCCACGAGCGAGGGACATTTCTGGGAGACCGTGAACGCGGCGGGGGTTCTGCAGGTACCGATGGCGCTGTCCGTCTGGGACGACGGCTACGGCATCTCGGTGCCCATCACGGCCGAGACGACGAAGGGCTCGATCTCCGATGTGCTGCGAGGTTTCATCCCCGACGATCGCGCCGGCATCGACATCTACGCAGTCCGGGGCTGGGACTATCCGGCGCTGGTCGAGGCGTACCTCGGCGGAGTCGAGCGCGTGCGCAAGGAGCAGAAGCCGGCGCTCTTTCACATCACCGAGCTCACGCAGCCGCAGGGGCACTCGACCAGCGGCAGCCACGAGCGCTACAAGTCGAAAGAGCGACTTCGGTTCGAGGTCGAGTACGACTGCATCACCCGGATGCGCGACTGGATGATCGAGTCGGGCATCGTGAGCGAATCGCAGCTCGAGGGCTGGGAGGCGGCGGACAAGGAAGCGGTCGAGGCTGCGCGCGACCTCGCCTGGGAGGCGTATCAGGCGCCCGTGCGAAGGGACCGCGACCGCGCCGTGTCCATCCTGCGGCGGATCGACACACCCAAGGTGGCCGAGGTCGCAGCGACGCTGACCGACGCCAACAAGATCACCCGGTCGGCGATCATCTCCGGTGCCTCGTTCGCGCTGCGCACGCTGCGCGGATCCGACTCTCCCGAGCGCAATGAGCTGATCCAGTTCATCGAGGACTACCGGCGCGAGAACGCTGCCCGCTACGGCTCCCATGTCTACAGCGATTCAGATGAGTCGCCGCTCAAGGTGCCGGTGGTCCCGGCCTCCTATGGGGACAAGTCGCCCGCGGTCGACGGGCGCCAGGTGCTGCTTCGCAACTTCGACGCCAACTTCGCGCGGGACCCGCGGCTGTTCGTAATCGGTGAGGACGTCGGGCGGCTGGGCGACGTGAACCTCGTGTTCGAGGGTTTGCAGGCGAAATACGGAGACCTGCGGCTGACCGACACCGGCATTCGCGAGGCCACGATCCTGGGCCAGGCCATCGGCGCTGCGATGCGCGGCCTGCGGCCGATCTGCGACATCCAGTACCTCGATTACTTCCTCTACGCGCTCGAGATCGCCTCGGACGACCTCGCCACCCTGCACTGGCGCACCGTCGGCGGCCAGAAGGCGCCGGTCGTCATCCGCACGAAGGGCCATCGGCTGGTCGGCATCTGGCACGCGGGCTCACCGATGGCGGTGCTGCTCAACGCACTCCACGGCGTATACATCGCCGTGCCGCGAAACATGACGCAGGCGGCCGGCTTCTACAACACTCTCTTCCGCGGCGACAACCCTGGCGTCGTCATCGAGGCGCTCAACGGGTACCGGCTGAAGGAGCGCGTGCCCGAGAACATCGGCGACTTCACCGTCCCCCTGGGCATGCCGGAGGTGCTGCGCGCCGGCACCGATGTAACCGTGGTGACGTATGGCGCTTGCTGCGCAATTGCCCTCGATGCGGCGCGCGCGCTCGACGAGCTCGGGGTGTCGTGCGAGGTCATCGACGTGCAGACCCTCAACCCGTTCGACCTCGACCACTCGATAGTCCGCTCTGTCGAGAAGACGCACGCGGTGCTGTTCCTGGACGAGGACATGCCCGGCGGCGCGTCGGCTTTCATGATGCAGCAGGTTCTCGAGCGGCAGAACGGGTGGTGGCACCTCGATGCGGCGCCGCGCACCCTGGCGGCGTCGGCCAACAGGCCCGCATACGGACCCGACGGCGACTACTTCACCAAGCCAAACCGCGAAAGTGTGGTGGAGGCAATCTATTCGTTGATGCGCGAACGCCACCCTGACCAATATCCATCACTGGAGTAATGGATCAACCGATATCGTTTGGTATGAACTCCATCACCGCCAGGGCAGGCGCCCGGCTGAGCACGCTGATCCCGTCGAGCACGTAACCCAGCAAGCCGGCCGCCGACGGCATCGCGTGTGGCGGGACCTGCTTGCGTGGGGCCCTCACCTCCCGCGCCGGAGTCGTCTCCGGGAGGCCGGCGAGGCGCCGCGCCTTTCGGATCGCCGAATCGAGGCCGCCCAGCTCGTCGACGAGCTTCCGCTCCAAGGCTTGCGTTCCCGTCCACACCCGGCCGCCCGCGATCGGCTGCACCTGCTCGGAGGTCATGTGGCGAGAGGCCGCGACCGCGCCGAGAAACAGCTCGTACGTGCGGTCGATCTCGGCCTGCACGATCCTGCGTTCCTCGTCGGTGAACGGGTCATCGTCGCTCTCCAGCGTCACATGCCGGCCGAACGCGACCGTCTCCCGATTGACGAGGAGCTTGGAGAACAGGCCGCTGGTGACGAGCTTGCCGGTCAATACGCCGATGGATCCGGTCAGCGTTCCCGGCCTCGCCACGATCCATTGACCGGGCGTCGCCACCAGGTAGCCACCAGACCCCGCCACCGGGCCCATCGCGATCACCAGCGGCTTGCGCTTGGCGACGAGCTCGAGCGCCTGGCGCATCGCTTCGGATGCGGTCGCCGAGCCGCCCCGCGAGTTGACGAACAGCACCGCGGCCGCGGCGCGCTTGTCGGCGGCGACCTGGCGCGCCATCGGCACCACGGTCAGATCGCCGGCGCGGTCATCGCCGGCCAGCGGGATGTCGATGGGCGGCTTCACCGGCAGGCGCCCGCTGCGGCCGTCGATGATCGTTCCCTCGATTCGCATCACGGCCACGTACCGTCCGCGACCGGTCGATGGGCGCGGCGCGCGCAGCCTGCGGCGGGCCTGGTCCCACGTCGCGATCCGGGCGAGCTTCCCGCCTTTGCTTAGATGGTCGGGAAGCTGTTCCTCCGGACGCAGCGTGTCCACGATGCGCTGCTCGATCGCGGTGTTGTCGGCATACGGCGAGGCGTCGATGAGCCTGGCGGCCGCGTCCTGGTCGACGCCGCGGCTTGCGGCGACCGCCCTGATCAGCTCCTTGTGATTCGAGTCGAGCAGCCACGTCACCTGCTCGCGAAGCTCGGGCGACATCTTTGACTTCGTCAGCGGGTCGGCGGCCGCCTTGTAGGGCGACACCTGGATGAAGTCGGCTTTGATCCCGACATGGCTGAGGGCGTCGGCAAGGAAGACCCCGGTGGACGCGAAGCCCAACGGGCGCACGAGGCCTGACGGCATCAGCAGGATTTCGTCACAGGCGCAGGCGACGTAGTACGAGGCCGTCGTGTAGAAAGGCGCCCACGCGACCACCCGCTTGCCGGCGGCACGCAGCTTCGCAACCAGGTCGCGAAGGTCCTGAAGCGTCGCCATGGGCATGGGCACCGGGCGAAGGTGCAGCACAACGCCCTGCATTCGAGGATCGCGTGCGATCGCGTCGAAGCGCTCGCCAAGCTCTTTGACGCTCATCCGTCGCTCGGAGACGAACCTCTGCCAGAACGGCCCCGGAGGGTCGGGAAGTGTGGGCAGCGCCGACTCGAGCACGAAGATGACGTAGTCGGGCGCTTTGCCGAACGAGCGCCAGGCGCTCGACAGCAGCCACCAGATGTAACGGAACGGATAGAGGATCACACCCCGGCCCTTTGCAGAAGCTTAGTGGGTGTGAGTTATCGGATTTTCCTCAGACCACCTTCGACATCTCGAGGTGCTCGTCCATGTCTTCGCTCAATCGAGTCGCGCCGTACTCCTGGCCCACATGCTGGTGGTACGGCACGCCTGTGAACAGGTGATGGCTCCGCGTCGGGATGTCGGCGCCGTCGGCCCACTCCTTTCGCTGCAGCGCCATGTAGCCCTGCTCCTTGTCGTTCTTCAAGCCGTCGAGCAGTACCGACATCCCGTGCCCAGCCGCGTGCTGGAGCGCGAGGGTGATGAAGATGAAGCCGACGCCGAGGTCGGCGAGGTCATCCCATGTGATGGGATTCTTCTCGTTCTGCCACTTGAACGACGACGAGTAGTTGAACGCAAAGCGCGCGCCCGGGAAACGCTTGCGAATCTCGCCGCAGAACTGCTCTGTCGGTCCGCGCTCGGCGGTCGGAAATTCGCACCACAGAAGGTCGGGCACGCCGCTGTCCAGATAGCGCAGGCCACGCTCGATTGCGAGCTGTATCCCGCGCTTCGTCTCGGGCGCCTCGGTGGCGGAGACGGCGTCGGTCCGCGCGATGATGACGAAGTCCTTGTGGCCAAGGTCGTCGGCCGCGTTGCGCATCATCTTCAGCTTGCCGACGAATTCGTCGGCGGAGATCAGCGCCTTGCCGGCGATGTGGCCACAGCGCTTGGGCATCACCTGGTCCTCGAGGTGCGCGGCGGCGACGCCGGCCCTCACGTAGAGGTCGACGGTGCGCTGGACGTTGAACAGGTTGCCGTAGCCGGCGTCCATGTCGACGACGACGGGCGGGATCTCCAGGTGAATGGGCTCGACCCCTTTCTCCGGATCGCCCATCGCCATCGTGAGCTGGAACTTGCGCAGCGCGCTGACCGTGCGACGTGCGCCGTCCGCGATCTCCACCGACGAGTAGATGTCCATGTCCGTCGTGCCCAGATGGCCGATGGCGAACGAGTACCCGCTGAAATAGACGGCGTCGAAGCCGTGGTACATGACCAGCTCGGCCCCAAACGGGTCGTACACGCCGGGCCCGAATACATAAGGCTTGGTCGCCAGGAGGCGCCGAAGCCGCCGGCTCGGGTCCTCGTTGCGCGACGCCGGCACTTTGAACCCGTCGGGAAGGAGGGGCGTGGCGACAAGTTCCATCGGGTGGACTCCTTTCCAGCTATTTGATTTGGCGCGGCCTGGTCGGGCCGCTACTCGTTCTCGTGATCGCAGTTGCACGGCTCCGGGCATTCGCACTCATGAGTGGAAGGGGCCGTCGCCTCGTTCTCCTGCGATTGATCGCGACTATCCATGGACGACAACGTATCAAGTGCATCTGTATAAGTCCAATTAATTGATCCGATCGTCATGATCAATAAAACCGATAGCTCGGGTGAGGTACCCAGGCCTCTTCGGTGGGGCTATTCGATCGTATTCAGGAGAGCCAGAAAGGCGGCCACGATGCCCTCAGGCTTGCCGGCGTCGCGACGCCTGTAAGCGACGATCGAGTTGTGCATGGGCGGGGCGTCCTTCATCCGGACCGCGCGTAACGTCCGGCCCTCGACCTCCCGCGCCACGGCAGTCCGGGGCAGGAGAGCCACGCCGAGCCCTCGCTCGACCATCTTTTTGGCAGCCTCGATCGAGTCGAGCTCCATGAGACCGCGCAGCATCGTCCCCGACGACAGGAAGGCGGCCTGGGTGATCTCGTAATAGCTGGACGTGCGGTCGAACATGATCAGCTTCTGCTGCGCGACCTCCGCCATCGTCACGCTGCGCCTGGTGGTGAATTGGTGATCGGGCGCAGTCACCAGCACCAGCTCTTCGGTGTGGAACGGCCGCAGCTCGAGATCCGGATGGCGGATCGCTCGCCCCAGCCCGATGTGGACTTCGTCGCGGAGCACCAGCTCGACCACGTCCTCCGAGTGGCCGGTCCGCACGGATACCTCGACCCGCGGGTGGGCAGCCACATATTTCTCGAGCAGCTGCGGGAGCACGTACGTGCTGACCGCCGGCGCCGCGGCGAGAACAAGGTGGCCGGCGGATGCGGTCATGACCTGTTCGAGCGCGTCGCGGCCTTCCGACAGAGCGCGCAGCGCCCGCTCTGCATACGGCACCCAGGCCTTGCCGGCGTCGGTGAGACGCATGCCATGCGGCGTGCGCAGGAACAGCGGGGTGCCCAGCTCGCGCTCGAGTCCGTGAAGGCGCGCGGTCAGCGTCGGCTGGGTGATGAAGAGGGCTTCGGCGGCACGGCTCACGCTGCCGCGGCGAGCCACCTCCAGGAACCCTTCGACCTGGACCAGCTGTATGGAGTTGCCCTTGCCGTTACGCGGTTCGTCTATGGCCACGGCCTTGGCCACAAATTCTATCTATGGCGCCGGAGAAGGGATGCTCCCGACCAGATGGCCAGGACCCAGACCGGGCCCATGGTGATGACGAACGGTCGGATGGTGTCGCTGGCCGAATGGGAGTTGCGGTCGAACGCGAGGAAGACGAGGACGGTTCCATAGGCCAGGACGGCGAGCGCGGCGGCGACGCCGGCGACGGTGGTCCATCTCATCTGCGAGGGGACGCTCCTTTTTCGTTTGCTACCGGAATGATTGCGCTTGGCATCGTATTTTGACCTTTATGAAGCTTTTCTTCGGCTACCACATGCCCAATTACACATTCAGTGGTGCGCGCCCAGAGGACATCTTCGACCGTTTTCTGGACCAGGCCACCGCCGCCGAGGCGGCGGGTTTCGACATGGTCACGGTGATGGACCACTTCTATCAGATCCGTGGCATCGGTCCGGAGACGGACCCGATGATGGAGGCGTACACAACGCTCGGTGCGATTGCGGCTCGAACCTCGCGGATCAAGCTGGCCACGCTGGTGACCGGAGTCACCTACCGGAACCCAGCCCTGGTCGTCAAGATGGTCACTACACTCGACGCCATCTCGAAGGGCCGCGCGATCCTGGGGATCGGCGCGGCTTGGAACGAAGACGAGCACCGCGGTTATGGCTTCGAGTTTCCGCCCATTCGTGATCGGATGGACCGGCTCGAGGAGGCGGTGACCATCGCGCGGTTGATGTTCACCCAGGACCGGCCTTCGTTCGAAGGCAAGCACTACCGGATCGAGCGGGCGCTGAACGTCCCTCGTCCCATTCAGGCCGGCGGCCCGAAGATTCTCATCGGAGGTGGCGGGGAGAAGCGGACGCTGCGCATCCTCGCGAAGCACGGCGACATCGGGCACTGGTTCGGCGGCCCGATCCAGGATCTCAAGAGGAAGCGCCAGATTTTTCTAGAGCACTGCGAAGCCGTGAACCGCGATCCGTCGACTGTGACGCTGTTGATGGGCAGCCTCGCAATCCTGGTCGAGAGCAATCGCGACGCGAAAGCCCAGCTCGAGAGGATCCCGGAGGAGCGGCGGCCGATGGTGATCGTGGCCACGCCGGCCGAGGTGGCGGAAAGGCTGCAGCCCTACGTCGACGCCGGCTTCGGCGGGTTCACATTCAGCAACCAGACGCTCCCGGCCAAAGACCAGATCGGGCTCGCCGGTGAGCTGATCAAGCTGATGGCAGGAGCGCGCTCCGCAGCCTAAGACTTGTAATTGAGCTCCCCGGCCTTCACGGGCACGCGGAGGAAGTTCTCGGGTGGCGCCAATGGGCACGCCCATCGAGGGCTGTACGCGCACGAGGCGTTGTAGGCGAAGTTGAAGTCGATCACGACATCGGACGACCCGGGGGTCGTCTGCAGGACGAGTCCGTCCGTGTCTTTGGCGGTGTCGAAGAGATAGCGACCGGCGCCATAGGTCTGGCTGGGCGCGGTCGGGTCTTTGAAGGGAACGAAAAGTCCGCCCGCGTACTGGACCAGGCTGAGGACGGTCAGCTTGCACGGCTCCCCGGCGAGTCGAAAGTGCAGCTCGCCCGCGCGGCGATACCGGATCGCGCCGTCATCGCCGCCGGTGTCGATGAGCAGCTCGGACCCGTCGGCCGCGAGCATCTGCGCGGACACCCGATAGGCCAGGTCGTAGGGAAAGTACTCGAGGCCGGTGAAGGCATCGCGGTCCTCGAGCTCGATCGGCGATTGAGGGTGTGACCTGAAGAGCTCGTCGCGACCTTTCCGGAATGTCTCGACAGCGTCGGGCCCAGACGTTCGATAGAGATCCCCAACCCTTCGCCGCCAATCGACCAGGTCGAGCAGCGCTAGCGGATCCGGTTTTTTAAGGGGTCCCCGCGAACTCACGGCGCAGCCTCCGAGTTCGTGGGGTCACTACCAACGGTCCCAGTGCACGATCGGCTCGAGCGGAATCCTCTCCGCCGGCTTGAACTCGCCGCCGTCATGGAACCCCACAGTGATCAGCGCCGCCTGCGTGTATCGCTCGAAGGGGATGCCGAGTACGTCCGCGACCTCTTTCTCATATTTGAGATGCAGCGTCGTCCACGCGGTGCCGAGGCCGCGGGCACGGGCCGCGAGCATGAAGTTCCACGCGGCGGGCAGGATCGAGCCGTACAGCCCGGCGACCTCGAGGTTTGTGACACCAGGGCGATCGACGCGGCCCTGGATACACGGGATCACCATCGCCGGCACCTCATGCATGCGCTCGGCAAGGTACTGCGCCGACGATGCGACGCGAGGCAGCTGCTTGCGGCGCGGGTCGCCCTCCTCGTATCGAGGGCCCCTGCTGCTGGCGTACGGGTACCACGACTGCCGGTAGAAGTCGCCGATGACCTTCTTTTTCTCCGGGTCGGTCACGATCATCCACTGCCAGCCCTGCGAGTTGCTTCCAGTGGGAGCCTGGACGGCAACTTCGACGCACTCGAGCAGCAGCTCGCGCGAGACCGGCCGATCGAAGTCGAGGCGCTTGCGCACCGCGCGTGTAGTGGTGAGGAGCTTGTGTGGATCCATCGCCGTCAATTGTCGATGGTCCTAGGTCGGCTGGTCGGACGCCTTCAGGTGATAGCTCGCCTGCGGGGGGAGATTGGCCAGGGCCTGGTGCACATCGTCCTCGGTCGCCCCGACGACAGACAGCGCGTAGTGCAGGCCGGGCGCGGCCTCGGTGGCGTGCACCGGCTCATCGGCCTGCGCCGGTGTCGTGACCGTAGGCGCAGCCTCTGGCGGCACCTGGACAGCGTGTCGCGATGTTGAATCCGACCGGAGGATCCGCCAGTGATAAAGGCCAACCGCGGCCGCGACGACGACCACCGCCAGGGACTGTGCAAAGCCGAGGTTGGTGGGATCGTCCAGCCTCGGCCGAACGCTGAAGGCCTGCTGGAGAACGATGTACAGGAGTCCGATACCGCCACCCAGCACGCCGAGCACGCTACCCAGCAGCGCGGCCCACAGGTAGATGCGCCGGCTGATCGCCTGCCTCTCTTCGAGCCAGGGCACCGGCCGCCAGTGCGCAAGCCAAACCGCGCCGCCCACGACGAGCAGCGTCACCCAGAGGCTGAGGGGGTCCTTCCAGTCGGGGGCCGTCACCCCGATCAGCTGAGCCTCCCCCTGGATCAGCAACGTGCCGAGCACGCCCGTGGCCCCAACCGCGAGGGCGCCCATCGATACCAGGGCGGCGAGGTTGGTATAGAAACGCCGCATCGCCGCCTGCCGCGTGCCCTCGCCGGTGCCGGCGTCTTTTGCCAGGCGCCTTCGTATCAAGAGCCAAGCCGCCCCGTAAACCACCATGATCGAAGCCGGCTGGGCGAAAGCCGCCAGGAGGTCGTTGCCGGCGCCGCCCGGGCTCGCGACTCCCAGAATGTGGGCCGCGCTGTAATAGAGGATCAAACTCGCGCTGACCAGGGCCGCCGCGATGCAGATGGCGACCGCGATGAATCCCTCCACTGCGCGCAGCGTCGATCTACGATCGTCTTCCGCGAAGCGCGTGACGAGCACACGCGCGTGGAAAGCCCAGAGCAGGAAGCCGCCCGCCAGCTGGCCTGCCGCCGCTGAAAGATTCTGGTAGTCCGCCAGAGGGCTGTGCAGCCCCCTGAGCCAGGCCAGTCGAATCAAGCCCTGGGCGCCGCCCAGCATCATGAACAGGCCGACGAACAGGGCGACGTACATGTACCAACGGCGCAGGGTGGCGGAGGCGCGGACCTCCCCCACGGCGGCTCGATCGTGGGCGGCGGTGCGGTAGTGGAATGCCCAGATCGCTGCGAGCAGGATGGTCACCCACGCGGTCTGCGCGATGGTGAGCTGGAGGAAAGGTTGCCCGTCCAGCTGTTGCTGCGACGCGAAGCTGACTGTGTTTGCGAGCGCGATGGCGGCCCCGATGGACGATCCCGCGCACGCCAGGTACAGGTAGAGCCGGCGGATCGCCGATGCGCGTTCGGCGGTGTCTCGGCGCGCGAAGCGGCGTCCGAACCACATGTGGATCGCCCAGACCGGAAACGACACCACGACCGCGGCTGTCGTGCCGGCGAGAGAGGTGCGGTTGAACGAGTCCGCTCCGTTGAAGGCGACCTGGAGCAGGGTGACACCGAGGGTTGCGAGGCCGAAGGCGAGCACGACCAACGCCACGGCGCTCACCAGGTATACGTATAGCCGCCGCAGGATCACGCCCGAAGTCTATGCGGCGCGTAATACGATGCATCTGTGATATCGCAAGAGCTGCTCGAGATTCTGGCCTGCCCCAAGTGCCACACGAAGCTCGAGATGAAAGAGCCCGACCATCTACGGTGCCCTCACTGCAAGGTGCTGTATCCGATCGTCGACGGCATCCCGGTGCTGCTGATCGAGGAGGGAAAACCCGAAGCGGCCGCTTAGCTCGTCACCTTCAAGCGGCGCACTCGAGGTGGCTGGTGTCGAGCGGCGTCTTCGAGTTGTGCACGTTCTGCTCGGCGGTCGTGATCTCCCCGTCGGTGAGCGCGTAAGCCTGGTCCGGTTCGCTCGCGGACGTCGCAAAAACAATCCCGATCACACGGCCCTGCAGATCGACGAGCGGACCTCCTGAGTCGCCCGGCCGCACCCTGGCCTGGATCACGTAGATCTCGCGTGTGACCTGCTTCTGGTTGTAGATGTCGCGGCCGGCCGCCTCGATGGCGCCGTCCACCACCGCGGGCTGGACCGTCTCGCCGCCCCCGCCCGGGTACCCGATCACCGCTCCCTTGGTGCCCCGCTCCGCGGGGCCGAGGCTCAGCGAGGCCTTCGTGTAATCGGGAACGTAGAGCAGCGCGACGTCGCGGTCGGAGTCGAAATACACCACGTCGGCCCGGAGCACCTGGCCGTCCGGAGTTTCCACGCGGTGGCTGCCGGTTCCCGAGACCACGTGAGCGTTGGTGACCACGTACCCGTTCCCGATCGGAAAGCCGCTGCCGGTCACAAGCCCTCCGCACCCGGTGCCGGTCACTTTGACGACGAGGTGCGCTGAGTTCTGCACGGCCACCGTGTCGACCGAGGCCGGGATGGGGAGTGGGGCGGGCAGCGGTGGCTCGAGGCCGGCGAACACGGGTGGGAAGGTGACGCCGCCCAGGATTCCTTCGACGCGCGCCAGGAACTCAGGCGGCCGCGGCGCCAGCCGATCGAGACTGTGCAGGATCGTCGAATGCTGGATCTGGAGCGCGACCTCCTGGCTGGGCCCTCGCGAGAAGCTCAGACCCAAAAACCAGCACATGATCAGCACGGCGATCGTCGATAACACCGCCCCGCCGATCGAGTCGGGCATGGTGTGAGTGCCTTTGCGCAGGATCCTGCGCCGGATGGGCTCGCCCGCGGCGAAACCGATGCTGGAACCGAGGCTGCCGCCGATGACCAGGACCAGCACCGCGCCCAGCGGGCGGGCGACCGGGTTGTGGATGCCGATGTAGTCGAGCAGCGGACCCGCGGCCGTCGCGCCCAGCAGCACACCAACGACAAGGCCCATGTACTGCGCAAGAGACAACCAGAAGCCTCGACGGTAACCGTTGACCAGGCCCACCACGGTGGCGGCCAGGATCACGAGATCGATGAAGTTTGGATTCAGATCTTTAAGGTAACCGCTGCGCCGCTACGGGCTACCCGATGACATCTAGTGATGGATGTCGTGCGGTTCGGCCTCGCCGATCTCTTCAGACTTGCGGTTGCGCGCGTCGCCACGCAGGACCCACCATCCCAACCCCGCCACGCCAACCAGGGCGACCAGGAAGGTGATGCTCATCGCGAGCCAGGCCGGGACCCATTCGCCGGCGAGCACGACCACAGCTATACCGGCGCCGGTTCTGGCTCGGGCTCGGCTGGGAGCTCGCCGGCCTCGCGCAGGTCGCGCAGCGGCATGAAGCTGCGCACCGGCGGCACTCTCTCGAAGTTGTATGGGGGTGGCGGCGAGGTCGTGGCCCATTCCAGCGTGTTGGCACGCCAGGGGTCGTTGCCGGCGATCTCACCGCCGTACCAGCTGCGAATGACGTTGATGAAGAAGAGGAGCACGGAGAAGGCGATGAGGAATGACGACACCGTGATGATCATGTTGGTCGCGGCCCACGCCGGGTTTGCGTATGTGGCGATGCGGCGCGGCATCCCCTCCAATCCCAGCGTGTGCATGATCAAGAACGTGCCGTTGAAGCCGACGAAGAGCGTCCAGAAGTTCCACTCCCCAAGAGTGCGGTTGAGCTTTCGCCCAGTGATCTTCGGGAACCAGTAGTAGATGCCCGCGAAAATCGTGAACACGCTGCCCCCGAACAGCACGTAGTGGAGGTGGGCGACCACGTAGTACGACTGGTGGAGCTGCGTGTCGACCGGCACGGAGGCTAGATAGACGCCAGTGATTCCACCAATGAGGAACGTGGCGAGAAAGCCGAATGCAAACTTCATCGGCAGCGTGAACTCGATCGAACCCCACCAGGCGGTGGCTATCCAGTTGAAGAATTTGATGCCCGTCGGAACCGCGATGAGCATCGTCATGAGCATGAAGAAGCCCTCGACGTAAGTGTTCATGCCGACCGTGAACATGTGGTGCGCCCACACGGTCATGGAAAGGAAGACGATTCCGAATAGAGCCGCCACCATCGACATGTAGCCGAAGATCGGCTTGCGCGCGAAGACCGGGATGACCTCGGAGATCATTCCGAATCCGGGCAGAATCATGATGTAGACCTCGGGGTGGCCGAAGAACCAGAACAGATGCTGGTACAGCACCGGCCGGCCCTGGGTCGTGAAGAACTGCGTCCCGAGCTGGCGGTCGAACTCGACCAGGATCATCGCGGCGGCCAGCGGCGCGCCGACGACCAGCAGAAGAATCGACGTCGAGATCTGCGCCCACACGAACAGCGGCAACCGGGTGAGCTTCATGCCCGGTGCGCGCAGCGCAACGATCGTGGTCAGGAAGTTGGTCGAGGCCATGATCCCGGAGATCGCCCACACGATGATGCTCAGCGCCCAGAAGTCGACGCCGAGGCTGTGACCCTGATAGGCCTTCTCGGTCAGCGGCGCGTAGCCGGTCCAGCCGGCGTCGAGGGCGCCACCGGTGAAGAAACCTCCGTAGTAGAGGAGGATCGACACCGGCACCAGCCAGAAGCCGAGCAGGTTGACGCGCGGGAAGGCCATGTCGCGCGCGCCGATCATGATCGGGACCATGTAGTTGGCGATCCCGGTCATGGGCCGAGATCAGCTGGTTGTAGGTCTCGGCGTCGACCACGGAAAGATGCGGCTGCGAGAGCTGCAGTCGGATGATCAGGGCAAAGATGCCTCCGATCACGAAGCTCAGCAGGCCGGTGACCATGTACATGATCCCGATCAGCTTGTGGTCGGTGGTCGTCAGCCAGAGCGTGATCGGCTTCCAGAAGGTGTCGTCGTAGGCCTTCGGACGGGGCAGAGTCTGGACCGCTGCCATTACGTTCCCATCCTAGCTCTGGCCAGCCTTCTGTTTCTGCACCCAAGCGTCGTAATCGGACTGCTCCATCGACTGCACGATGATCTGCATCGTGCTGTGGCCTGAGCCGCACAGCTCCGCACACTCACCGCGCCAGGTGCCGACCCGGTCGATCTTCAGCCAGGTGAAGTTGTCGTATCCGGGCACGGCGTCGGTCTTGCCCGAGATGGCCGGGACCCACCACGAGTGAATGACGTCGGTGCCCTGCATGCGGAGGCGGATGAGCTTGTTGACCGGGACAACAAACGGCTGCACATCGCCCGCGAGGGTCCCTTCCTGCTGGATGGTGAAGCCCTCCGGGTACGTGTAGTTCCAGCCGAA
>VBGM01000203.1 GCA_005880855.1 Chloroflexota bacterium
GCAGCCAGCCATGGAATCGCCGCCTCGCCCATCACGATCGCCGCGGTGGCGGCGATGTTCGCGTCCACGCACGAGCCTGCGATCACGCTCGCGGTTCGCCACGGTCCGGCCGCGGGCATCCCGGTGGCGGGATCGATGATGTGATGAAGGACGACCCCGCCGCGCGTCCAGTGGCGCACGGTGATGCTCGACGTCGCGATTCCACCTGACTGGATCGTGATCGTCTCCTCGCTGTCGTCGATTGGCGCGCCGCTGTCTTCGCTGGTCTGGACCGCCCAACCTTCCGCGGGCGCGTCGCCCGCCACGGCGATGTCGCCGCCCAGGCTGACGAGGACGCCGCCGCGACCGGCCGCCTCAAGCGCGGCGGCCGCGGCCAGGTCGGAGGCGAGGGCTTTGGCGGTGGCGCCGAGGTCGATCTCGACGCCACGCGGCACGCGGATGGTGCGCGCACCTTCCTCGAACTCGACCGCCCGCCATCCGGGAACTCGAGTCACCGATATGGTGATCGGTGAGCCGTCTGCTGGGATCGCGCCGAAGTCTCGGTCATAGCCGGCGAGCCTCACCGCCGACCCCACCGTGGGGTCGACCGCCCCGCCCGTCAGGCGGGCGCCGCGCAGACCCGCCGCCAGGGCTCTGGCCATCAGCGGCGTGACGGTGATGCGCCGCCCAGGCTCGCGGTTGATGCGGCTGAGCTCGCTGTCGTCACGGAACCGGCTGGCCGCCTCATCGATCGCATCGATGACTCGATCGGCGGCCGCTTTGGCCGCTGCCAGTCGATCCGGCCGCGTGACTATCAAGCGCATATTCGTGCCGAGGGCGCGGTCGTCGACGATGCCGAGCAAGGTCGTGGTCATTTCGATGCGGCGGTGCGGCGCAAGGCCAGCGCCAGCACCGGGCATGTTGCTACCGCCCGCTGCGCGAGAGGCGCCAGGTGGTCGGGGATCGGGCCCGCCGCGATGATCGGGTAGCCCCAATCGTCCAGGCGGATGAGCTCGGGCAGCAGCTCGGCGCACAGGCCGTGGCCGTCGCACTTGATGCGGTCGATGGTCATGTGGAGCTGCGCGCTCACGCGGGCTGCTGCCTCCAGTGAGCGGGGTGCGAGGCGAAGCCATCCGCAAAGGTCGAGAGCGCGGAGCGGAGAAAGGTGACCGCCCCATCCGGGTGCTTGCACGCGCCCCGGCCCTGCACCTCGACGGCCCATCGCTTCAAGCGCGCGAGGTCATCGCGGTTGGTGCCGCGCTCGGCCACCCGGCTGCACGCGTCGGACAGCGCGCGCAAGCCGAAGAAGCACGGCCCGCATTGCGCCGAGCTCTCCAGCGCCAGGTAGCGCATGATCCGCGCGGTGTCGCAGACGCCGCATCGGGTCGCGGGCAGCACGCCGATGACGCCGCAGCCGAGGTTCAAACCCTGGGCCTTGAGCGCCGCGGCGTCGAGTGGAAGCGCCCATCCTTTGTCTGCCGGAACCCACGCCCCGAAGTAACCCCCGATCAACAACGCCGTCGCAGGTTCCGAGATGCCTCCGGCCATCGCGACGGTCTCTTCGATCGTGGTGCCCGCTTCGACCTCGAGGATCCCCGGTGTGTTGACGCCGCCGACAATTGTGATGAGGATCGTCCCCTCGGCTCCGCGCCGCCCGGCGGACCGGTACCACCCATCGCCGTAGCGAGCAAGGAGGGCCACGTGCGCGAGCGTCTCCACGTTCTGGACGAGGGTCGGGGCTGAGGCGACGCCGCGCTCGCGCGGGTGCGGGGGAGTGGTGGTCGGCGTCGCGATGCCGGCATCAATGAGATGTACGGCTGCGCTCGATTCGCCTGCGACGTAACGATGCGGAGCCGCGACCATCCGAGCGATACGGCGGTCGGCTTCGGGCCGCTCGGCCAGCGCCCGCTCCACGGCCGCCCATGCGGTCCCGTGCTCTTCGCCGACGTAGATGACGACCTGATTCGCGCGCAGCGTCCGGGCGGCGACAAACGCGCCGTCGAGGATGAGATGGGGGCGGGTCGTCATCAGCAGCCGATCCTTGTGGCTCTGGGGCTCGCCTTCGGCTCCGTTGGCGATGACCACCACATTGCCTTTCGACATTGCCGCCACGGCCTTCCACTTGGTGCCAACGGGAAAGGAGGCGCCGCCGCGTCCAGCCAGGCCGCTGCGACCCAGCACCTCGATGAGCGCGCGGCCGGCAAGCGTCGGAGCTCCCAGCCTTCGCAAGTGGTCGGTGTAGCTTTCAGCTCCGGCCGCGAGGCTGGGGCCGGCCAGCAATCGCATGCCGCTCATGGGTTTGTCTTTCTCGAGACCGCGGAGCGGAACTCACTCCTTGCCGACGCCAGCGGATCCGGAGGCGGCTGCATCACTCGGATGACGACCGCGATCGCGACGCCGCCGACGCAGATGATCGACAGCACCATGAACCACGCCGACAGGGCGTCGGTGCCCGTGCCAAAGCCATGGATGATGGCGATCGGCCATGAAGCGTAGGTGAGCCAGTGGACGATCCGCCAGGCGGTCTGGCCGATCATGCCGCGCAGGAGGCTCGTCACGATGATCGCCGCGAGCAGCTCGAAGGCGATCGTGCCGAGTCCAAGCCAGAGCGTCCGGTAATAGGAGGAGAAGGGAAGAACAGCGGTCAGCCAACCCAGGTGGGTGAACGGGTCGACGACCGCGGTGACGATGTGCAACGCGAGGAAGACGAGGGTTAGCAGCGCGAGGTTGCGGTGCAGGCCGGTGGTGAGGAAGCGTGGCCACGCTGCGCTCTGGACGCGCATCGTGGACAGCGCCCCCAGGACGACGACCCCGCTGAGCAAGATCATCGAAACCGCGCCGGCGCCCCTGGTGGCGTACCAGAGAACGGTGTCGGTCACGAAGGGACGCTACGAGCCGGAGCCGCCTGAGACGGCCACACCCGAGCTCGACGAGGAGCTCACGGTCCCGGATGACGGCTGGAGGGAGCTGGTGGACGAGGTGCTGGAGGAGGATGAGCTCGAGGTCGTGGAGCTGGACGAGCTGGAGGTCGTGGTCGCCGCCGTCCCCGATGAGGAGGCGGCGGTCCCTGGGATGGTGAACGCGCCGACGGTGCCGAAGATGCCGACCCCGGCCACGGCGGCGAAGGCGATGCCGGTGGTCAGGCGGTTGAGCAAGGACAGGGCTCGGTCGCGAGCTTGAATCCTGGCTTCGGAAGGCTTCGTGTGTTCCATGCGCGTCAGGATGCTCCCACGCTCTCAGTCCTCTCTGTGAGGAACCTGGGAAGCCGCTGAGAAGTTACGGCCGCGCCCGGCCGTCCGAGATCGTCAACGGGCCCGCAAGTAAACTCTGGTGGTCTAACCCGATGCCCCCGTAGCTCAGGGGATAGAGCAGGACGGTCCTAACGTCAAGGTCGGGGGTTCGATTCCCTCCGGGGGCACTTCGACAGGGGCACTGCAACGGGGTGTGCTGATTCGGCTGGAGTGACGCGTACCGGAAGGATTGCGACCCGGTGCGGAAGAAACCGGTAGTTTTCCGGGGGCGGGAACCGAGAACCCCGCCCTAGTCTGACGGCACCCTGGTACCCGAAGTGGGCCGGGAGCAAAGGGAGGTCGTCATGCAACAGCTGAGGCTCGGCCGCCGCGATT
>VBGM01000201.1 GCA_005880855.1 Chloroflexota bacterium
AAAGCTGTTCGAACCGCCAACACGCAGCGTGGCGGAGGCCGCCACGGAGCCATCCGTCGCCAGCAGCTCGGTCACCGTGCCGGCCGGATAGTCGACAGCCGGGCCCGGACCACGCGCGCCCGACAGAATGAAGACCGCGGTATCGACGGTTGATCGCGCCGTCAGCTCGCTGTCGATCCGATCCAGGAGCGAACGCTGGAACAGCGCATACGTTGCTATGTCCGCAATGAGGAGGCCGACCACGACCAGCGAGATGACTCCGATCAGGAGCCTTCCGCGCAGCGACTGGGTCATGGGCTAGGTCCGCGGCGCGCGGAGGACGTAACCGACGCCGCGCACCGTCTGGATCAACGGCGGCTTGAACTTG
>VBGM01000202.1 GCA_005880855.1 Chloroflexota bacterium
CTCAAGGTCCGCGAGCGCCAGGCGGCCACCTTCGGACCCTGCGCCGCCATGGCGGCGGAGAACGACCCTCACGCGCGCCATCAGCTCTTCGATGCTGAAGGGCTTGGTGACGTAATCGTCACCGCCGATGGTCAGCCCGTGGACCTTGTCTTCGGTGGCGTCCTTGGCGGTGAGAAAGATGATGGGCACCTTCTGGCCTCCCGCATTGAGGCGCTTCAGCACCTCGAGGCCGTCGATGTCGGGAAGCATCACGTCGAGGATTACCAGCGCGGGCGAGAACTGGGTCACCGCGGTCAGCGCGGCGCGCCCGGTGGCTGCGGTCTTGACCGTGAAGCCCTCGTAGCGCAGCGCCATCGAGAGCAGCTCAGTGATGTTCGGCTCGTCGTCGACGACCAGGACACGCGCTCCGTTGGCGGGCACGCCCTGCCTCGATCCGTC
>VBGM01000204.1 GCA_005880855.1 Chloroflexota bacterium
AACTCCCACTGCTCTCGTGCCGCGGCCAGCTCCGTCTCGAGGGCGGCCACGTAGTCGGGCATCAGGCGGTCCATCCCCGCGTAGGCGTTGAAGTCGCAGTAGCCGCACTTGTGCTTGCAGAAGGGAATGTGCACATAGAGATTCGAAATCGGTTGCACGGTCAGACGCCCCTGATGTTGTAGCGCTGGCCGCGCGCGGCCTCGAGCTCCTTGCGCAGGTAGTCGGTCGCCTCGCGCTCGTTGGAGACCAGCTCCTTGATCCGCTGTCCCATGCGGTCTTCGACGCGCGCGATCTGTCGCCCGATCTGCTCGACGTTGGCGTTCTGGCTTCGATAGCGCTCGCGCTTGCGCCACAGCCGGGCATGCTCGTTGCGCAGGTCGGCGACCGAGCGCCGCACGCGACATTCCACGCAAAGGCCGTCGCGCGTCTGCGAGCTCGGCACCTGCTTGCCGCAGTCCCTGCAGAAGATGAGGATGCTGCTCAAGAGTTGACCTTCAAATCCGCCACGACCGCGCCACTGAGCTCGCAAAGCCGCTCGGGGTCGATCTCGAAAACCGAGTCAGGCCGGCCCGCGGCCGCCCAAACCACAGAATGCGCAAGCAGGTCGCGGTCCATGAACACAGGCACTTCCGTGGCGTGTCCGAATGGAGGCACGCCGCCGATTGAGTAGCCGGTCGCGGCCCTGACGACCTCGGCCCCGGCCTTCCTGACAGGCTGGCCGGCGGCCAGCTCCAGGCGGCGCTCATCGAGGCGGTTGGCCCCGCTGACCAGCGCCACCACCGGCCGGTCCGCGGCGACGAACACCAATGACTTGACGATCTGGCCGACGTCGCAGCCGATTGCGTTGGCGGCGTCGACAGCCGTGCGCGTGCCCGCCGGGAACTGCTTCACGGATACGCCTATACCCGAATTTGCGAGCCATGACTCGAAGCGGGACATGCTGGAAAAGATAGGGCCGGTTGCAAATCACGGTCGCCACCCCGCAGGCTTGCGTTCTATGAAGTCCGTCGTCACCGGCGCCGCGGGGTTCATCGGCTCGCACCTCTGCGAGCGCCTGCTCGCCGACGGCCAGGAGGTGGTCGGCATCGACTGCTTCACCGACTACTACCGCCGCGCTCGCAAGGAGCAGAACCTCGAGGTGGCGAAGAGCCATCGCAACTTCTCTTTCGAAGAGCTCGACCTCGTGGACGCCGATCTCACGGCCGCGTTGGAGGGTGCGGACGTCGTCTATCACCTGGCCGGCCAGCCCGGGGTCAGGCCCAGCTGGGGGCACCAGTTCGACCGCTACGCGCGTGACAACATCATCGCCACGCAGCGTCTGCTCGAACATCTAAAAGGAAGCGGCCTGAAGCGGCTGGTGTTCGCGGGCAGCTCGTCCGTCTATGGCGATGCGGAGGCTTTTCCGACCCGCGAATCGGCGCTGCCGCGCCCGGTCTCCCCGTATGGCGTGACCAAGCTCGCCGCCGAGCACCTCGCGCACCTGTATACGCGAAACTTCGGGATTCCTGCCGTGGCGGTGCGCTACTTCACGGTTTACGGCCCACGCCAGAGGCCGGACATGGCATTCGCGCGGTTCATGCAGGCGCTCGCCGATGACGAACCGATCGAGGTCTACGGCGACGGCGAGCAGACACGCGAGTTCACGTATGTTTCGGATGCGGTGGAGGGCACGGTCAAGGCTGCAACCGCCGATGTCGTGGGCATGGTCTTCAACCTCGGCGGAGGCAGCCGCGTCACCGTAAACAAGGTGCTCGCGACCCTCGAAGAGATCAGCCACCTGAAGGTCCGGCGAGAGGATCTGCCGTCGGCGCCCGGGGATCCGCGGCACACCGGGGCTTCTATCAACCTCGCTCGTGAACGGCTGGGATGGGAGCCGCGGGTTGCGCTGCGAGACGGCATGGGCAAGCAGTGGGATTGGTTCCTCGCGACGCGAACCGGAAAGAGCGCCGGCGCGGTGCGCGACTAGCCGCCGAGCGCTGTCATCCAGCCGATCGCAACTCGTTCCATCGGTTTTTCGCAGGCGCGGGAAGCGGCCTCTCCCTCGATGGTCGAGGCGCACACCATCATCACGCCATGTGTCCCGGCCGCCAGGTAATAGTTGTACTCGCCGGAGCCCTCCACACCGCCGGGGATGGAGATGTAGGCCCAGTCGATCCCGCTGGCGTCCGGCTTTCCCGGACCGAACAGCGTGACCCACTGCGTGGCCGTGGCCGGAGAAGGGAAGGTGAACAGAGCGGTTCGCACCTCCATATGGGTGTCGTTGTTCAGCGCGTAATCGCCGTAGGCGAATTCGTTGATCCCCAGTTGGTGGAGCGCGTCCACCAGAGTTCCGGGGACGGCCGAGTGGGTCATGACGACCCACGCTTCTATCGGCAGCTGCGCGGATCCGAGGTAGGTGATGTCGAGGCCTGGGTTGGGCAGGAGCTTCGGGTCGGCCTTCGCCGGTTTCACGTGCACCTTGCCATCGACCACCTTCTTGAGCCCCTCCATCACCTTGGCGGCATTCTTCTGAAGCTGAGGCACGGTGGGCTGGCCATCCTTGCGGGCCCAGATGATGTGGACGATGACCTGGCCCAGGCGGACGATGGTCCGGCTTACGTACGGGGCGCCGCCGCCGCTTGATCCGCTCAGATACAGGGTGTCGTCGCCAACTTTCTGAAGGGGCGTCGTGGCGCCATAGGCAGCTTTCAGGTCGGTCATGAACTTCGTCGCCGACGTCACCTTGTCGTAGAGGGTGTAGCGGACGAAGAACTCCTCCGCGGTTCCGAGCCGGATGAACCGCTGCGAGACCGAGAAGTTTTGTGTCTCGGGGATGCTCGCGGCGTCGAGCGGCCGAAGCTCAAATGACGGCGGCCCCTGCCACCAGTTCTGGTCGCCGAGCAATGTGCGCACGTCGCTGACAGTCGGTCCCGCGGCGTAGAGATCCTCGGCCTTTAGGTTCGAGCCGCCCGACCCTGGCCTCGCGCACGACACGAGGGCTATGGCCGCGACAGCAACCATGACTCAGTCAAGCTTGAGCACCGCCATGAAGGCTTCCTGCGGGATCTCCACCGAACCCACCCGCTTCATTCTCCGTTTGCCTTCCTTCTGCTTCTCGAGCAGCTTGCGTTTCCGAGTGACGTCACCGCCGTAGCACTTGGCGATGACGTCCTTGCGCATGGCCGAGACGGTTTCGCGAGCGACCACCTTACCGCCGATCGCCGCCTGGATAGGCACCTCGTACAGCTGGCGGGGGATGATTGACTTCAGCTTTTCCACGAGCCGCCGGCCCTGAGCCTGCGCTTTGCTGCGGTGTGTGATCAGGGAAAGAGCATCGACAGGCTCGCCGGCGACCAGCACGTCGAGCTTGACGAGTTCGGCATCACGGAAGCCGATCATCTCGTAGTCCATCGACGCGTATCCCTTGGAGCGCGATTTCAGCTGGTCGTAGAAGTCGTGAATGATCTCGCCCAACGGTATTTCATACTCGAGCACGACACGGTCACCCGCCCGGTGCTCCAGCTTCTTGAACATGCCGCGGCGGTCCTGGCAGAGCTCCATCATCGGCCCGACGTAGGTCGACGGGACGATGATCGACAGCCTCACGAACGGTTCGGCGATCGACTCGATCGCCATGGGGTCTGGGAGCAGCGCGGGGTTGTCGACCTCGATGGTCTCGCCTCTCTTCAGCTTCACGCGATACTCGACAGTCGGCGCGGTCGTGATGAGCTCGAGCTCGAACTCTCGCTCGAGGCGCTCCTGGACGATCTCGAGGTGGAGAAGTCCAAGGAACCCGCAGCGAAAGCCGAAACCGAGCGCGGCCGAGTTCTCGGGCTCGTAGGAGAGCGCTGCGTCGTTCAGCTGGAGCTTCTCGAGCGCTTCCTTGAGGTCGGCGAACTGGTCGGAGTCCGTCGGAAACAGCCCGGCGAAAACCATCGGCTTGACCCGCCGGTAGCCGGGCAATGGCGCAGTCGCACCCCCCTCGACGGTGGTGATGGTGTCGCCGACTCTGGCGTCGATCACGTTCTTGATGGAGGCGATGACGTAGCCCACCTCGCCGGCAGTCAGCTTCTCGGCCTGGCGCGGCCGTGGCGCGAACCAGCCGACCTCGTCCACCTCGTGGATGCTGCCGGTGTTCATCATCCGGATCTTCGTTCGCGGCTTGATCTCTCCGTCGACGACGCGCACGTACGTGATCACGCCGCGGTAGGCGTCGTAATGCGAGTCGAAGATCAGCGCGCGCAGCGGGGCCGACGGATCCCCGCGCGGCGCTGGCACCTTGTCGATGACCGCCTCGAGAATGTCCTGGGTCCCGATGCCCTGCTTGGCCGAGGCGAAGATGACCTGGTCGCGCGGGATACCGGTCACATCCGAGATCTCCTCCGCGACCATCTCCGGCTGCGCGGCATCGAGGTCGATCTTGTTGACGACCGGGATGATGGTCAGGCCTGCCTCCACCGCCTGGTAGAGATTCGCGAGGGTTTGCGCCTCGATGCCCTGGGCGGCGTCGACGACCAGGATCGCGCCTTCACACGCGGCCAGCGAGCGCGACACCTCGTACGCGAAGTCGACGTGGCCCGGCGTGTCGATCAGGTTGAGCTCGTAGCTCTCGCCGTCCCTCGCCCGGTACGTCATGCGCACCGCCTGGAGCTTGATCGTAATGCCGCGCTCGCGCTCCAGGTCCATGCTGTCGAGGACCTGGTCCTGCATGTCCCGCTGGCTGATCGACCCAGTGAACTCGAGCAGGCGGTCGGCCAGCGTCGATTTCCCATGGTCGATGTGGGCGATGATGCAAAAGTTGCGCACGCGCGCCTGGGTGGTGGTGGGCACGGACAGAATGCTAGGTGTGATTGATGGTCCGCCGTGGGAACATGCGCGGTGAGCCATGGTCATCGCCATCGGAGTCGTGCTGTCCGCAGCGGGTCTCGTCCTGCTTTTCAACGTGGGCGGCGCCGGCGACATGGTCATCAAGCGCGTCACCTCTCAGTCTCTTGGTGACCTGGCACCGGGCTTCGCGTCGACGAAACGCGGCTTCAACATTTACGCGACGCTGATACTGGCCGTCGGTGTGTTCGCCCTCGGCCTCGGTGTCGCGGGATGGTACGTGCCCATCGGCACGAGCCTCATGGTGTTGGGCGGCATCACTTTCGCCGGCGCCTCGGTGATCGCGATCGCCGGCGAGATCGAAACGTTCCGGGCGCTCAAGCGCTGAAGGACCGTGCAGCGAGTGTTGCGAAAAGAGGCAATCGACCGCCCTCATGAGCCGATCGGCTGCACGCTCGAAGACTTAGACGGCGATGAGGGTCGGCGCGTCGAGCCTCTGATGCGCGCCCAGGCTTTGTGGACGGGCCAGTGCCGCCGAGCAGATCATGGTCGCGACTTCGGCTGCGTCGGCCGCGGCCGCGGAGGCCGAACCGCGCTGCAGCCGCTCGAGCGCTGACTCCAGGTCTGTGCCGGTCCGCAGCACGCCGGCGGCGGAGTCGAGCAGCCGCCGCACAGTGGTCACGGTGAGGTCGCCGCGACGCCACAGACGGGTTCGCCTCGCAGGGCGGGCATGCACCGGAGGAGAGTCGACTGCTGCAGCCGACGCGCGCCGCCCGAATGTCGCCGCCTCCAGCAACGAGTTGCTGGCGAGGCGATTCGCGCCATGCACCCCGGTGCGCGCGCACTCGCCCGCCGCAAAGAGGCCCTCGATCGACGAGCGGCCGTCGAGGTCGGTCGCGACGCCTCCCATCGTGTAGTGCCCGGCAGGAGCGATGGGCACCGGCTGCCGTAGGGGATCGATCCCGACGCTCCGGCAGTTGCGCATGAAGTTCGGAAAGCTGCGCCGGAGCACCTCGGCGTCGAGGTGCGTCGCCGAGATGTAAGCCTGGCCGGCGTGCATCGCCAGCGCGCGCGCCACCTGGTCGCGCGGCAGAAGCTCGTCGATGAATCGGTTGCCGTCTTCGTCAACGATGTAGGCGCCGGCGCCGCGGAGTGCCTCGGTGATCAGGAAGGTGTGGGCGCTGGCGAAAGCAGTGGGATGAAACTGCACGAACTCCATGTCGGCGACGCGCGCCCCGATCCTCGCCGCCTCCAGGATTCCCTTGCCGTTGCTGATCCGGCTGTTGGTCGTGCGGTCATACAGGCCCGCGTAGCCACCGGTCGCGAGCACGGTCGAACCCGCTGCCACCATTCCGCTGTCGAAGACCGCGCCCCCGCAGATGCCATCACCAAGCAGCGACTGCAGGCGCCCGCGCTTTCTCTCGATACGCGGCTCGCGGTCGATGGCATCGCGCATGTAACCCATCAAAGTGCTGCCGCTCTGGTCGCCACGAAGATGAAGAACTCGCGCGCGAGAGTGAGCTGCCTCGCGCGCGGATCCGCCATCGAAACGGACGCCGAGTGACTCCAGCCAGCGCACCGTTTCGGGGCCGGCGCTCGTCAGGATCGAAACGGCGTCCGGGTCGCAGAGACCGGCGCCCGCGGCGAGCGTGTCGAGGGCATGAAGGCGCGGCGAGTCCTCGGGCAGCGTCGCTGCGGCGATGCCGCCCTGCGCGCGATCGGACGAGCCATTGCCCGCGGAGACGAGCATCACGCGAGCCCCAAGGCGGGCGGCTTCGAGCGCCGCGGCCGAACCGGCGAGCCCATCGCCGATGACGAGTACGTCTGTTTTCACAGCTCGACCATGCGCGTGATCGCGCCCCGCGCCTTGTCCGCGACCTCTTCGGGCACCCGAACCTCGAACACGTCCTCACGCAGCGATGTGAGGACCTTCTCGAGCGTGATCTTCTTCATGTAGCGACAGATCGCGCGCTCGCTGGCTGCGTAGAAGCGCCCCTGCGGCGCCTCCTTCTTGAGCCGGTGCATGATGCCGAGCTCGGTCGCGACCACGAAGCTGCGCGATGGATGCTCCTGCGCGTGGCGGACCATCCCTTCGGTCGACATGATGTGCGTGCGGTCGGCGTCGATGTCGCCGCTGGCCTTGAAGTACATGCACTGGCTCGCGCATCCACATTCGGGATGGACGAGCAGGTCGGCGTCGCCGTGCTCGGCTCGCGCTCGATCGATGTCCGCAGGCCGAATGCCCGCGTGCACATGGCACTCGCCCGGCCACACATGCATCTTCCGCCCGGTCACCTTCTCGAGGTATGTGCCCAGGAACATGTCGGGCAGGAAGAGGATCTCTTTGTCCTCAGCGATCGCGCGGATGACGCGCTCGGCATTGCCCGACGTGCAGCAGTAATCGCTCAGGGCCTTCACCTCGGCGGTCGTGTTGACGTACGACACCACCACAGCACCGGGATGCTCGGCTTTCCAGGCCGAAAGCTGCTCCGCGTTGATGGTGGCGGCCAGCGAGCAGCCCGCTTCGAGGTCGGGGATGAGCACTCGCTTGCTCGGGCTCAGGATGGCCGCGGTTTCGGCCATGAAGTGGACGCCGCAGAACACGATCACGTCGGCGTCGGTGGCAGCCGCCTGGCGCGACAGCCCCAGCGAGTCGCCGACGTAGTCGGCCACGTCCTGCACCTCGGGCACCTGGTAGTTGTGCGCGAGGATGACGGCGTTGCGCGCGCGAGCCAGATGGCGGATCTCGGCGCTGATGCTCGCAACGTCGCGCGGCACG
>VBGM01000044.1 GCA_005880855.1 Chloroflexota bacterium
CACCAGATCACGGACGTGTCGTCGGAGTCGAAGACATACGTCGTGGAGTAGGCCACCGTGAGCGAGCCCGTCATATCGTCTGTCGTTGCCGTGGGCGTGTTGCCCTGGCCACAGGCGACCAGGATCACCGGCAGCAACGCGACGATCGCGGACCACATCCTGATCCGTTGACGAGGGTTCCTCAAGCCACTACCTCCCTGAATCAAATTTCCTCTGACTTGGTCGGCACCACCGGTGCCTGGGGACGAAGGTCGCGCCCGGCTGACGACTCTTCGATCCACGCCTCCCTCGCGGATTTGAGAGCCTCAGCGCTGCCGGCCACGGGCCGCTGGAGGATCGATTCGCCAGTACGGGCGTCGAACAGGTGAAGCCGCGCAGGATTCAAAGCGAGGTCGACCCGTTCGCGGGTTCGGACTCCCGATCGAGGCGGGAACCTGGAGGTCACCGTCTCGCCTGCGCACAGGGCGGTGACATAGGCTTCGTGACCCATCGGCTCGACCACGTCGACCTCGGCCGAGAACGTCAGCGACGAGTCGGGCCCGGCCGCCTTGCGCCACATCAGGTCCTCGGGCCGTATGCCGACAGTCACATCGCCGTCGGCGGTGTTGCCGATCAATTTCGACGAAGAGCTCAGGGGCACGGTCGCGCCCATGAACCTCACAGCGGCCTTGCCGCCGCTGGCGGCCAGCGCACCTTTGATGAAGTTCATGCGAGGCGAGCCGATGAAACCGGCCACGAATAGATTCGCGGGGTTGTCGTAGAGCGTCTCAGGCACGTCGACCTGCTGCAGGCGCCCGCTGTTCATGACCGCAATGCGGTCGCCCATGGTCATCGCCTCGACCTGGTCGTGGGTGACGTACATGGTCGTGACTCGGAAGCGTTCGTGCAGGCGACTCAGCTCGGCGCGCATCTGCACGCGAAGACCGGCGTCGAGGTTGGAAAGGGGCTCGTCCATCAGGAACACCTGTGGCTGGCGGATGAGCGCGCGGCCGAGCGCGACGCGCTGGCGCTGGCCGCCGGAAAGCTCCGACGGGCGCCGTTTCAACAGGTTGCCCAGCCCGAGGACTTCCGCGGTCTCCTTGACCCGTTGTTCGACCAGCGACGAGGCTGCGCCGTGCGCGCGCATGCCGAATGCGAGGTTGTCGTAGACGTTCATGTGCGGATAGAGGGCGTAGCTCTGGAACACCATCGCCACGTCGCGGAAACGTGGCGGCACGTTGTTGACAAGCTTGTCGCCGATGAGGATGCGGCCGTACGAAGGCCGCTCGAGCCCAGCCAGCATGCGCAGCGTGGTTGTCTTGCCACAACCCGATGGGCCGACGAGGACCATGAACTCGCCAGCCTGCACGGAGAGGTTCAGATCCTCGACCGCAGTCTCAGTGCCGAAGATCTTGTGCACGCCTTCGAACTTGACCTCGGCCAGCATCTCAGCCCCGCACCGCGCCGCTGAAGCTGAACGCGCCGCTGAAGTATCGCGACATGAACAGGTAGAGGACGATCACCGGGAGCGAAAACAGCAGCGAGAAAACAGCGAGGTCGCCGAACTTGAAGAGTCCGTGCGAGCCCATGAAGTTGTAGATCTCGACCGGTCCTGGCTGGTCGTCCGGGTTGCTGTTGAGGACGAACGGGATGATGAAGGCGCCCCACGCGTTGATGAACGTATAGATGGCCGTCACCGCGATCCCAGGAATGGTGAGAGGCAGCACCACCTGGCGGAGAATGCGGAAGGTGCTCGCGCCGTCGATCGCCGCCGCGTGCTCAAGCTCCGCCGGCACCGCATCGATGAAGTTCTTCATGAGCCAGATCGCGAACGGCAGCGAGCTCGCGGCAAGGAATAGAGCTGTCGTGTACAGGGAGTCGAGCCAGCCAAGGTAGACATACAACTGGTAGACCGGGACCACGAGCATCGACACCGGCAGGCCGGATGCGAACAGGATCGCGAGCATGAAGCCGCGCTTGAACGGTATGTGCATGCGCGACAGCGGGTAGGCGGCCAGCACGGCGAGGACCGTGGTGATGACAGTGGTGGCGCCGGCGAGGATCAAGCTGCTTCGAAAAGAGCTCAACGCGCCAGCGGTACCGATGACGTCAGCGAAATTGGCCAGCGTCAGCGAGGGCAGCTTGATCGCCCAGTCGGGGTTGGAATCGAGCGACGCGAAGATCATCCAGAGCATGGGTAGGACGAAGAAGCAGCCGAGGAGCGCCAGCACGACGTTGGTCGCGAGGGCGGCCACCGAGACGCGGCGATAAGGGACCACGATCAGGCTCGGATCCGCTTTGATCCGCCGCGCCTGCACGGCGCTCACGCCTGGCTCCTGGCTGCACGCACGAAGAGCAGTGAGAAAACCGCGCCGATCAATACCAATACGAGCGAGATCGCGGTGCCATAGCCAAGCTGGTGGAAGACGAACGCCTCCTGGTAGACATAAAGAGGGAGCGTCATCGTCTCGATGCCGGGGCCGCCCTGGGTCATGGCGTAGATGAGGGTGAACTCCGAGAGGTTGAGGATCGTGACCAGCAGGAGGTTGGTCAGGATCGTCGGCTTGAGCAGCGGCAGGATCACCTGCCGGTAGCGACGCCAGACCGAGGCGCCTTCCACCTCCGCCGCCTCGAGCACCTCGGTGGGGAGATTGCGCAGGCCGGCCGAGAAAACGAGCATCGAGAAGGCCACGTTCCGCCAGAGGTTGGCAAGCGAGACGATGAGCATCGGCACCAGGACGAGGAAGTTGGTGTCGCCATGGCGGAGCAGGATCGAGAGCGTCCCGCCCGCCTGCGAGAACGCGTACCAGACGAGCGCGACGGTGATCTCCGGCAGAACCCAGGCGACGATCACGATCGAGCCGACGATGAGCCGGATCGGAACCACGGCGTTGCGCAGCAGCAGGGCCAGCGCCATGCCGAGGACCGACTGCCCGACGATCGCCGAGCCGACGACGAAGATGAGCGTCAGCCACGCCGACTTCACGAAAACGTAGTCGCCGAGCATCCGAACGACGTTGTCCAGGCCGGTAAAGCTGTAGTCGCGCGATCGCGCCCCAACGAGCGCGAGGTTGGTGAACCCGAGGTAGCCGGCGTAAAGGACGGGGAACACGAAAAGGAGCCCGAGCAGTGCGAGCGCCGGCGAGAGCATGGCCAGGCTGCTCCACTGGAATCGTTCGCGGTCGAGCCGCGGTCCCAAACCGGCGACGACAGCCAAGCTCAACTCCTCCCGCAAGCCAAGATCTAGAGGGACGCTGTGCTTTGGAGCGTTCCAATGGAACGTTCCGTAATTCTCTCGGCGAGCGGCCGAACCGTCAAGTCCCCAGCGCTTGGCCCGGGTCCGGGGACCCTAGGACGGGGGCGCGGCCGACTGCCGCGTGACCAGGTTGACACCCACATGCGTCGTTCTCGGCGGGCCCTTCAACTTGCTCTCGATACGTCGAGCCTCGGGTCCATGAGGACCTTCATCGCCCCATCCTTCTGGGCGAGCTCGACCGCTTCGGCCGCTCGCTCCAGAGGCATGCGGTGGGTGATGATGTCGGTCAGCGGCAGCCTGTCGAGATTGCGCGCGAGCAGGTTCATCGCCGGCACGTAAGAGGTCGCGGTCTCGCCCCCGACGCCGATCACGCTGACGTTCTTCGTGCAGATGTCCGAATTGGGGTTGATCCCGACCGGGCCCATGTCGACGAACGAGCCCGCTTCGATCACGGTGCCGCCATAGCGAACCATATGCAGGCATTCCGGAAACGACTGCGCGACGCCGGTGCAGTCGATGACGATGTCGGGTCCCGTGTTGGTATGCTCGCGCGCCAGCTCCAGCCGCTCTTTCTCGGTAGTCGTGCTCGCATTGATGGTCAGGGTGGCGCCAAAGCGCCGCGCCATCTCGAGCCTTGACTCCAATCGATCGATGGCGATCAGCTTGCCGCAGCCCAGGAGCCTCGCCTTGACGAGGTGGCAGAAACCCAGCGGGCCGACGCCGATCACCGCGACCGACTCGCCGAACGCGCTCCCGCCCCAACCTGCATTCAACATGCGTGCCCGCTCGAACCCGTGCGTCACCGCCATGACTTCCGTGAGCGCGGCGACCTCGTCGGGCAGCCCGTCCGGGACGCGGAACAGCGGGGTGCCGGGCAGCAGGTACATGTACTCGGCCCAGCCCCCGAAGAGGTGGGGCGGAATGCCGCTGTGCAGGCTGTTCCCATAGTCCTGCAAGTTCTCGCAGAAGTAATAGGGATAGTCGTTGAGGCAGAAGATGCAGTGCCCGCAAGGCACGTTGGCGGCCGGCACGATGCGATCGCCGGCATGCAGCGGACGGCCCTCGCTGTCGGGAATGGAGTCCGCGCCGCCGATGGCCTCGATCACGCCCACGTTCTCGTGCCCGCAGATGAGCGGGTAGGTGATGTCGCGCTCGTGGTCCGTGCCGGCGTACTGCTTGGACTCGCCGCGGTAGGTGTGCTTGTCGGTGCCGCAGATGCCCGAGTACGTGACTCTCATCAGGACGGCCCCCGGCTGCGGCTGCGGCTTCGGAAAGCGCTCGACCTCGAGCCGGCCCGGCGCCTTCATCACGGCGGCACGGACCGTGGAGCTCATCGGACCCACTCGAATCTCCTGTTGTGGAGCAGACCGGCAGCAAGTTGGAACGTTACAGGTTTTTCGGTATCAATCCAGTTGCCAGCGGTGGTCGGGGTCGGTGGTCACCAGCCATCGCCGTCGCGGCCCCGCCATCACGTTCAAGTAGTAGAGGTCGTAGCCCGGCGCCGCCGCGACGGGATGGTAGCCGCGGGGGACGAGCACCACGTCCCCGTCGCGAACCTGGATGGCCTCGTCCAGCGAGCGATCGTCGGTGTAGACCAGCTGGACCGCGAAGCCCTCCGGCCGCGCGGTCCGGTGGTAGTACGTCTCCTCCAGGTACGTCTCGCGCTCCCCATCGTCGGTGTCGTGCTTGTGAGGCGGGTAGCTCGACCAGTTGCCTCCAGGAGTCAGCACCTCGGTGACCAGCAGCGACTCTGCCCGCCGGTCCTCCATCAGGATGTTGTGGATGGTGCGCTCGGTCGGACCCGACCCGCGCTTGAACGGCTTGATGCCGGAGGCCGGCATGAGCGCAGGCTCGGCGCCGCGTTCGGCGGGGGCCCAGCACAACGCGACCTCGCAGAGCGCACTCGACGCAGTGACCGTCAGCGCTCCCCCTGGCGGCGCGTACACGGCGTCGGGAGCGCCGTCGAAAACGCTCGGGCGCGATCCGACACCTTCCCATTCGTGCGTGCCAAAGGAGACATCGGCCCGTCCAGACAGCAGGACGGCGCAGACCTCCCGCTGCTCGGTCGTGCGTTCGAGACTCGCTCCACGCGCGAGACGGTAGACATCGAAGCCCACATATGACCAGCCCGCGGATTCCCTGGTGATCGAGACCAGAAGCCCGTCCGCACCGGGCACGGACCGGCGCCGAACGACGAGGTCGGTCATACCAACCAGCGCCGCCGGGCCAGGCCCCGCTCGTGCTCCTCGCGCGCCGTGTTGACCTCGGCAGATTCAGAAACTTCCGCGACCGGCACCTCCCACCAGCTCTCATAGCTCGGCACCCCTTCGTAGCGGTCGACCGGCACGTGGATGACGACCGTGCGATCGATCGCCTTTGCGGCGACCACTGCGTCGCGCAGCTCCTCGATGCTGCGGGCGCGAATCACATGCGCGCCGAGCCCCTGAGCGTTGAGCGCGAGGTCGACCGGGAGCGTCTCGCCGTTGCTGTACGCGGCATCGTCGCCAAGCGAGCCCTCGGATCGGTAGCGGTAGCGGGTACCGAATCCCGCGGTGCCCTTCGACCTGGACAGGCCGCCGATCGAGGCGAAGCCCTCGTTGTCGACAAGAACGATATTCAGCTTGAGGCGCTCCTGGATGGAGGTGACGATCTCCTGCGCCATCATCAGGTACGAGCCGTCGCCGACCAGCACATATACGTCGCGAGTGGGGTCGGCCAGCTTGACGCCGAGACCGCCCGCGATCTCGTAGCCCATCGTCGAGTAGCCGTACTCGACGTGGTAGCCCTTGGAGTCGCGCGTGCGCCAGAGCTTGTGAAGATCGCCCGGCATCGAGCCGGCCGCACACACGACCACGTCGCGCGGCCCCGACAAATCGTTCACCGCGCCGAGCACCTCGGACTGCGCGGGCAGCGGCCCGTGGCCGAGGCTGTACAGCCGCGATACCTCCCTGTCCCACTCCAGGCGAAGCTGCTCGCATCGCACGCGATATTCGGCCGGCACGGTCCAGCCCTCGAGTCGTTTGTCCAGCTCTTCGATGGTCACGCGCGCGTCGCCCGTGAGCGCGAGGCCGGCGAGCTTGTGGCTGTCGGCCTCGGAGATGTTCACGTTGACGAAGCGCACGCCCGGGTTCTGAAAAGCCGTCTTCGACGCCGTCGTGAAGTCGCTGTATCGCGTGCCGATGCCGATGATCACGTCCGCGTCCGCCGCGATGCGGTTGGCCGCCAATGTGCCAGTCGCGCCGATGCCGCCGAGAGCCCCGGGATGATCGAAGGGCAGCGACCCCTTGCCGGCCTGCGTCTCCCCCACCGGGATGCCGGTGCGCTTGACGAGGTGCTGCAGCGCCGCGTTCGCTTCCGAATAGATCACGCCGCCTCCGGCGACGATGAGCGGCCGCTTGGAGGCGCGGATCACATCGGCGGAGCGATCGAGGGCAGCTTTGTCCGGCACCGTCCGGCCGACGTGCCACACGCGGCGCTCAAAGAACTCCGCAGGGTAGTCGAATGCCTCGATCTGGACGTCCTGTGGAAGCGCGAGCATCACGGCGCCGGTGTCAGCCGGGCTGGTCAGCACCCGCATCGCGGCCAGCGCCGCGGGAACGAGCTGCTCCGCACGCTGGATACGATCCCAGTAGCGGGTCACCGGCCGGAAGCAGTCGTTCACGCTCTCGTCGCCGCTCCATGGAGTCTCCAGCTGCTGGAGCACCGGGTCGGGTCGTCGCGATGCGAAGACGTCGCCTGGGAGGAGAAGGACTGGAAGCCGATTGATGGTCGCCGCCGCCGCTCCCGTGACCATGTTCGTCGCCCCGGGTCCGATGGAGGTGGTGCACGCGAGAGCGGCAAGCCGGTTGCGCATCTTCGCGAAACCAGCAGCGATATGAACCATCCCCTGCTCGTTGCGCGCCTGGTAATAGGTGAGCAGCTCCGGGTTCTGCGCAAGCGCCTGGCCGACGCCGGTCACATTGCCGTGGCCGAAGATCCCGAAACACCCCTCGATGAACCGATGCTCGACCCCATCGCGCTCGACATGCTGGACGGAGAGAAAACGGACGAGCGCCTGAGCCATGGTCAGGCGAACCGAGCTCACCACCGGGTCACGACGACCTTCTTGCGCGTGTAGAACTCGATCCCATCGGTGCCGTGGACGTGAAGATCGCCGTAGAAGGATCCCTTCCAGCCGCTGAACGGAAAGAACGCGAACGGCTGCGCGATCGGGACGTTGATGCCCGTCATGCCGACCTCGACACGCTCGCGAAACTCCCTGGCCGACCGCCCCGACTGCGTAAAGATCGTGGCCATGTTGCCTAGCGCCATGCGGTTGGCCTGGGCGATCGCGTCGTCGAGGCTCGCCGCCCTGGACACCGACAGCACCGGTCCGAAGATCTCCTCGTGGCCGACCGCCATGTCAGCGGTCACGCGGTCCAGGATCGTGGGGCCGAGGAAAAAGCCAGGCCGCGACATCTCACCTCGGCCGTCAACGACGAGCGTGGCGCCCTCCGCCACGCCTTTGTCCACATAGCCCGCCACCTTGTCGCGATGGTCGGCGCGGATGAGCGGGCCGACCTGTACGCCCGGTTGGTCGCCTGGCCCCACCACCAGCTTCGCCGCGGCAGCCTGCAGCGGATCGAGCAGCCGGTCCGCCGCCTGCCCGACGGCAACCGCGACCGAGCCGGCGAGGCATCGCTCGCCAGCATTGCCGAACGCAGAGTTCAGGATCGCCGGGACGGTGACCTCGGGGTCCGCGTCCGGCATCACCACCATGTGGTTCTTGGCGCCGCCGAGCGCCTGCACGCGCTTGCCATTCGCCGCCGCCATCTCGTAGACGTGGCGGGCGACGGGGGCGGACCCGACGAACGAGATCGCCGCGATTCCGGGATGGGAGAGCAGGGCATCGACCGCCTCGCGGGCCCCGTGCACAACGTTGAGGACGCCCTCCGGAAAGCCCGCCTCCAGAAAAAGCTGCGCGAGCCTTTGACCGCCGAGCGGCGTCCGCTCCGAAGGTTTGAGCACGAACGTGTTCCCGGCCACGACCGCCAGCGGGAACATCCAAAGCGGGATCATCACCGGAAAGTTGAAGGGTGGGATCCCCGCGCAAACCCCGACGGGGTATCGGTAAAGGTCCTGGTCCACGCCGCCGGAAACGTCGCGCAGCGTGCGGCCCTGGAGGAGGGTTGGCGCCCCGCACGCGAAATCGACCACCTCGATCCCGCGCCTCACTTCGCCCCGCGATTCTTCGAGAGTCTTGCCGTGGTGGCGGGTGATGGTCGCCGCGAGATCCTCGAAGTGCTCTTCGAGCACCGCCTTGAACCGAAACATGAGGCGCACCCGCTCCATCACGGCGGTACGCGACCACGCCGTGTATGCCTTGGCGGCCGCCTGCACGGCGGCTTCCACCTCATGCGCGCCCGAGAGCGGGACCTGCTCGATGACCTCCCCTGTCGCCGGGTTGTAAACGGGCAGCGCGCCGGCGCCGTTCGCCGGCACCCGCCACTGCGATCCGATGAGGTTGGGAATCATCGCGCTGGTCTCCTATGTTGGGGGTTGGCCGGTTGCCACATCATCCGATTTCCTGGAGCCGAACTTGCCTGTGTTCATTGAGGGAGCGGCCGGCTGCCAGCCCGACGGCGAAGGCCCGGCGCGCTTCCAACACACTGCATGGACTAACCCCGCCGGCGTTCAGTGCGTCGAGGAAGCCGTGTATCTCGGCGCGATAAGCGGGCGTGAAGCGATCGATGAAGTTCTCGTAACCAGGTTTGCGTGGTGCGTCCATTCCCGGCTCCAGCGATCGCAGTGGGGTGCGGGCATCCCACCCGACCGCGACGCTGTCGCGCAGCCCGAACAGCTCCATGCGGACGTCGTAACCGCGCGGATCGTTTCGCACCGCCGTGACGGCGCCGAGGATTCCGCCTTCGAACTTCAGCGTCGCGCACGCGGCGTCGACGTCGCCGTGGCGCTCGAACATCGGAGAGTTGGCCACGCCATCCGCGAACACCTCAACGACGGGACGGCCGAGCACCCACTGAGCGATGTCGAAATCGTGGATCGCCAGGTCCAGCCAGATCCCGCCCGAGGCGGCGACGTAGGCCTCGGGCGGCGGCGCGGGATCGTGGGTGGCCAGACGGACCACGTGCACGTCTCCGAGGGCGCCTGTGCCAACTGCATCTCTCGCCGCCCGGTAGCCGGCGTCGAACCGCCGTTGAAAGCCGATCTGGACGAACGTGCCGGACTTCTGCACATGCTCGATGACAGCATCGGTGGACTCCAGGTCGAGGGCGATGGGCTTCTCGCAGAAGGCCGGAACACGAGCGTCGGCGGCAATGTGGAGGAGCTCGGCGTGGACCGGCGTCGCCGCCGCGATGACGAGCGCATCGACGCCTTCGCCGAGCAGCGCCTCGACGGTCGCCGCCTGCTCCGCGCCGAGCGCTTGCGCTGTGGACGCCGCCCGCCTCTCGTCGGCATCGACCACCGTGAGCCGCGTTACCAGCGGGCTCTCTTTCAAGGTCTGCGCATGCAGAGAGCCGATGCGACCGACGCCCACCATCCCGACGTGCATTTCCCGCTCCTTGGCGCTCAGCGTAGCGCGTCGCCACAAGGCGATCGGGATACGCTTCCGGCTCGAAATGACGACACAATCTGCGTCGACGTGAATGACGCAGCTCTGAGCCCGCGCATCGGCGTCGTGACGGAGGCCTTCGCCGACCGCCCGCTCGTCGACGTCATGGACTGGCTCGTGAACAACGCCCCGTCGGTGAGCGACCTGGAGATCGGAACGGGTGGCTACGCGCCGACTGGACATTGCGACATGCCTTTGCTGCTACGCGATTCCGCGGCTCGTAAGGCGTGGTTCGACGAGATCGCCACGCGCGGGCTGGGTATCGGCGCGCTCAATGTTTGGGGCAACCCCTTGCACCCGGATCCGGCCGTCGCGAAGAAGCACGACGCCGACCTCCGCGACACGATCCGGCTCGCGGCCATGCTCGGAGTGGACCGCGTCGTCGCGCTGGCGGGCTGTCCGCCCGGCGCCCCAGGCGACCGCACGCCGCATTTCGCCGGCGGCGGCTGGCTCCCCTATCTCGAGGGCATTCATGACGCGCAGTGGGAGTCGGCGGTCGAACCATACTGGCTCGACATCGCGGAGTTCGTGACCGACGAGCACCCGCAGCTGCTCGTGTGCCTGGAGCTTCACCCCGGGACGGTCGTTTACAACGTCGAGACCTTCAACAGGATCGCGGGCCTGGGGGATGCGATCGCCGCCAACGTTGACCCGAGCCACTTCTTCTGGATGGGAATGGATCCCGTTGCGGTCGTCGATCGCATCGGCGATCGCGCCGGACACTGCCACGGAAAGGATGTGGTGGTCTCGAAGGACCACCTCGCGGTCAATGGGCTTCTCGACCGGCGCTGGCCGAAACCGCCCGACGAGATGCCGTGGAACTTCGCGGTGGTCGGTCGGGGCAAGCCGCAGGCCTGGTGGGACGGTTTCGTCGGCGGGCTGGCGGCGCGCGGCCGCGTCCACACGATCGCCATCGAGCACGAAGACCCGTTCGTCCCCGCCGAAGCGGGCGTGCCGGAGGCGGCAGGCGTACTCGCCGCGGCGATCCGCGGTCTTGAGAGTTGACACCGATAAATCATTCGTATACGGTCGGTGGAACGTTCCAACACACTCGGTGAAAGGGGTGCGGATGGCAGGAAGGATGAGGGTCGGTGTGGTCGGCTGCGGCCTGATCGCGCAGGTCATGCACCTCCATTACCTGCGCGAGCTGTCCGATCGGTTCGAGATAGCCGCCGTCTGTGATCTGTCCGAGGAAGTGCGCGCGGCGTGCGCGCGGGAGTACGGCGTGGCGGA
Source organism: Chloroflexota bacterium (assembly GCA_005880855.1). GTDB lineage: Bacteria > Chloroflexota > Dormibacteria > Dormibacterales > Dormibacteraceae > UBA10449. The sequence continues at coordinate 11,079 of VBGM01000044.1, forward strand.
GCAGTTCGCCACCTGGCAGGAGCTGATCGCGAGGCCCCTCGACGCCGTCCTGGTGCTGACCTCCGGCAGCCATGCTCCGATCGCGGTTGCCGCGGCTAAGGCCGGCAAGCACGTGTTCGTCGAAAAGCCGATGTGCTTCTCGGTCGCCGAGGGGGAGGCGATGATCGACGCCGCGCAGGCGGCCGGCGTCACGCTGATGGTCGGCTACAACAAGCGGTACGACCCTGCCTACGCACGACTGCTCGAGGAAACGCCTACGCTGCGCGACCTGCGGCTGGTCCAGATCACGACCCTCGAGTCGCCGCTCCAGCCTTACGTCCAGCACTACAACCTGCGACACGGCGGCCCACTACCCAAAGACCTCGCGGAGTCGCTGGCTGAGGACGGTGATGCCCGCATCACGGCTGCGTTGCCGGAAGCCGACCCGCTGTCCCGCTGGGCCTACCGCAACGTCCTTCTCGACAGCCTGGTGCATGAGATCAACGCGATGCGCGGCATCATGGGGGAGCCGGAGCGCCTCGAGTTCGCGGACATCCGTGAGACCGGCCTGACGGCGATCTTCAAATACGGAAAGGCTCAATGCATCCTTGCGTGGGTCGACCTGCCCGGCATCGCGCGATATTCGATGGACTTCGCGTTCTATTCGCCGGAGCGCCGCCTCACGCTGAAGTTCCCCTCGCCCTTCTTGCGGAGCGCGCCAACGCTGCTCGTGTCGGAGGATGGCGAAGAGAAATCGCAGCGCTCCTCGCGAACAGAAGAGATCACCTCGTATCGCGAGAGCTTCAAGGAAGAGCTCATCCACTTCCACGACTGCGTCGCGTCAGGGCGCGAACCGATCACGACCGGTCGCGACGCGCTTCACGACATCGCCCTGTGCGAGGCGATCGTCAGCGTCCACCGCAGCCGAAGCCCGCGTGACCTGCCATCAGAGCCGGCGCAGGCCCCTGCCCGCAAGCGTTCGTGAACAGAGGCCCGATCGTGGTCGCAAACGCTCCGGTGAGCTACGGCGCATTCGAGCTGACGGTCGGGATCTTGCCCGATGTCCCGGAAGGAGCGGAGGTCCTCGACGAGGTCGCGTTGGCCGGCTACGCCGGGATCGACCTGGGACCGTTGGGCTACCTCGGCGACAAAAAGGAGCTCGGGGAGAACCTCGCCGGCCACGGGCTGGGACTTGCGGGCGGCTTCTTCGAGCTGCCGTTCAGCGACCCCGAGAAGATGCCGGCGGCCACCAAAGAGCTCGACGTGCTGCTGGACGTTTTCGATGCTGCCGGAAACGACGGGCAGGCGCCCAAACCTCGACCCACCCTGGCCGACGCCGGCAGTGACCTTCGCCGGTCGCGGCCCGGTCAGGCTGCGACGGACCGATCCCTGGGATTCGATGCCGCCGCCTGGAAGCACTTCGCACACGGGGTGGAGATGGCGGTGGCTCGGTGCCGGGCGCGCGGCTATGAACCGACCTTCCATCACGAGACCGGCACGCACATCGAAGCCCCGTGGGAGATCGAGAAGGTCCTGGAGCTGACTTCAATCGGCCTGTGCCTGGACACTGGACACCTCCTCCTCGGCGGCGGTGATCCGGTACGCGCGATGCGGGACTGGGGCTCTCGGATCAACCACATGCACCTGAAGGATGCACGCCGCGCTGTGGTCGAGCAGATCGTGCGCGAGGCCGCCCCGGTCGCGGAGATCTGGCGCCGGAAGGCCTTTTGCCGCTTGGGCGACGGCGACCTCGATGTTGACGGCGTCCTGGAGGCGATGCGAGGCGCCTATTCCGGTTGGCTCGTGGTGGAGCAGGACGTACTGCCCGATCGCAACGGGCAGGCGGCCGCCGACCAGCGCGCCAACCGCCAATACCTGGCGGCCCGGGGATTCTGACGGAATGACGCCCTTGAGGCTCGGTCTGGCCGGCGCCGGCCGGATGGGTCGGAACCACTTGCGCGCCCTGGCCGGCTCGGACGCAGTCGATATCACAGCGATCGCCGAGCCCATGCGGGCTGCGCGCGAGGCGCTTCCACGCATGAACGCCACCATCCATCCCGACCTCGAGTCGATGCTGGGGGCGGGCGGCCTCGACGCAGTGCTCGTGTGCGTGCCGAGCGACTTCCACCTCGCGACGGTGAAGCGGCTGGCAGCGGCACGAATGCCGATCCTCTGCGAGAAGCCGGTCGGTGTCACCGCCGCCGACGCCCTGGAGGCGGCTGAGCTCATGTCTGCGACCGGCCTGCCGTTCCAGGTCGGGTTCTGGCGGCGATTCGTGCCGTCACTGCTTCAGCTTCGCGAACGCATCGTGTCAGGCGAGCTGGGCGAGATCTACATGGTCGCGTCCTTTCAATGGGACGGGCAGCCACCGAGCGCTTACTTCCGCACTCACAGCGGCGGGATCTTCATCGACATGGGCGTGCATGAGTTCGACCAGACGAGGTGGCTCACCGGACAAGAGTTCGGCGAGATCACGTCGCTTTTCTGCGGTGTCGCCGTCGAGCCGTGGCCAGGCGACCCCGAGAGCGCCCAAGCGATGGCTGAGCTCTCCGATGGCACCACGGCGCTGGTCTCGCTGGGACGGAGATTCCCGCTCGGAGACGTGTGCAAGGTGGAGGTCTTCGGCACCCGGAACGCTGTCGAGTGCAAGTTCCTGTGGCCCCCATCGGCCGACGACGTCTTCTTCGCGGCGCTTCGGAAGCAAGCCGAAAGCTTTGCGCGGCACGTTCGTGGCGCCGCCCGCGAAGGAGCCGGCGGCCATGACGCCGCAGCCGCACTGGCGGCGGCAGAGCGCGCGGCGATGCGGGCCGCGCGGGTATAGGGGCGGTGGCCGCGCCCGAGGTCGGGATTGGCATCGTGGGCTACGGCATGATGGCCAAAGCCCACTCGTACGCCTACACCGTCGCGCCCGTGATGAGGACGCTCCGCCACAGGCCGCGCCTGCGGATGATCAGCGGCCGGGACAAGGAGAAGGTGTCGCGCGCCGCGGCCGCCTATGGCTTTGAGTCCTGGACGGCGAGCTGGCGCGACCTGCTCGATCGGCGCGACGTCGACATCGTCGACATCTGCACGCCACCAGGAACGCACGCCGAGATCGCGTCAGCAGCGGCAGTGGCTGGTAAGGCCGTGATCTGTGAGAAGCCCCTGGCGGTGTCGTTCGCTCAGGCCGACTCGGCTGCCGAGGCCGTGCGCCAGGCCGGCGTCCTGAACGCGGTCGGCTTCAATTACCGCAGGCTGCCGGCGGTCTCGCTCATGAAGCGGATGATCGACGACGGTGCCGTCGGTGCGGTCCGCTTGGTGCGCGCGGTCTGGCTTTCGGATGAGTTCGTCGACCCGTCGATTCCATTCGACTGGCGCTTCGACCGGTCCATGGGCGCCACCACGATCGCCGACCTCGGAAGCCACCTCATCGACATGGCGACCTGGATGGCGGGCGGCATCGCGGAGGTGAGCGCCCAGTCGGCGACGTTCGTGCGGCGGCGATCGAACCAAGACGTGACCGTCGACGATGCCTCGTCGGCCTTGGTCCGATTCGAGACTGGCGCGCTGGGCGTGTTCGAGATGGCCCGCGTGGCCGTGAGACGTCCGTGCGACTTCACCATCGAGGTGAACGGCGATCGGGGCACGCTCGTCTTCGAATATCCGCGGCTCAATGAGCTGCGGTTTGGCGACGGCGCCGACCGACCGGGGCTCTACGGCATGCGCACCATCCGCGCCGAGCACGAGAGCCACCCGTACGCGCGCAACTGGTGGCCCGTCGGGCAGGGCGTCGGCTATGGCGCCAGTTTCGTCAACCATCTGGGCGCCCTCCTCGAGCGATATCCCGAGGGCCCGTGGGAGCCAGACTTCGCGCAGGGAGCGGCCGTGCAGGCGGTTTGCGAAGCGATCGAGCGGTCCGCCGCCGAACGCCGGTGGGTCCGCGTGAGCGAGATCACGGCCGGCGTCGGAATTCGGCCTTGACGGATGCCAGGGGTTGGCATATGGTCTGGAACGCTCCAATCGGCCGTGATTTGTTGATGTTTCTTGAGTAGGGGAGGGAAGCATGGCGAGCTCTAGTGCTTCGATGGGGGGCAAGGCCGTCGCCGGCCAGGGGCTGTTCACTCGTCAGTCGTCGGGCCTCGTCCGAGAGCTCGGCATCCCGGCGGCCACGGGTATCGCACTCGCCTCGGTTGCCGTCGTCAACACATTCATCAATTTCAATGCCGGGCTGGTGCTGTTCAACCAGGCCGACATGACACTGCCGCTGCTGGTGGGCGCCGGCATCTGGCTGGTCGCGATGTTCGCCTACAAGTACCTGCTCGAGGCGATACCACGTGCAGGCGGTGAGTACGTCTACCTCTCGCGCATCGTCTCCCCCGCCCTCGGTGCGATGGCCGGCATCAGCATCTGCATCGCGTTCACCTACATCCTCGCCGCGAACGCCAACTTCACGGCCTCCTACACGCCCTTCATGCTCACCGCGCTCGGTGCGGCACTCAACAGCTCCGCGATCAGCGACGCTGCAAACAACGTCACGAGCCAAACGGCAGTCGCGATCATCAGCGTCGTCATGCTGCTCGTGGTGGCCGCGGTGTCGTTCGTGCCGCTTCGCCGCCTGGCGCAGGTCATCCTCGTATTGGTAGGCATCCAGCTGCTCGCCTTCCTGGTCCTGGGCTGGATCCTCGTCACACACTCTCACCAGGATTTCGTCAACGCGCTCGCGTCGTTCAGCAATCACCCGAACGCGTACAACGACATCCTCGGGGCAGCGGCCAAAGATCAGATCCCGCTCGGGGTGTCGATCGGTGCGTCTTTGCTGGCGGTGCCATTCATGGTCCTCAATTACAACGGTGTCCTCTACGCCTACTACATTGGTGGCGAGCTCAAGCGGCCCGGTAGGACCTACCTCTACGCCTCGGTCATCAGCATTGCGCTGCTGGTCGTCGTCTGGACCGGGGTCTGGCTGCTCATGCTCAACACGGTCGGGCTCGACTTCATGCAGTCGCAGGCGAAGCTCGGCGCCACCGACGCCACCGCGTACGGCGCCATCACGAGCCTGCAGTCGTCGGCCGGTGGGTTGGGTTACGGGCTCGTGCTGTCGGGCGACCCGATCAGCAAGATCCTGATCGGCATCGCCGTGCCCTCGGCAGAGCTCGCCGTCGACCTGGCCTTCGTGGCCGTGGTCGCGCGCGTCATGTTTGCCCTCGCGTTCGACCGCATGCTTCCCATCGGGCTGGCCAAGATCAGTGAGCGGAACG
>VBGM01000136.1 GCA_005880855.1 Chloroflexota bacterium
GCCAGCCGGATTTGGTTTCAGCCCGTTTGGCGCCAAAAAGGCGTTAGGGGGCGCGACCTAGGGCGCGTTTGCGCCCAAAAGTGCGGAATCCCGGCGCCCCGGGAGAATTACTCCAGGTAGTCGCGGAGCTTCTTCGAGCGCGACGGGTGGCGCAGCTTGCGCAGCGCCTTGGCCTCGATCTGGCGGATGCGCTCGCGGGTGACCCCGAAACGCTTGCCCACCTCTTCCAGCGTGCGCTGGTGGCCGTCGATCAGCCCGAAGCGCAGCTGCAGCACGCGCCGCTCGCGCGGCGTGAGCGTGTCGAGGACGTCCTCCACCTCGGAGTGGAGCATGGTGAGCGAAGCCGCGTCGGAAGGCGAGACCGCCTCGCGGTCCTCGACGAAGTCGCCGAGGTGCGAGTCCTCCTCCTCTCCGATCGGGGTCTCGAGCGAGACCGGGTCCTGCGAGACCTTGACGATCTCGCGCACCTTCTCGGGCGTGATCCCCATCTCCTCGCCGATCTCCTCGTCGCCCGGCTCGCGGCCGAGCTCCTGGAGCAGCCGGCGCGAGACGCGGACCAGCTTGTTGATCGTCTCCACCATGTGGACCGGGATGCGGATCGTCCGCGCCTGGTCGGCGATGGCGCGCGTGATCGCCTGCCGGATCCACCACGTGGCGTAAGTCGAGAACTTGTAGCCCTTGTGGTAGTCGAACTTCTCGACCGCCCGGATGAGGCCCATGTTGCCTTCCTGAATGAGGTCGAGGAACGACATGCCGCGGCCGATGTACTTCTTGGCGATCGACACGACCAGGCGGAGGTTGGCCTCGGTCAGGCGCTGCTTGGCCTCGTAGGCGCGCTCGTACCGCTCGGTCAGCCGGTACCGGGCGATGCGGTACGACTCCAGAGCTTCAGCGCGAACACGCGGCCGCGCGGCGCCGTTGCTTGCCTGGCGCTTGCGCTCGGCCGCCGCGGCGTCGAGGAGGTTCTGGAGCTTGCCGAGGTCGTTCAGACCGAGCAGCTCGCCCGCGATGTGCGCCTGCTGGCCCTTGCGCTTGACTGTGGCCAGGCGCTCGATGACGTCCGGCAGCATCTCCTCCACGGAGCGCTGGCGGCCGTCGATCTCCTCGATGACGTTCAGCGCCTTGAGGGCGTCGTGCAGTGGCTTGGCCTCGATGGCCTGAGCCAGCTCGACCTCGTCGTTGGCGGTGAGCAGGCTCACGCGCCCGATCTCCTTCAGGTACATGCGGACCGGGTCGTCCAGCGAGACCGAGTCCATCATCTCGATGTCGAGGAGCATCTCGTCGTCGATCTGCTCGACCTCTTCGAAATCCTTCTCGCCGTCGGTGACCTCGATGCCGATCTCTTTGAACGCCGCGAAGATCCGGAAGATCTGATCCGGCTCGGCGTCGATCTCCGGGAAGCCCTGGAGGATGTCGTCGGGCGTGAGGTAGCCCTGCTCCTTGCCCTTGACGATGAGCTGCTCGGCCACGGCCATCAGCTCGTCTTCGAACTTGTGCTCCGGCTTCTCGACGGCCTTACCGGCCCGGTTCCCAGCTTTTGTCGTCACAACTTTTGCTACGCGCGCGATCGTCAACCTCTCCTTTCCATTTCGGCGATGGCGCGTGCCAGCTCCCTGGCCTCAGTCTCAAGCCGCGCCACCCGTTCCGAGTCCTTCCCTCTTTCCGCCTCGGAAAGCTCGCGGATTATCCCACTGTGGCGGCCTTTCATGCGGTCGAGCCTGATGCGCTCGGCCAGTTCCACGGCCACCTCTTCGTCAACATTGGGCGGAGGCGCCGCCCAAGCCCTTCTGATCAGGTCTTGTTCCTCTGCGGGATAACCCGCCAATTCGTTCGTGAGCCCGGACGCACCCCCGCGCTCGTATGTCTCCAACATTCGTACGTATATACCGCGGTCCTCTTCGTCCAACTCCTCTGGCGTGATCTTTGTTCGAACTCGTTCGAACGCAGCCGGACGGACCGCAAGCAACTGAAGCAGATACCTGCCTACGGTCATCTTTTTCCCCATGTGAGGGGCGCCCAAACCGTTATTACCCGCCTTTTGGGGCCCCGGTCGGCCCGGATGGCGCCTCTCGTCCGGTTCGGCGGCAAGCAGGTGGCCGGAGACGCCCATCCAGCGCTTGGCGCGCTCGCGGTATTCCTCCTGCAGGGCGGGCGGGAACTGAGCGATCCATTCACGCAGCCGCCTGGCCGCGAGCTCGACGTGGTTGGCGTTGCTGAGGTTGAGGCCGGCCGCGGCGTCCTCCATGCCGAACTCGAATCCGGAGGGCGCTTTCGCCGCGAGCTCGTCCCACCATTTCGACGCCTCGGCCCCGGCCGCGCGCAGGAACTCGTCCGGATCCTTGGCGCCCTCGATGGTGGCGACGCGCGTGCGCATCTGGTGGGCGGCGGCGAGGACCACGGCCTTCTGCGCAGCGGCCCGGCCGGCCCGGTCGGAGTCGAAGACGAGCAGCAATTCGTCCGTGAAGCGCTTGAGGAGCCGGACCTGGTCCTCGGTGAGGGCGGTGCCGGAGCTGGCCACGGCGTTGTTGATGCCCGCGCCGTGAGCGGTGATGACGTCGAACTGGCCTTCCATCAAGACCGCGTGGCCCTTGTGGGCGATCTCGTCGCGGGCAAGGTCGAGGCCGAAGATCACCCTTCCTTTGACGTAGGCCGGCGTCTCCGGCGAGTTGATGTACTTGCGCTGCTCGTCCTGGCGCACCGTTCGTGCGGTGAACGCCAGGGGCTGGCCCCGCTCGTCGCGGATGGGGATGACCAACCGCTCGGCGAAGAAATCGGTGCCGTCGCGCCGCATTAGGCCGGCCTCCTGGGCGTCGGCCAGCGAGCGCTTCTTGGCGCGTAGGTACTCGGCGAAGCCACGGCCGGCCGGGGCATAGCCGAGCTGGAACGCGCGCGCCGTCTTTTCCGCGACCTGGCGCGAGGCGAGCAGTCGCCGGCCCGTCTCGCCGGTGGGCGTCGACCACAGCACGTACTCGTAGTACTGGGCGGCGAGCTTGAGCATGGCCAGCATTCGCTTCCGCGAGTCGGATCGCTCCTTCTGCTCCGGGCTGAGCTTCTTGAGCTCGACGCCCGCCCGTTCGGCGAGCATTTGCAAGGCGCCCCGCTTGTCGGTCTTCTCGATGAGCTCGACGAACGTGAACACGTCACCAGAACGCTCGCAGCCAAAGCAGTACCAGGACTGCATCTGCGGATTGACCTTGAAGCTCGGGCTGTCCTCCTGGTGGAATGGGCAGAGCCCCCACAGGTCTCGGTTGCGTTTGGTCAGGCGAACGTGCTCCTGCACGATCTTCACCAGGTCGACCTTGGCTTTGACCTCTGCGAAGGCGTCGTCGGATGTAGCGATGGGCATCGACGACTATTGTGATCGGCTATGGCGGTTCGAGCCATCGCCTGGATCAAGGAGGATCCCCTCGGGGCCGAGTTTGCCGACGTCATGGTCGAACCTCGGCGCTTGACGGCAACTGGAACCGCAATCGGGTCCGCACCGGTCGGGTACCGGCTCGACTACAAGCTCGAGACACTGTCCAATTTCGTCACCTCCGGTCTTCTGGTGACATCGCGGGGAGACGGCTGGAGCCGCCGGCTCGACCTGCGCCGGACCATGGCCGGCAAGTGGAGGATCAGGGCATCAGAGAAAGGGTTCCTCGCCTTGCCCGGGCCGGGCGGCGACGTGACCGACTTCTCGGATGCGCTGGATTGCGACCTGGGCCTTTCGCCGCTCACCAACTCGATGCCGGTGCTGCGCCACGACCTTCTTCATGGGGGCGGGCCACTCGACTATTTGATGGCCTGGGTGTCGGTGCCGGACCTGAGCGTCCACGCCAGCCGCCAGCGATACACGTTTGTGCGGTCCACCTCTAAGGGCGCCGTCGTTCGCTACGAATCGCTCGAGAGCAAGTTCAAGGCGGACATCACCTTCGATGCCGACGGACTGGTGGTCGACTACCCTGGGATTGGCCGCCGCCTGCCGAGCTAGTGGAAAGAGCCCTACTTGGAGCTCGTGCCTGCTTCCAGCGCGGCTTGGGCTGCGGCCAATCGCGCCACCGGGACGCGGAACGGGCTGCACGAAACGTAGTTGAGGCCGAGCTTGTGGCAGAGGTGGATCGAGTCCGGGTCGCCGCCGTGCTCGCCGCAGATCCCAACCTCGAGCTTCGGCCGCGTCTTGCGACCTTCGCTCACCGCGATCGCCATCAGGCGGCCGACGCCGCTCTCGTCGATGGTCTCGAAGGGGTTGCGCGGCAGGATCTTGTGCTCGAGGTAGCGCACGATGAAATGGCGCTCAGCGTCGTCGCGTGAGTAGCCGAAGGTCATCTGGGTAAGGTCGTTGGTGCCGAAAGAGAAGAACTCCGCCTCCCTGGCGATTTCCCCCGCTACGAGCGCGGCGCGCGGAATCTCGATCATGGTGCCGAACTTGTAAGGGACGCGGATTCCCTTCTCGGTCTGCACGGCCTCAGCCACCGGCTTCAGCTCCTGGTGCACCGCCTGCAGCTCGGCCACAGTACCGGCCAGCGGGATCATGATCTCGGGCTGCGCGTCGACCTTCCGCTTGCGCAGGTTGCACGCCGCCTCCATGATCGCCCGCACCTGCATGCGCGGGATCTCAGGGAAGAGGATCGACAGCCGCACTCCGCGCAATCCCAGCATCGGGTTGGCCTCGTGCAGCTCCTCGACGCGCGACATGATCTTTTCCGCCTCTTTCAGGCGTTCCGGGTTCTCGCCGGTGTCCTTGAGGTGGGTCGTCTCGCGGATCAGCTCTTCCAGACTCGGTAGGAACTCATGCAGCGGCGGGTCGAGGAGCCGGATGATCACCGGCAGCCCGGCCATCGCCTTGAAGATGCCTTCGAAGTCGCCACGCTGGATCGGGAGCAGCTTCGCCAGCTCCTTCTCGCGCTCCTCGGTGGTGTTGGCCATGATCATGGCCTGCACGATCGGCAGCCGATCCTGCTCCATGAACATGTGCTCCGTGCGGCAGAGGCCGACGCCCTGGGCGCCGTTCTCGCGCGCCTTGATCGCGTCGCGCGGATAGTCGGCGTTCGCCCACACCTCCAGCCGGCGGAACTCGTCTGCCCAGCGCAGGATGGCGCTGGCGGCGCGGTGCTTGTTGAGAGACTGCGCCTCGATCGTGGGCACCTTGCCGACGTAGACCTCGCCGGTGGTGCCGTCGATGGTGATCTCCTCGCCTTCCTTGATTGTCGTGCCGTTGGCAGAGAACAT
>VBGM01000137.1 GCA_005880855.1 Chloroflexota bacterium
TGATCGGTGGCGCCCTGGGCCGCGGCTTCGGCGAGCGATTGCGGACTGGTGACGGTGACGCCGGCAGCGATACAGGGAGTGCGGCCGACCGTATCAGCGCGATCGCGGGCGAGGGCCTGTCCACGCTGAAGGCGGCCAGGGCGGAGGCGGCCGCGAAGGCGGAGGCCGCGGCGCATGAGGCGCAGGCCAAGGCTATCGCCGACGCTGAGAAGGTCGCTGAGGAAGCAGCGAAGGCCGCGGCCGTCGCAGGGGCGTTGAAGGCGGTGGGCGCTCAGAAAGTGGGAGCCGCTCCGAAGGCGCCCGACAAGGTCGTTGGTGCAGCGCAGCCGTGGGCCGAGGTCGCCCAGACCAAACCGGGGACGCCGGCCGCCACCGCAGCTCCGGGCGAGGGGAACGCGGCCCAATGGGCGAAATGGCTGGCGCAGCAGCTCAGGCAGATTCCGCAGATCCAGCTCTTCGGTTCGGTCACCCTCGACCAGCTGGCCGAGCGCGGCCCGGCGCAGGCGCAGATGGTGTGGCACACCGCCGAGAACGTGCTCGGTAAGGACTACGGGAAGATGACCGTGGCCGAGCTCCTCCAGCGATTTGGCGCCTAGGGGTTATGAGAGGAAACCTGCCGGTTTCCTCTCATCGCGGCGTCGGCGGAGCCGACCCGCCCTGCGGGCGGGCAAGCGCCGCTGCTCTTTTTCCCGCTGTTGGGACTTATTTCAGATGAAAAGCGGGAAGCCCGCTTGCGCGAGCTTCCCAAGGCTGGGGTGGGGGCGTAGAGTCGAGATCAGTGAGCCGGACTTACCGACCATCGATATGGTAGCACAGGGTTCAGTCATCCACAAGATATAGACAAACTGGGGAAAAGTGCCGACTGTGAAGCTTCCGATACCGCTGAACATGGAGCCGATGCTCTCCGCACCGGGCGAGGGCATCCCCAAAGGCGACGCCTGGACCTACGAGCCGAAGTGGGATGGTTTTCGCACGCTGGTGTTCCGCGACGGGGACACGGTCGAGCTCATCAGCCGCGGGGCGCGACCGATGACGCGGTACTTCCCGGAGGTGCTGCCGGCGTTCCGGAAGCTGCGCCTGGACCAGGTCGTCCTCGACGGCGAGCTGATCGTGGTGGGGGAAAAAGGGCTTGATTTCGGCGCTCTCCAGCAGCGCATCCACCCGGCGGACTCTCGAGTGCGGATGCTCAGCGAGGCCACCCCCGCGTGGTATGTCGCGTTCGACATCCTGGCCGATGGAGCTACCGACCTCCGGTCCGAGCCGCTGGGCAAGCGGCGGAAACGCCTGGAAGCCCTTCTCAAAGGCGTCAAGCAGCCGATCTTCCTCACGCCCTACACACGAGATCACGCGACCGCCGAGCAGTGGTTCGAACAATTCGAGGGCGCGGGCCTAGATGGCGTGATGGCGAAGTCGTGGACCGGCACCTACGTGCCGGGAAAGCGAAACTGGGTGAAGGTCAAGCACCAGCGCACAGCCGACTGCGTCGTAATCGGCTGGCGCAAGTCAGCAGACGGCAAATCCCTTGGCTCGCTGCTCCTCGGCCTGTACGACCGCAAAGGCACGCTTCACTATGTCGGCCACACGTCATCGTTTAGTGCTGCGGAGCGAAAGGAGCTCATCGTGAAGCTGAAGCCGCTGCAGGTTGATGTCCCCGAGAGCGAGTGGGATTCCTACAGCTCAGGTCGTATGCCGGGCGGGCTCAGCCGCTGGTCGCGAGGAAAGGATCTGGAGTGGGTGACGGTGCGGCCGGAGTTGGTGTGCGAGGTTGCGTACGACAAGCTGGAAGCCGGCGAGCGGTTTCGACACGCAACGCGATTCCTGCGCTGGCGGCTCGACAAGCCGCCCAAGAAGTGCGGCTTCGATCAGATCGCCTCAGCGGCGCAGTTTGACGTGCGTGGGATCTTCGCCGGCAAGTAGCAGCGGGCGCGCTGCGGGCCCGCCGGGACCGTAGTACTTCACAGCCGCGCGACCGAGGGCGGTGACGGTGAGCCAATCGAAGCCGGCGCCGGCGGCGACTCCGACTCCGATCGGCACCAGGCGCGCGGCCGCCCTGGCTGCCCCCGTGGTCGCGACGCGCGCGAGGATGCGAGTCAAGATGCGGCTGCCACCGTGCGCGAGCAACGTGGCGGGTAGGCGGCGAAAAGCGGCCACCGCAAGCCTCTCACCACCGGTCACGAGCACGTCTTCGCGCAGCTTCAGCGCACCGCTCGTGAGCCCGACCACGACCAACGCCTCCAGCACGCGATCATCGGACGACGCCAGCTCGTGGCCATAAATCATTGCGATGGATAGGACGAGCTCGATCTCTTGCTCGAGGGCGTAGAGCGCCTGGCTGGTGACGGTGCCCACCGCGAGCACGGTGCCGAGACCGGGAGCAATGGCCGCCGCCCCGCTGAGGGCTCCCGTGCCGGCGACTCGCCTTCTCGTGGAACGTATGAGCTCCTGCGCCAGTTGGTCATTGGTGTGGTGGGGATGTCTTGCCCGCAGCAGCTGCACCCGGGCCTGGACAGCCGGCTCACGGCTCCTGACCGCCCGAGCCAGAGTGCGGAGCATCACCTGCACTTGAGCCGGAAGCCGCTCGAAGTCCACTCGTCGAAGCGTAGCGCGGCCATCTCCTGACAGTCGGAAGTGAGAGGAGTTCGCAGTTGCCTAGGGTTCATTTGAATACCAAGTTGCGACTAAGTCGCGATAGCGGTTAGGCTTCGACCGTGGCCTCACCCTGGGCTCTGATCGGGCGCTCCTTCGATTCGGGTGAGCGAGCGCGCCTGGGAGGTTTCTTCGGGGCGGTCGGGCTGCTGCACGTGGCCGGCTGGGGGCTCCTTCTCGCTTACGGACTCCAGCATCCGGGCTTCCTGGCTCTGGGCGGCCTGGCTTACACCTTCGGGCTGCGGCACGCCTTCGACGCCGACCACATCTCGGCCATCGACAACACCACCCGCAAACTCCTACAACAGGGCCGCAAGCCAGTCGGCGTTGGCTTCTTCTTCTCGTTAGGCCACTCCACCGTCGTCCTCGTGATCGCGGTGGCGCTGGGCCTGGCGGTGAAATCGATCGTGCAGGGGGTGGTCGGCCAAAACGGGGAGCTCAAGAACGTGGGCGGTGCCGTCGGCACGGTGGTTTCGGGGACGTTCCTGATCCTGATCGGGATCATGAACCTGCTGATCCTCGTCGACATCGTTCGTGTGTATCGGAAGATGCATCGCGGCGAGTACGACCACGATTCGCTCGAGACCGAGCTGGTCGCCGGTGGGTTCATGACCAAGGTATTCGGGCGAATGTTCCGGCTTGTCGACCACAGCTGGCACATGTATCCGATTGGGTTTCTCTTTGGGCTTGGATTCGACACCGCTTCGGAAGTCGCTTTGCTGGCGATCTCCGCCGGCGCCGCCGCGCAGGGCCTGCCTTTCACGGCGGTCATCTCGCTGCCGCTGATATTCGCGGCGGGCATGTCCTTGATGGACACCACCGACGGCGCGTTCATGTCAAAGGCTTACTCGTGGGCGTTTGCGAGCCCGGTGCGCAAAGTCTTCTATAACCTCACCGTCACGTCGCTTTCCGTATTCGTGGCGCTGTTCGTCGGCATCGTCGAGCTGGCGCAGGTCCTCATCCAGCTCCTGCACCTGCACGGGCCGATTTTTGACGCTATCGGGAGCTTCGACTTCATCGGCAAGGCCGGATACGTGATCGTCGTCGCGTTCGTGATCGCGTGGGTGGGTGCGTTCGCGATCTACAAGGTGCGGCGTATCGATGAGCGCTGGGCCGCGCTCGTGACTCCGAGGCGGGACGAATTTGCCCGGCCCCCGGAGGTGGACGAGGTCGCCTAGCAGTCAGCGACTCAGGCGGTACACGCGATATGCGTTGCCGCCGAGCACGGAGTCTTTCGAAACCCGATCCAGGCCGGCGATGGCGACGTTCAACGCGTTGAGCACCTTGTCATATCCACCCGCCATCAGGCATACGGGCCAGTCAGATCCA
>VBGM01000191.1 GCA_005880855.1 Chloroflexota bacterium
ATGAAGAAAACCTTGGCCGCCTCGAGGTCGTCGACAACGATGAGAACGTTGTCCATGCGCTGAATCGTCATGTGCTTCACCCTATGCCCGTTCCGGGACTTTGCGTGATTGGCCGTGGACTCGCGCGATCAGACGGGACCCGTCCACCAAAGCGGTCAACGTCAGCCTCACAAAACATTTGGTGCCAGCCGCGGAGCTTGTCACAAGTGGCTCGCGCTAGTCCCATGACTAACGCAACCGCAACCGCCAGCACCACCAAGAGAATCTTGGCCGAAAGCGGGAGCCGTACGAACCAGGGTGCCAACCGAACGCGCCGCTTGGATCGGAATCGGAACGAGTCCAAAACAATGGCGGGGATGTATGTGAGCAGCCCAATCAGCATTCCCAGGGCAAAACCTCACCCTGCCACGCCATGCGCTTGGCCGAACACCGCCACGATGATTGCCGGCAGCATGAGGGGCGAGCGTGAGGCGAGGTGCTATGTGGTCTGAAGCGTCTGTTTGAAACGGATGTCTACGTGAACCGTTATGACCCCTGTGAGGGACTCTGAGATCAGCTGATGACAGCTCGCGTGCTTTGCCTGCTCGGGATTGTGCTCGTCGCCTGCAGCCAATCCCACCCGACTGCTGCTGTGAGTCCGACTGAGCAGACGACCTCGTCGCCGGTCTCCGGCCCCATGCCTGCGGTCGACCTACCGGTCACGCGAGTCGACTTTTCGTGCCGGCTTCCGGTCGTCACCGTGAATCCCCGGAGCTCCTTTCCAGACCTACATGGCGGCTTCATCACCTTTCCGGCCGGCCAGTTGGCCGACGATCCGAACGGGACGATGCCTGTCCGAGGATTCCCGCACGACGATTACGCGACGACTGTGTCTCCTGTCATCTACGGTGACGGCGGCGGTTTCTACGACCGAGCGGCCAAGAGGTGGGTGCCGGCGTCGCCGGCGGCGACTCTGGCCGACGGCAGCGCCTATGCCTATGTGACGGCTGACTCGAGTGCTCAAATCGTCGACGTCGCGTCCGGTAGAGTTCGCACCTTCGAGTTGAAGCCGTTGGACCGTCCAGCGGTCCTGGACTTCAGTACCCGTGGCGTATTCCTCTACCAGCCGTCGGGAATGGGCGGACCGGGCGAGGGCGTCTGGCTGCTGAATCTCATAACCGGGTCGGTAACGCTGGTGAGGGCTGTGCATCGATTGTGGGCAGTCCTCGACGGCAAGGCATGGGTCGCCCGGCTCGATCCCCGAGACAAAACGGTCTGGCCGCCGATTGACATTCAGCCCGCTGACAGCCTGGCGGAGGTCGACCTGGCGACTGGAGCCGAAACGCAATGGTTCTATCGGGCGGGCGCATATTCCTGGATGATTGGGTTCGCTTCGGGTCGACCTTTGATCAGTGTTGGATCCGATGTTCGTCTTATCGACCAACCGGGGTCCGGTGGCAAGCTCATCTACTCAGGCAGCCTGACGTTCGACGGCTACTTCCAGCACTATCAAGGGGACGGCGACCGCATCTGGTTGGGCAATGAGCGCGGTATTTATCTGTATCGGCCGGATCGCGGTTTGCAGAAGGTCTTCGCTTACAACGCTACTCCAGGGTCCGGCGGCGACATCCACCCTGCCGGCATCTGTCTTTGAGAAGCGCCAACCCAACAGCCCTGGCTGGCGGCGCGGTGTTTTGCGTCAATGGTGAAGCGCGGTCGTTTGTAAGGCGACCGTTGCAACTGACTTGAAGTAAGCGAAAACCGGGGATCTGGAGGCTCTCGTGATCGCGCTTAGCTGAGGGCACGAATGGTGGGCCGCGGACACCCTGAGGCAACACAAGTTCGTCCGGGTCAGGATGATGCGGCTCCGACAGGTGGCTCGGCGCGCTCCGAGCGTTATTGATAGGTGGAACCTCTTTCAGCCGGGCCCAAACTCAGCCGGCGCGCGATCGGCGTGGTCGAGATCGTTTTCGATCTCACCTTCACGACTAAGCGTTAGTCGGTATTCCGCATTAGTACGATTGACCTAGCCGCCAAAACCGCGATGCCAGGGCGCCTCGACACCCTAACGGGGATGCGCTTTGTTGCCGCCCTTCCAATTGTGTTCCTGCACGTCGGATCGAGTTTTTTCGGCTGGACCTCATTGCGCGCAGCTTTCGGCTACGGCTACATCGGCGTGAGCTTCTTCTTCGTGCTCTCGGGCTTCGTTCTCACCTGGTCCACGGCCGAGATACCGGCGCGCCGCTTCTGGTGGCTGCGATTCGCGCGAATCTGGCCGGCACAGGCGCTGGTGGCGGCCCTGGTCTTCGCATTTCTGATGCAAGGCCGCCCACCGGACTGGCCCGGCCGCGCCGCCGACTTCCTGCTGGTCCAGTCATGGTGGCCCAGCTCAGACGTCTACTTCGGCGGCAACGGGGTGAGCTGGTCGCTCTCGTGTGAGGCATTCTTCTACGTGGTCTTCCCGGCTCTCGCAATCGGCATCCGACGCCTCGACCACCGAGGATTGGCAGCGGTGGGAGCGGGCCTGCTGGCAATGCTGGCCATCGCACCCGCAGTCGGCGAATGGTGGGGATTGGCCCAGCATCTGAAGTACTGGTTGTTCTTCATCCTGCCCGGCTACAGGCTGCTCGAGTTTCTTCTGGGCATGATCCTGGCGCGCGCGGTCCAATGCGGTCTTCGAGTGCCGCACCCAATGCTGACCGCCGCGATCAGTGCGATGGTCCTCGCCGGCCTTGTCTCGGTTCTGGTCTGGGCAAGCTCGAACTACGGCTGGAACCCCAGTAGACCCTGGGTGGCCATGCTGGCCCTACCGGTGTTTGCGAGCCTCGTCCTGACAGGCGCCACGGCGGACATCGTGGGCGCTGCGAGCTGGCTTACCTCCCGGCCTCTGCAGTGGCTGGGCGCAACCTCATTCGCGCTGTACCTTGTGCACCAGCCACTTTTCCGGATCACCCAGACCTGGGGCTGGTGGCCGGCCAGGCACGACCTCGTGAGCCTGGCGGCTTTCGCAGCGTTCCTTGCCCTCGCGCTGGCGGTCGCCGGACTTTTGCACCACCTGGTCGAGAAGCCGCTCGAGCGCCGCCTGCGTGCCATGCGCGTGGGACTGGGAACGATGGCTTACGCGACGGCTGTGCCCAGGCGCCAGGCAGCCTGACCCAATGATGCAGTTCTAGATATTTAGGGCAGAGGCGGCACTCGGCTGAAGAAGTCCCAAGTGGTCTGCGTCGCATCGGGTTCACCTCGAGCGTACTTGGGCCCGAACCAGACATGGTTCCCTCCAGTGATCGCGTCGAGCGCGACGATAGCACCACCCCGACAACCACCCCAGGTCGTGATCGTGGTGATGCCGCTGCGAGTCACGGCCGGAGAATCAGCGCAGCCATCAACCCGCTCCCACGTCTCCATGACCGACATGGTGGAGGGAAACTCACCGAGGCCGGAAGTGAACCCGCCCCGGAACGGAATGACCGAATCATCAATCCCGTGTATCTCCAGCACCGAAATCGGTCGGGACGGGACGCATGGGTCGACCAGCAAAGACCCGGAGACAGAAGCGACCGCCGTGACCCGGTCGGCCAGCTCACAAGCCACGCGCTGGGCCATCGCGGCCCCGTTGGACATGCCGGTCACAAACACGCGCCTGGGATCGACACCGCCATAACCAACCAACCGATCGATCAGATCGCGGATGAACCCGACGTCATTCCCGGTGTTGTGACCGCAACATGCCCCCGCGTTCCAGGAGTTCTTGATTCCTTGCGGGTACACAACCACGAAGCCCGCCCGGGAACCCTCCTGGTCGAAACCGGTGTTGGATTCCATCCAGGCGGAGTTGAGCGTGTACCCGTGCAGCGCAACAACCAAGGGAGCTGGGTGCGCCGGATCAACCGCGGCTGGTCGGACGATCACATAGGCTCGCTGCACGCCCCCGACCGTCATGTATCCCAATTGATGGGACGTCGACGAGTCCGTTTGGGCAGCCAGGGTAGGGTCCCACATTCCACATGCGCTCAAGCTCAGGGTGGCTGCCGCGACGGAGACCAGCTTCGCGACCTGGATCGAAGTGATTGACCGGCCGGCGCCCGATGGGTGCTTGATCCGAATTCCTCCGCCGCGTCATGGTCCTGGTGAGACG
>VBGM01000192.1 GCA_005880855.1 Chloroflexota bacterium
TGATGTCGGCTTCGACGGCCGCATCAAGCGCCTTGGCGCCGGCATTCGTGAGCTCGACCAGCACCCCTCTGCGGTCATGTGGGTGGCGCGTGCGCTTGACGTAGCCGCGGCTCTCGAGACGGTCGAGACGGCTGGTGATGCCGGCGGACGAGAGCATCAGCCCTTTGAAGAGGCTGGTGGGCGAGAGCTGCTGCTTAGGTCCCGCAAACCGAAGGGCGGCGAGCACTCCGACCTCGCCGCGGTTGAGGCCGAAGCGCCCGAACGACTCCTCCTGAGCGCGCGCAATGTGAAGGGCGACCCGCGAAAGTCGGGCGGTGACCTGGTATGGCTCGAGGTCCCGAGCCGGCCTGTGGGCGCCGAACTGGTCGAGAAGCGCGTCCGTCCAATCCTTCGAGGCCACGAGCGAAAGGATACGGAATATCTCTCACTGAGGCGAGATTCTCGCTTCCATGTATCTCGCTGGCGAGAGACTCCGGATGGTTCCCGAGGTCGCCGAGCCGGCACGCGATGTCGCTCTCCGAGAGCTCGACCACGTGTATGCGTTCATCTATTCCAGGGTCGGGAACCGGGCCGACGCCGAGGACCTGACCCAGCAGGTCGCCTTGCGAGCGCTGCCCCGCCTGAGCGATGAATACGTGGGGCCCGCCGTGCGCGGCTACCTGTACGCCACCGCCCGGACGGTGATGGCGACTTTCTGGTCGGACCGTGCGCGGGTGCCCGAAGCAGAGCTGGGCGACGACGTACACGACGAAGGCCGCGGCGATGCGCTCACCGCTCCTATGCACGCGCAGGCCTGGGTGGAGCGCGTGCTGAGCGCTCTGCCCGGCAACTATCGCCAGGTGCTCGAGCTGAGATTTCTGCGCGGCTACTCGCTGCGCGAGACCGCGGAGGCGACGGGCAACACCGTTGGGGCGATCAAGGTGATGCAGCTCCGCGCTCTTCGCGCGGCGGCCCGTCTCGGTTCGCCCTAGGCGGCCCAGCGCATTCCGGGGTCGCGGACGCGTCTCGCGATGACGCGATCCGGTGGGATGAACCGAACCTCTTCACCAACCCTCAACACCTGCCACCCACCCTCATGCACGAGCCGATGGTGGTAGTAACAGAGCGGAAGCAAGTTGCGCAGGTTGGTCGGCCCGCCCCGCGACCAGAACTCGAGGTGATGGGGAGTCGTCCAGTTGATCGGCCGGTCACAGCCCGGCCATCCGCAGCCCCGGTGGTGTGCCTTGAGCGCCCGGTGCATAGGCGGCGAGATGGCTCGCGTCGCCCGACCGACATCGACCACCACCGAATCCGCCTTCAAGACCCGCGACAGAGTGCCGTCGCAGGCCAGCCGCTGCACGGTCTTGCTCGAGATCGGCATCCCGGGCTCCAGCTCCGAGGCCGCCGCGCCAAGCTCGCCCTTCAAGGCTTCCAGCGTCGTGTTCACGTTGACGTGTGGCCGGGCACCATTGCGCTCCGGCAGCTTGCCCTCGTCGAGTGCCTTGTGCACGATCTCGCTCAGGGCGTCGATCCGGCGCTGCTTGGGGGTCCGGCTGTCGTCCTGCCCGAGCCGCTTGGCAAGCGCGTCGACCGCAGCCTTGAGGGCAGCGCCCGCCTCCGGATCCATGACCCCGCTGAGGTGGTACATGCCATTCATCTGGCTGATGTGGAGGAAGCGCTCCTCGTAGTTCTCCTCAGAGTCGCGCTCGAACCCATCCGGATCCAACGAGTAGCGCATGTGATCGGCGATCCAGTTCAAGTCTTTGATGGAGTGCTGGCGGGCGAAGCCGATCCACTGTTCCTCGTCGAGGCCGGCGGCCTTCTCGCCCAGCTTGTCTCGCAGATGACAGATCACCGAGGCCGCCTGGTAGCCGATCTCGCCCCTGGAGAGGGCACCAGCAACCATCGGCATCGACTCCAGCTGCTTGCCGACACAAACCCGGTCGAAGGCAGATGGCACCGACATTCCGCAGGTCTGGCTGATCCAGGAGGCGGCGGTGATGTGGCCGCCGCTGAGGTGCTCGCCCGCTTTCTGCGACTCCCGCACCTCGGTAGCGAACTCGCCCTCGAGGACATCGATCACCTGACGCAGGCCCTTGGTGTCGACGCGCTCCTCGCGAGCCTGAAACTCGCGCACCGCGGCCTGCAGCTTCGCGAGGGGAGTAACCCCTACCCCTACCATGAGAAGAATTGTACCAAACAAATGTTTGGAGTCAATACATTAGCAGGTAAATCTCACTTGAAGGCCAAGAAAAAGCCTGACCCCACCCGGCGCTCCGCACCGACCTCCCCATAACTGGGCACGTGAAGATCGACTCCAGGCCCCACCCGAACCACCCTCTTCCCGGCCCGTGCCGCGCGCCACCTGATTCCCGACGTACTCTCAGCCCCCGGGCGGCTCACCCTCCCCGATCACATCGCTCGCGCGCAGCCGCTCGAGGTTCTGCATCCGCGACTGGGCCCGCGGTCCGAGGCGGTTGAGCACCGCTGCGACCATCGCCTCGACGACCGCGGTCGCGCCTACCAGCGAGTCGAACGGCCCCACCGTCTCGACGCTGGTCACCAGCACCTGCCGCGCAAACGCGGAAGCCGGCGACAGCCACGGGTCGGTGAACAGGACGACGCTGCACCCCTGCGTGGACGCGATGCGCGCGCTCTCGATCGTGTCGGCCTGGTATCGCCGGTAGTCGAACACCACCAGCACGTCGCCCTTGCGCACGTCGATGAGCTGCTGTGCGGGCGCGCCTCGCTCCGTGTCGACCAGGGCGACGCCGGGCCGCAACAAATGCAGCTGCCCCGCGAGGTAACGGGCGAGCTGGCCACTAACGCGGCCGCCCAGCACGAGCACGCGCCGCCTGACGTCGCAAAGCAAAGCCACGGCCTCTTCGAAGTCGTGATGCGACAGCTGCTCGACGGTTGCCTGCAGGCTGCGGCGAGACACGCCCAGCGAATCGGTGAGCAACGACCCCGCGGCTTGTTCTTGCGGCTCGTCGCGGTAGCGCTTCAAAGGTGAGGACAGGCGGGCCTGTACCTCGTGCCGCAGCACCTCCTGGAACTCCGGGTACCCGGTGAAACCAAGCTTGGTGATGAAGCGGGTCACGGTGGGCGGGCTCACGCCGGCGCGCTCGGCGAAGCGAGCGACGCTCTCCAGGCCCGCGATCGGGTAGGAGGCGAGCAGCACCCGGGCCAGCTTCCGCTCGGCCGGGCTCAGGCTGGCCAGGCGGTGCCTGACCAGCTCGCCGACCCTCGAGTCCGGCGCCGTGTCGTTTGTTACATCCCGGCCCATTTCGCGGCCTCCCGAGACATTCTTGACAAGAATCCTATCCCCTGTTGCCGGCGCACAAGGGAGGGTTCGCGCATGAGCGTTGCCGCTCACGATGATGTAGAGAATCTCCACCGGATGGGCTACGCGCAGGAGCTCATGCGCCGGATGAGCACCTTCTCGAACTTCGCAGTCTCGTTCACGATCATCTCGATCCTCTCGGGCTGTCTGACGCTTTACGCGTACGGCATGAACACGGGCGGTCCCATCGTGATGAACATCGGCTGGCCGCTCGTCGGCATCATGGTCACCCTCGTCGGGCTCGCCATGGCCGAGGTGTGCTCCAGCTATCCGACCGCGGGCGGCCTCTACTACTGGGCGGCCAAGCTGGGCGGCAACAACAGCGCCGCGTGGAGCTGGTTCACCGGCTGGTTCAACCTGCTCGGCCAGGTCGCCGTCACCGCGGGCATCGACTTCGGCGGCGCCTTCTTCATGTCCGCGCTCTTCAACCAGCTGTTCAACTACACGCTGGACCCGCCGCACATCATCGCCGTGTATGCGGTGATCCTCTTCCTGCACGGGCTGCTCAACACGTTCGGAGTCCGGCTGGTCGCGATCCTGAACGACATCTCGGTCTGGTGGCACCTGGTCGGCGTCGTGATCATCGTCGGCGCGCTCTTCTTCATCCCCGCCAAGCACCAGTCGCTTTCATTCATCTTCACCGGTTTCGTGAACAACACCGGTTTCAGCTTCGCCGGAGCATCGATCTACGTGTTCCTCATCGGCCTGCTGCTGGCGCAGTACACGTTCACGGGCTACGACGCGTCGGCTCACATGACCGAAGAGACGAACAACGCGGCCGTTGCCGGTCCCAGGGGAATCGTGTGGTCGATCGTGATCTCGCTGTTCGCCGGCTGGCTGCTTCTGATCGGCGTGACCTCCGCGATCCAGAACTACAGCGCCGAAGTTACCGCAGTGGTCCCGCCCGCTCAGATCTTCGTCGACGCCGTCGGCAAGAACCTCGGCACGTTCCTGCTCTTCATCGTCGTCGTCGCCCAGTTCTACTGCGGCATGTCGTCTGTGACCGCCAACTCTCGCATGATCTACGCGTTCTCGCGCGACGGCGCGGTGCCCGGCTCCGAGTTCTGGCACAAGATCAACCCGCGCACGCGCACCCCGACCAACTCCATATGGTTCGCGGCTGTGGGCGCGTTCCTGCTCGGCCTGCCTTACCTCTGGAACCCCGTCGCATATGCGGCCGTGACGTCCATCGCGGTGATCGGGCTGTACATCGCGTATGGCATTCCCATCCTCTTGCGCCTTCTGGCCGGAGAGAAATTCCAGCGCGGCCCGTGGCACCTCGGGCGGTGGAGCTACATCGTGGGCTGGATCGCGGTGATCTGGATCGGTTTCATCGCGATCTTGTTCGTGCTCCCGCAGGTCGCACCGGGGACGACATTGCAGACGTTCAACTACTCGATCATCGCCGTGGCGGTGGTGCTGCTCTACTCAGGCGGCTACTGGTTCCTGTCGGCCAAGAACTGGTTCAAGGGCCCGAAGGTTCAGGGCTCAGCCGAGGAGCTTGCGAGGATCGAGGCCGAGCTCGAGGCGGTCGGCGCGGCGTCGCCGGCCGGCGCCAGGGGCTGATCCTCGAGGCGTGTCTGACAAACCCCGGATAGGGATCACGGTCCACCCGCGGCGGGGCCTGGAGTACTTCGGGCCCTACCGCCGGGCGGTCGTGGCCGCGGGCGCCGAGCCCGTCGACCTGGTGCCGGGTACGAAGAAGCTCCCCGAGCTCGACGGGCTGCTCCTGCCCGGGGGCTGGGACGTCGACCCATCCTTTTATGGAGAGCGCAGAGACGAGAATCTCGGCGAGACCGACCCTGACCTCGACGAAACCGAGCTGTCGCTCTTCCGCCAGGCGCGGGAGCGGGGCCTCCCGGTGCTCGGAATCTGCCGCGGCCAGCAGGTGATCAACGTCGCCATGGGCGGCTCGCTCGTGCAGCACCTCGAGGACCACGACGCGCGCGCCATCGGCCGGACCCACCTCGCACATACGATCGAGGTCGACCCTTCTTCCGAGCTCGGGCGCGCCGCCGGCGAGCACAGGATCCGGGTCAACAGCCTTCACCACCAGGCGGTGAAGACCCTCGCGCCGGGCCTGCTGCAGACGGCCAAGGGCGACGACGGCACGGTCGAAGGAGTCGAATCCGACGACGGCCTTATCGTTGCAGTGCAGTGCCACCCCGAGGAGCTCACCACCGACCTGCCCTGGGCCAGGGCGCTCTTCGAGCGCTTCGTCGCCCGGGCGAAAGGCCGCCACAGCAAGTCCTCACCGTGACGCCTTGCTGACGAAGGAGCAGCTGTCCGCCGACGTCAAGGACGGCAAGATCGACACCGTCGTCGTCGCCTTCACCGACATGCAGGGAAGGCTCATGGGCAAGCGGGTTGACGCTGAGTACTTCGTAGAGTCCGCGGCGCACGGCGAGCCGACCGAGGGCTGCAACTATCTCCTCACGGTCGACATGGACATGGACCCGGTCCCCGGGTACGCGATGGCGAGCTGGGAGCGCGGCTACGGCGACTTCGACCTCCTTCCCGATTTCGCCACGCTGCGCAGCATCCCGTGGCTCGAGTCCACCGCGCTGGTGCTGAGCGACGTCGCGTGGCACGACCGCGCGCCGGTCACCGCGTCACCGCGTCAGGTGCTGCGAGCCCAGATCGAGCGCGCGAGGAAGCTCGGCTTCGAGCCAATGTTCGGTTCGGAGCTCGAGTTCTACTTATTGAAAGAGACATTCGCCGAGGCGCACGCCAAGGGCTACAACGACCTCACGCCTTCGGTCCCCTACAACCTCGACTACCACGTCCTCGCCACCACCTACGACGAGCCGTTCATCCGCGCGGTGCGCAACGGCATGAAGGCGGCCGGCATCCGCGTCGAGAGCTCGAAGGGGGAGGCCTGGCCGGGCCAGCAGGAGATCAACTTCCACTTCGCCGACGCGCTGACGATGGCCGACAACCACGTCATCTACAAGAACGGAATCAAGGAGATGGCCCACCAGCAGGGCTGCTCTGTGACTTTCATGGCCAAGCCCGACCACAGCTGGATCGGCAGCTCCTGCCATGTGCACTCGAGCCTCTGGCAGCACGGCCGCAACACCTTCGACGGCGAGTCGGAGATCTTCCGCCAGTACCTCGCCGGCCACATCGCGTGCACGTCGGAGCTCGCGATCTTCCTCGCGCCGAACATCAACTCGTACAAGCGCTACGCGGCAGGGACGTGGGCGCCGACCACGCTTGCGTGGGGCCACGACAACCGCACGTGCGGGTTCCGCATCGTGGGCCACGGGCAGCACCTGCGCACCGAGACCCGCATACCGGGCGCCGACGTCAACCCTTACCTAACGTTCGCCGCTTTGCTGGCGGCGGGACTGTATGGAATCGAGCAGAAGCTGGAGCTGCCGCCCGCCTTCACCGGCAACGCGTACGAGTCGGACGTGCAGAGATTCCCGCACGCGCTGCGTGATGCCATCGCGGAGCTCGAGAAGGGCAAGATGGCGCGCGAGGCCTTCGGCGACGACGTCGTCGACCACTACCTCAACTACGCCCGCACCGAGCAGGCGCAGTTCGACAAGGTCGTCACCGGCTACGAGCGCGAGAGGCTGTTCGAGCGGGGATGACGGTGGCCGCCAACACTCTCGAGGTCCTCAACCCCGCGACAGAGCAGCCGATAGCGCGACTCGATCGCGCCGGCGTCGATGAGACGAACCGCGCGGTGGCCAAGGCCAAAGCAGCGTTCCCGGCGTGGCGCGCGATGAAGCCGGCCGACCGCGCCCGCCTGATGCGGAAGATCGCGGTGAAGATCGAGGACCACACCGAGGAGCTCGCTCGCCTCGAGACGGCCAACGTCGGCAAGCCCATCGGGGATTCGCGGTGGGAGATGAGCATGGTCGCCGACGTCTTCCACTTCTACTCGGGCGCGGTCGAGAAGCACTACGGCGAGACGATCCCGGTGGCCGGCGGCGTGGATATGACATTTCGCGAGCCGCTCGGCGTCGTGGCCCTCATCGTGCCGTGGAACTTCCCGCTCATGCTCGCGAGCTGGAAGCTCGGCCCGGCTCTCGCCTGCGGCAACACCGTTGTGCTCAAGCCCGCCGAGCTGACGCCGCTGACGGCAATTCGTTTCGCGGAGCTCGCGCTCGCCGCCGGCCTGCCTGAAGGCGTGCTCAACGTGGTGGTCGGTCCAGGATCGGTGGTCGGCGAGCGCCTGATCG
>VBGM01000193.1 GCA_005880855.1 Chloroflexota bacterium
GAGCTCCTGCCAGAAGGTGGGCTCCGCGATGCCGATCTCGCGGAAGTGGTCGAGGGTGATCGACCCCGCCCAAGATGGCGGGCGTGTGCTGTTGTCGGGGAGCAGCCCGAACGAAGCCAGCACGGTCCATGCAAGTGGCATCAGGAAAACGGCGATCGCGGCCACCAGGAGAAGGACGCGAACTGCCGCATGGCGCCGGCGGCGCCCATGAAAGGTGCTCATCAAATCGCAGCTCGCCTCGCGAGCCTGACGTAGACCAGGCCGACACCGAGAACCGAGCCGGCGATGAGCCACGCAGACGCTGCACCGATGGGCCAGTTGTTGATCGCGAATGCCTGGTTGTAGCTGTAGAGGGCCGGGGTCATGGTTGCGGTCCCCGGTCCGCCGCCCGTGAGGATCAACACACTGTCAAAGGTGCCGAGTGATAGGCCGACCAGAAGCATGGTGACCGCAAGCAGTAGCGGCCGCAGCGAAGGCAGGGCCACATCGATCACCTGCCGCACCCACGACGCCCCGTCGAGGATGGAATGCTCCCAGAGGTCGTTGGGAATGGAAGCCAGGCCAGGCAAGAGCAGGAATGTGACGAACGGCGCCTCGCGCCAGACCTCGATCGCGATGACCGTCGGCAACGCCAGCCTGATGTCACCGATTGGAGACGCAATGTTCGACAGCCCGAGCCAGCCCGAACCAAAGTCGACGATGCTGGTCGCACCGACCAGGAGGAAGTGCCACATGACGCCATTGCCGATCGGGCTGACCAGCCATGGCAAAAGCAGGAGGACACGCCATAGCCCGCGCCCGCGGATCGGACGGCGTAGGAGGTAGGCGAGTGCGAACCCGAGTCCCAGCTCGAGCGGGACGGCCACCAGCGTGAAGATCGTGATGTTGGTGATCGCAGCGCCGAACTGCCCGTCCCGGAAGACGCGCAAGTAGTTGTCGAAACCCAAGAATCGAACAGTCGTTGCAAAAGGCGAATAGGTGGTGAACGTCGCGACCAAGCCGAGGATGGCGGGGAGGCAAAGCCACCCGCTCAGCAGGACCGCCAGCGGCGCAAAGAGGAAGACACGGTCGCGGCGGGTCAGTCTCACTTAGCGCGTCATCATGCGATGCGAAAGGGTCGCGGGCAGGCCGCGACAGGAGGTTATGCTAAAGCTCCGATGTTTGGGGGCATGTGCTGGGGCTCTGCGGCGCTGCCATGCCTATCCGGCGCGATAACGTCCGATCTCTTGGCATTCAGCGTGGCATGCCCCACAATCCACGGGCAATGAAGATTCCCCGCCCGTTACATGCACGGCGGCGGACGCCGAGCGTCACCGACGAGGCCATCGACAAGATCCAGGAGCTGATCATCTCGCGCAGCTGGGGTCCGGGCGACCGCCTGCCGAAGGAGAGTGAGCTGGCTGCGCAGCTGGGCCTCTCACGCAACTCCTTGCGCGAAGCGGTGAGGGCGCTCTCGCAGCTGCGGGTGCTGGAGGTGCGGCAGGGCGACGGCACGTACGTGACCAGCCTCGAGCCAGAGCTGCTGCTCGAGAGCACGAGCTTCGTCAGCCATCTACTCGTGGGCGAATCGGCACTCGAGCTGTTCGAGGTGCGTCGCCTCCTCGAGGGCGCGGCGGCGGCTCTGGCCGCAGCCCGGATCGACCCCGCAGGCAAGGAAGAGCTCGGCCAGAAGCTCGAGAAGATGATGGAGTCCAAAACAGTCGAGGAGCTTGTGGAAGCTGACGTCGCCTTTCATGCAGTCATCGCCCGGGCCACGGGAAACACCTTTCTCACATCGCTGCTGGCGAGCCTGTCGTCGAGGACGTTGCGTGCGCGCATGTGGCGCGCTCGCGAGGTCGACAATGCGTTCGACGTCACCAGGGACGAGCACCGCCGCATCGTCGAGGCCGTCGTCAACGGCGACCCGGAGCTGGCGCGAGCTGCCGCGATGGCGCACATCGCCAGCGGTGAGCGATGGCTGCGGTCGCAGCTTGCGGAATCGCCGGCGCCGGCCGAGGTGAGCACTTGAAAAAATTCGACATGCCCTTTGCGGGCCCTCCCTTCCCGGTGCGGCCCCTCCCCCGCCGACTCACCGCGGCCGAGCTTACCCATTCAGAAAACAAACCCCTACCCTGCCTGTTAACGCCGTGAAGATCGGGCTCCACACCCAGCTCAAGCCCGGCGCGGAGGAGCGCTACGAGGAGTACCACCGCGCGGTCTGGCCAGAGGTGCTCGAAGGCATCCGACGCGTGGGCATCACGAAGTACGTCATCTTTCGTGACGGCCCCGACCTGTTTCACTACATCGAGTGCGACGATTACGACCGCGCCATCGCCGAGCTCGCCCGTAGCCCCTTGAACCAAAGCTGGGAGGCAGAGATGGCGCCCATGACCACGGTGGCCCATGACTTCAGCGGCAAGGGCAGCGACCGCATGTCGCTGATCTTCGACCTCTAGAAACCCCGACTTGAATCCCCGCGAGTCCACAAAGCTCGGGCGCACCGAACTCACGGTCACCCGTTTCGGCCTCGGCACCGCCCCCCTCGGCGGCCTTTTCGAGGCGGTCGGCGAATCCGAGGGCGTCGGCATTGTCGAGCGAGCCTGGGAGGTCGGGATCCGTTCCTTTGACACCGCTCCGCTCTACGGACACGGCCTCGCCGAGCAGCGCCTAGGCAAGGTCCTGAAGCCGAAACCGCGCGACGAATTCACCCTGGCCTCCAAAGTCGGACGGCTCTTGCGCGCCGATGTGCCGCCAGAACCTGGCCAGCAGTATCGTGGCGTGCCGCCTGTCAACCCGATGTTCGATTTCAGCTACGACGGAGTCATGCGTTCGCTCGAAGAGAGCCTCGAGCGACTTGGCCTCGACCGCATCGACATCCTGCACATCCACGACCCCGACGACCACTATGACGAGGCGCTCGCTGGCGCCTACCGCGCCCTGGATAGCTTGCGCAGCGAAGGCGTCATCGGCGCCGTGGGTGCCGGCATGAACCAGGCCGAGATGCTCACCCGCTTCGCGCGCGAGGGCGACTTCGACTGTTTCCTGCTCGCGGGCCGCTACACCCTGCTCGACCAGATCGCGCTGAAGGAGCTGCTGCCCGAATGCGTCGAGCGCGGGATCTCGATCATCGCCGGCGGCGTCTACAACAGCGGGATCCTGGCCGATCCCAAGCCCGGCGCTCATTACAACTATCAGACCGCTCCCGCTGAGCTCCTGCAGCGCGCGCAGCAAATCCGCGACGTCTGCAACCGGCACCACGTCCCGCTCAAGGCGGCGGCGATGCAGTTTCCGCTCGGCCATCCCGCCGTCGACTGCGTCGTCGTCGGCTGCCGCTCGACTGCCCAGCTCGACGAGAGCCTGAAGATGTTCGAGGTCGACATCCCCGCGGCGCTGTGGGAGGAGCTGAAGGCGGAGCGGCTGCTGCCGCCCGAGGCCCCGACCCCCTAGCAGCGATGGTCGTCGACGCCCACCACCACTTCTGGGATCCGGCGCACCGCAACTACCCCTGGATGGGCGAGGCGCTGGCCCCGATCCGGCGCGCGTTCGGACCGCAAGAGCTGCGGCCGCTGCTGGAGGCGAACGGCGTCGGCCGCACCGTGCTGGTGCAGACCGTTTCCAGCCTCGACGAGACGCGCGAGTTTCTGGCCGCCGCCGCGGTCACCGACTTCATCGCCGGCGTCGTCGGCTGGG
>VBGM01000045.1 GCA_005880855.1 Chloroflexota bacterium
ACCTGCCGAAAACGGCCGACACGAGAAAGCTCATGCCCTGCACGCACAGGACGCCGAGCATCGTCGCGCCGAGGCACATGAGCACGAACACGGGAATCGGCATGACCACCAGGTTGCTCGCGCCGAGCGGCTTGGCTGCGTCCACCGCGAGGCCCACCTGGCTGGTCACCGGCCCGACCGAGCCTTCGACGAACGCGAAGACGGCGTAAACGATGAGGAACGTGACCACGACCACCGCAAGGCTGATCAGAAACGAAGCCACCGCCTTCGCGAGCAAGAGCTGGGTGCGGCCCATCGGCCGGCTGAGCAGGATGGCGAGGGTGCGGTCGGACCGCTCGCCCGCGATCTCCTCTGAGGCGAGCCACCCAAAGATTCGAATGATGAGGAACATCACGATGCCGCCCATGGCAAACAGGGCCGCCACCGTGATCGAGTACGACTGGAGGGGCGCGATGTTGTTGTCGAGCAGGTATTGGTCGTCGGCGATCCGCTGCTTGACCTGGGTGATGGCGCTGTCGATGCTGAACGGACCGCTCGATGGGCCGCCGTTGCCCTGCTGCTTGGCCTGCTCAATGAAGCCCAGCTGTTGCTGGTAGTTGGCGATGTCGGCGCGCAGCGTCGTCTGCCAGGCGACCGCCGGCGGCGGGCTCCACCGGCCCTGGCTGATCACGTAATAGGTGTAGAGGCCGCCGGCGATGAGCAGGAAGACGCCGCCCATCACAGCGAACACGATCCAGCGGCTTCGCCACGTCTTCTTGAGCTCGTTGCGGACGAGGCTGACGAACAGCATCAGGGCTTCGCGGCCCCCACAGGCGTG
Organism: Chloroflexota bacterium; assembly: GCA_005880855.1. Classification (GTDB taxonomy): domain Bacteria; phylum Chloroflexota; class Dormibacteria; order Dormibacterales; family Dormibacteraceae; genus UBA10449. The sequence goes on from VBGM01000045.1 coordinate 818, forward strand.
GCGGGCGGTGGCGGTGGCGCGGGTGCGCTGCTGAGCGGGCTGCCCGGCGCCACGCCCGTGAGCTCGATGTACACATCCTCCAGCCCTCGCTGCGTGTGCACCAGCTGATCGACGCCGATCCCCGCCGATACCAGTGCGTGGTTGATGGCCCGCGCCATGTCCTTGTCCGAGCTCACCAGGATCGAGTCCTTGATCGTGCCTGGCTCGACTGTGAGGCCGTCGAGGGAGCGCACGATCTTCATCGCTTCGTCGACGTCGGAAACGTCGATGCGGTACTGGAATCCCTTGACGTTCATCAGCTCGCTCAGCGGGCCCGCCGCCTTCACCTCGCCGCGGTGCAGGACGACCACTCGATCGCACAGCTCTTCGACCTCGGCAAGGAGGTGGCTCGAAAAGAAGATGGTCATCCCCTCCTCCGCGAGCTTTCGCAGGAGGATGCGCAGGCCGTGAATGCCGTTGGGGTCGAGCCCGTTGGTGGGCTCGTCCAGAATCAGGAGGCGAGGCTTGCCCAGCATCGCCTGCGCGAGAGCCAGGCGCTGGCGCATGCCCATTGAGTAGCGCTTCACCTTGTCATTCGCCCGCTCGGTCATGCCGACCAGGTCGAGCAGCTTTGTGATCTGCCCCTCATCGACCGGCCCGAGCGTGCGGGCGAAGAGGCGGAGGTTGTCACGGCCGGACAGGAAGCCGTACAGCGCCGGCTGCTCGAGGGTGGCTCCGAAGAGCTTGGCGGCCGCCACATGGTCCGTCCAGCAATCGTGCCCGCCGATCCTGGCCGTGCCGCCGCCCGGGTGCTGGAGGCCGAGGAGCAAGCGGATGGTCGTGGTCTTGCCGGCTCCGTTGGGGCCGAGGAACCCGAAGACCTCGCCTTCCGCCACGCTGAACGAGATCTCGTTGAGGGCGCGGACGCGTCCGTACCGCTTGGAGAGCCGATCGACTTCGACGATGGGCGCCGTCATTTAGTGGTGACTTTAACCGCCTGACGGACACACGAACTTGCCCAGCCTCGTTTTCACATTGTTGGCGACGGCGTTCTGCAGGTACCAGATCAGGAGCGACTGCTCCGAGCTGTTGATCAGGCCGCGCTGTTTCAATTACGTCTTGGAGTCCTCCGCGGTCGTTCGCGGAGTTCACTTGTTGGTAATGGGGGCAACGTTGTGACAGAGAAAAAGAGCATCGAGATCCCGCCGCGCGGTACCCGCGGAACGAGGGTGCTGTGGGGTGGCGCGGTGATGAAACTGGCGAAGCCGATCATGGATATGCAGATCTCGCGATACCGGCGAACCTCGGGTCCGAAGGCTCCGGTGATGATGGGATTCCCCATCATCCTGCTGACCACGGTCGGAGCGCGCACCGCCCAGGAACGAACCCACGTCCTGGGCGGGTTCCCGGATGGCGAGGATGCGTGGCTGGTGGTGGCGTCGAAGTCAGGTGCCGCCACGCACCCGGCGTGGTTCATCAACCTGGCCAAGAGCCCGGACAAGATCTGGATCGAGGTCGGCAACCGGAAGCTGAGGGTGGTGGCCGAGTCGCTGAAAGGTCAGGCACGGCTGGATGCGCTGGCCCGAGTAGCGGCGGTGGCACCGCGCTACGGGGAATACCAGAAGAAGACCGACCGCGAGATCCCGGTGATCCGCCTCACACCCGCCGGCTGACGACCCCGATGAGAGCTTTTGATCTTGTTGGATGGCACGACGCTGGAAAGTCGAGCCCTGCTCGATCACGGTGAACCGGGACGACGAAGACGTCCGTGATATCAGCGTGAGCGAACAGAAGGACAAACGACGCCGGGGGCCAATCACTGCCGCGGAGCTGATGGCCCAACTGGAAGCTGACCACGATTGGGTCCGGGCCAGGGATCAGCGCGACGCCGCGCGTCGGGCGCGCATGGCAGAGAACGCGGACGAGTTCGCGCTGGTCCGCGGGGCATTGGATGCTGCTGGGCTGCCGAGCCGAGACTTCGGGCATTTCACCAGCGGCCGGTATCCGGAGATCATTCCCCAGCCGATCTTCGATTACCGAGGTGCGGTGCCAGTGCTGCTAGACGTGCTGCCCAATGTGACGCGCCCAGCTGTCAAGGAGGCCATCGTCCGCTCGTTGAGCACGGCGTATGCGCGCCCGTATGCGGCGCGAGCCCTACTGGACGAATTTCGCAAGACGTCGAATACGGATCAGCCAACACTGAAGTGGGCTATTGGCAACGCGTTGAGCACGGTAACCACTCACGCGCACGTCGATGAGTTACTGGAGCTAGCCCGTGATCGACGCCACGGCGCAGGCCGAGGAATGGTGGTCGAGCGCCTGGGCAGGATCTCTGGCAACCCCCGGGTGGAGAAAACGCTGATGAAACTTATTGACGATCCGGACGTCGCGTTCCAAGCCATGGGCGGAATCAGGCGGCGCCTAGGCCCGGCGAAGGCTGCGGAGCTGCTCGAGCCCTTGACTGCGCATCAAGATGAACGAGTGCGCCGAGCAGCCCACGAACATCTGAAGCGAGCACGGAAGGCGATGATCAAATAGCGCGGTTCACAAGATCATCTGGGACGCTACGCGAACCGCCTCGACGAGATTTCAATGCCGGGGTTGCACCGAGATACCGTTTTGCGCGGCCGATACTTGATGTCTGATGGCAATCGTCAACAAGGAAACGCGGACGATCCGAACTGACCACTGGCAGTTCTTGCTTGAGGGCGATCGAAGCGCCAGCTGGGATGTCGACGATGTTGGGTCGCAGCTAACGACCGGGCGCGCCGTCTCAACGCTGAGCGGTTTCGTTGTCGGGACGGGTCGCCTGTGGGGTGACACCCGGGTCGAGCTTGAGATTCATGATCAAACACCCGTCCTGGACCGGCAGGGTTGGGACGCCGTATCCGAAGGCGAGATGACGACTCGGGATCAGGCCGTCGAGATCTAAGCACCAGAAACGGCCGGCACCAATAACGTCTGGCGTGTGGCCCTAGCGCCCGGCCAGTATCGATGGGCACTACTCGCCGCGGGCCTTGACTCGGTCGCCGACGACATCGGCGGCGTCGGCGACGATTGGTATCGAATCATCATTTGGCCAGGGCGCTAACCCCGAATGTGCCCAGGTGCCGTAGTCGTTGACGACGGCCACGAACTTTCCGTTGGGTGAGACGCCGCCGTCAGGCCCCTGCCTTATGGGCGACCTTCCCCTGCTGGAGGATCCGGATGGCGTTGCCGAAGGGGTCGCGGACGCCCATGTCGGTGCCGTAGAAGTGGTCGGTGGGCTCCTGGGTGAAGTCGGTGACGCCGCGCGACTTGAGTGTCTCGTACAGACCCCGGATGTCGTCCGCCTTGAACACGAGCCCGCCCAGTGCGCCCTTCGTGATCAGCTCGCGGAGCTTCGCAGCGGTGGCTTCGTCATGCACTGGCGGGCCCGGCTCCTCGAGGGAGATCTCGGTGACGTCGCCAGGGACGCGCACCGTCAGCCAGCGGTAGGAACCCTGCTTGACGTCCTGGCCCTTCTCTAGCCCGAGCTTGTTGACGTAGAAGTCAAGAGCCTCGTCCTTGTTGAGGACCATGATGGAGGCGACGTTGAGTTTGGTGATCATCGCTCGTTTTCTCCTTTGCGAGACTTGATGGGGATGACGATCATGCTAGGAGGCCGTTGCTGTGGCGGCGTCTCCAAAACTGCTCGATCTCCGCACCCCCGCCGCCACCACCGGTCGCGTCGCCCACATCTGGTAGCAGTTGGGGGCCACCATCGGTCCATTCCCGACGCGATAGCTCGACGGCGTCTCGCCGACGATCTCCCGGAAAGTGCGGCTGAAGGTCCCCCGGCTCATGAAGCCGACATCGAAGCAAACGTCGGTGACGCTGCGGTCGGTCTCGCGCAGCAGGAACATAGAGCGCTCAACCCGCCGCCGCTGCAGGTAACGGTGCGGCGTCTCCCCGAAGGCGGCGCGGAAGCTGCGGGTGAAGTGCGCCTCGGAGAGGTGGGCCACGCCGGCCACAGCGCGGACGTCGAGCTGCTCGGCGTAGGAGCAGTCCATGGCGTCGCGGGCCCGCAATAGGCGCCGGTTCAAGTCCTCGACTTCCCGCACGATGCAAAGCTACATCGACGCGAGCCGCAACACCTAGCCGAGAACCGACAATTTCCGGACCCTCAGACTTGAGACCGCAACTGATGATCAATCCGCAAGGCTTCACGGGACTCCACAGCTGACCGGGATGCGGACGCGATGGGGATGGCGCGTGGCGGTGATCGCGACCATCCTCATCCTCTTCGGCAACGCCGCCGGCCTTGCGGCCGGCCCAAACGTCGTCACCGTTTCCTGGGCCACCATGGCCCAGACGGCCGGCACGCTGCTGATCGTCATCGTGGCCTTTCGTTGGTGCGGGCTCACCTGGGCGGAAGCAGGCATCGGCCGGACCGATTTGCTGCGATCCACTCTGATCGGCGCGGGGATAGGGCTCGGGATGGCCGCGGGGGTTCTCCTCGCGCTCGAGCTTGGCGCTCTCCTCGGGACTCCGATTACCTACCAGCCATTGCAAGGAGCGGCGACGTCAGCCCTCCTGACTCACGCCCTGGTCGGCCTTCCACTTCTGACCGTGATTCCCGAGGAGCTCGCATTTCGCGGGCTGGTGCTGGGTCTGCTGATACGGAAGCTGACGCCATGGCGCGCAACGCTTGTGACGTCGGCCACCTTTGTCGCCTGGCATGTGGTGGTTCAGGTGCAAACGCTAGCCCTGACCAATTTCACGAGCTCGGGGCAGATCGTTCTGGCCACGAGTCTCGCGGTCGCGGGACTGTTCGCCGGCGGACTCATCTTCGCGTTCGTGCGTCTGCGCACTCACAATCTGGCCGGGGCGGTCATGGCGCACTGGCTGTTCGACGCAGCGTTCGTCACCGGGCTCTATTTCCTGACGGCGAGCTGACGTCCTATTCGCCGGACAGGATCACCAGCACTTCGTCCCCGTAGCTGCGCAGCTTCGCGATCCTGATTCCAGGCCGCCTTAGCGTCGTCTGCGCGTCGTCAAGGCGCTACGTTAAAAGCAGCAATCAGGATTGAAGACCACTTATCCGCGATTCGGCCTGCTCGCCGCCGCAGATTCGCCGCCACGACTATCGCTGGAGCCTGGAGGATTAGGCGGTTCGAGCGATCGCTGGAGGACGGACGAGCAGGTAGATTCCGACGATCAGGGTCCAGGCGCTGAACGCCATGTAGCCGATCTGGCTGCTCGAGTTCTGGATCGAGGCAGTGCTGATGAGGCCGGTCACGAACAGCACGACGGCTACGAGCATCCCCGAACCTCCAACCAATCGCATCGCCCGGCCCATCGTCCACAAAACAATTCCGACCGCCAACAGGAACAGGGCGGCAACCTCGAAGCTAAGCGTGAAGCCCGCACTATCCAGGATGTATGCACCGAGCGCTGACTTAGCGTCAACCCCTGCCTTGAGCCAATCGACCATCACCACTTGGCCCGCGATTGCAAACGCGCTCATCGCGCTGTACGTGATTGCCGCCGCGAGGCTCAGGACATTCAGCCAGTGCATCGATTTCGGTCCGCCAGCGCGAGCCACGACGTAGAGATAGGTCGCGAAACCGAGAAAGAGCAGATAGCCGAGCAGCTCGAGGTAATTACCGATTCCCGCCTGGCTCGCGCTCACGCCCCTGACATAGTTCTGAACTGCTTCCGCGGTGGTGTCTGTAGGCAGCGCGCCGTGCACACCGAAGCCGACGAACGTGACGATAACCGATGCGACTCCGGCTGCCGCACCCAGCCGGCTGATGGCCTTTTCGCTCAACTTGCGAGAGCTTAGCGTCCGGTCTGCCGGTTTGTGGACCCGAGGGGATTCGAACCCCTGACCTTCTGACTGCCAGTCAGACGCGCTCCCAAACTGCGCCACGGGCCCACGATGCCGCAGGAACTGATGATAACCCGCACTTCCAACCCGACTTTTCGGCCGCGGTTACCATTTTCATGCCCCCTATCGAACATGAAGACGCGCTCAATCGACAGCACCGATCTCAAGGGCGGCGCTTTTGCCGCCCTCCCCGACGGCGACGGCCGTTACCCCGGCGTGGTCGTGATCCACGAGGCGTACGGCCTCAACGAGAACATCAAGGACATCACTCGCCGATTCGCCGAGAACGGCTACGCCGCGCTCGCGGTCGATCTCTTCACCGGCCGCAATCGCGCACTCTGCATGGCGCGCTACATGGCCGGGATGCTTAGCGGTTCGGTCGAACGTGCGGGCATCAGCGACCTCAAGATTGCGCTCGGCAAACTCGCCGCCATGCCCGAGGTCGATCCTGAGCGAATCGGCGCGATCGGCTTTTGCATGGGGGGCGGATTCGCGATCGCATGGGCTTGCACGGACGATCGCCTGAAGGCCATCGCCCCCTTCTATGCCGCCAACCCGAAGCCGATCGACGCCGTCAGCCGATTGTGCCCTGTCGTCGGCTCGTATCCCGAAAAGGACTTCAGCGCGAGCGCCGGCCGCGCCCTGGACGAAGCCCTGGACAAGAGCGGGATCGAACACGACATCAAGATCTACCCCGGCGCCCGCCACTCGTTCTTCAACGATCGCGGCCGCGCGTTCAGCAAGGAGGCCGCCGAGGACTCCTGGACTCGCACGATGGCCTTTTTCGGGAGACACCTGGCGCCGGTCGGCGAGAAGACGAAAGCTAAGTAGCTCGAACTACCGAGAGCGGCGCTTCGCGCACCGCGGGCACAGCCCGCCGAATACGAGCTGGTGGCTGGTGACTACGTAGCCCGTGCTCTTCTGCACTCCACTCGTCGCGTCGTCCAGTACGCACCCGGGCACCTCGGCCACGCGCCCGCAAGAATCGCAGCGCACGTGCTCGTGGTGATCCTCGCCGACCTCGTAGTAGGCCTTGCCATCGCCGAGGTCGATGCGACGGATCGCGCCCTCTCTCTCCATCACTGTGACCGCGCGAAAGACACTCGAGTAGTCAGCCGCGCCTAACGCACCACACACGACCTCATGCAGCTGATCGATCGACCATGCGTGCCGCGCTTGGCCCTCGAAGACAGTCCTCACTGCGTCGGTCACTGGACTCGGACGAGGCATCTTGCAATTGTAATCCCGTAATGCATGGAAGTTGCGCAAGTCGTTTGTGCAATACTGTGGCGCAACCCCATGAGAAAGTTTGCGGTCTTGCTCTTCACTGCAGCTCTCATCGGCGCAAGCGCCGGATGCGGCAACAACCCGACCGCCCACGCGGGCTCGCTCAACGTGGTCGCCGGCGAGAACTTCTGGGGCAGCATCGCGTCGCAGCTTGGCGGCTCCAAGGTTAATGTCCAGACCGTCGTCACCGACCCGAACGCCGACCCCCATGAGTACGAGAGCAACACCAACGACGCACGCGCCTTCGCCGAAGCCGACCTTGTGATCCTCAACGGCGCCGGCTACGACGACTGGGGCAAGAAGCTGCTCGACGCCAACGCGAGCAGCCACCGCCAGGTCCTCAACGTCGCCGATCTGCTCGGCAAGAAGGCAGGCGACAACCCGCACTTCTGGTACGACCCCGGCTCCGTGGTCAAGGTGGCCGACGCGATCACCGCGAAGTACAAGTCGATCGACGGTGGCAACGCATATTTCTTCGACCAGAAGCAAACCGACTTCGCCACCGCCCTCCAGCCCTACAACGGGCGCATCGCCGAGATCAGGCAGAAGTTCGCAGGGGTCAAGGTCGGGGCGACCGAGAGCATCTTCGTCTATATGGCGTCGGCGCTCAATCTGAACCTGATCTCGCCAAGGGAGTTCATGGACGCCGTGGCCGAGGGCAACGACCCACCGACCTCGTCGGTGGTCGAGTTCCAGAACCAGATCACCGGCAAGCAGGTCAAGGTCTTGATCTACAACGTCCAGACCGCGACCGCGGTGACCACGAACGTCCGGCACCTCGCACAGGCAAACGACATCCCGGTCGTCGGCGTCTCCGAGACCCTGCAGCCGGAGACGGTCACCTTCCAGGACTGGCAGCTCGCGCAGCTGATCGCCATCGAGAACGCCCTCAACGCCGATGCGCTGAGCAGGTGAGCGACCGGCCGGCGATCGCGGCGAGCGAGCTCAGCGCCACCTACGGGCGGCGCCCCGTCTGGACGGGCGCCACGTTCGACATTCCCACCGGCTCTTTCACAGCCATCCTCGGCCCCAACGGCTCCGGCAAATCGACGCTCGTGCGCCTTGTCCTCGGCCTGCTGGCCCCGGCCAGAGGCAACCTGAAAGTGCTCGGCGAAGATCCGCAGCGGGGCAACCCCCGCATCGGCTACGTACCGCAGGGCTCGCATTTCGACCCCGAGCTCTCCATCCGCGGGCGCGACTTCGTTGGCCTGGGCGTCGATGGCCACCGTTGGGGCGTACGGATAACCAGCCGAGAACAGGCACGAGAAGCCATCGAGAGGGCGATCGTTTCGGTCGATGCAAACGAGTACGCCGGCCGCCAGCTCGGCCGCCTCTCCGGCGGCGAGCAGCAAAGGCTGCTCCTCGCCCAGGCTCTCGTCGGCATGCCGCAGCTGCTCCTTCTCGACGAGCCCCTCTCCCACCTTGACGTGCGCAACCAGCAAGCCATCGTGCAACTCATCAGCGACGTCGCGCGCGAGCGCCGCCTCACGGTCCTCCTCATCGCGCACGACGTGAACCCGCTGCTCCCCCACATCGACCATGTCCTCTACGTCGCTCAGGGCAAGCTCGCCATGGGCAAGCCCAGCGAGATCATCACCTCCGAGTCGCTCTCGCGGATCTACTCGTCACCGGTGGAGGTCTTGAAGGACAGCCGCGGCCGCGTCTTCGTCGTTGGTCTCGAGGAAGAGGTCAGCCACCCCCATGACTGAATCGCACATGAGAGCGATCCGCCTCGTCATCGACAACAGCTCGCCCCAGCTGAGCTGGAATCCGCTCGACGACCTGGCCGCGATCTTCCACTACGAGTTCATGGTCCACGCGTTCCAAGCGGGCACGATCATCGCCGTCGTCGCGGGCGCGATCGGCTACTTCGTCGTCCTGCGCGGCTCCGCCTTCGCCGCTCATGCCCTGTCGCACATCGGGTTCGCGGGCGCGACCGGCGCTGTGGTGCTCGGCTTCAACCCGATCTTCGGGCTGCTCGCATTCACGCTCGGCGCGGGCGTGGCCATCGGCGCACTGGGGACGAGACTTAGAGGCCGCGACGTCACCATCGGCATCGTGCTTGCTTGGACGCTCGGCCTCGGCGTCCTGTTCATCTCTCTCTATCGCGGCTACGCCACCGAGGCTTACGCGATTCTCTTCGGCGAGATCCTCGGCATCAGCACGTCCGACGTCGCGGTGACGCTGGTGGCTGGCGCGATCACGCTTGTCGCCGTGGTGGCCATCTACAGACCCCTCCTGTTCTCATCGGTCGACGAGGACCTCGCCGCGGCGAAGGGCGTGCCCGTCACCGTGCTGGCCGTCGCCTTCATGGCGGTCCTCGCGGTCGCGGTGACGGAGGCAGTACAGGTGGTCGGCGTCCTGCTCATCTTCGCGCTCGTCGTCACTCCAGCTGCAATCGCGGTGCGATTCACGAGCCGCCCCGCAATCGCCATCGCCACCGGCGTCGGCCTCGCCCTCGCGTTCACGTGGCTCGGGCTCGCCATCGCGTTCTACTCACCGCACCCGGTCAGCTTTTTCATCACCTCCCTCGCCTTCGCCACGTATGTCGCGGTGCGAATCGCCGAGCCGCTGAGCACGCGAATGCGCAGCACAACCGCGAACGCGACCGCATAAGCTCACCTCCGTCATGCGGGTGCTTGTGACCGGCGGAACCGGCGCGCTCGGCCGCGAGGTGGTGACGCAGCTTCGCGCGAAAGGGCATCGCGCTTGCATCCTCAGCCGCAAGCCTGGCGCCGGCGCCGACTGGATCCAGGGTGACCTAGTCACGGGCGCAAACCTCGAGCTGGCCGTGAAGGACGTCGACGCCATCGTGCACGCGGCCTCTGATGCCGCTCACCCGCGCAGGTACCATGCGACCGACGTGGTCGGAACGAGGCGCCTGCTGGCGATGTCGCGCGAGGCGGGCGTACGCCACGCCGTCTACGTATCGATCGTCGGTATGGAGGGCGTCGCCTACCCGTACTACAAGGGCAAGCTCGCGGCGGAGGCGGTGATGCGCGAGGGCATCGTGCCCTGGTCGATACTGCGCGCAACGCAGTTCCATACGCTTATGGAGGTATTTCTCGACGCCATGAGCAAGCTTCCCCGCCTGGCGACAGTGCCTTTCAAATGGCAGTTCCAGCCGATAGATACGCAAGACGTGGCCGCAAGATTGGTCGAGGTGGTCGAAGCAGAACCAGCCGGCATGCTGCCCGACTTCGGCGGTCCCGAGGTGATGGACTTCAAGACCCTGGCCGAGTTGTGGCTGAAAATTCGCAAGCCCGACAAGCGCCTCGTCAACCTGTGGCTGCCGTTCAGGTTCAGCCGTCAGTTCGAGAGCGGCCGCCTGCTGTGTCCCGACCACCGCGACGGGAACATCACTTTCGAGCAATATCTGGCACGGAGGTATCCCACGCCATGATCAACCGCCTCGTCGACCGTTTCGGTAAGACCGGCTTCGCCGCGCTCAGCAGCGTCATCTGGGCCCTACCGATGGCGGCGTGGGCAGGCTCCGCTGACCTCTCTCCCGTCGACCGGACGGCGACGCCGGCCATCGCTCTCACCATCGGCGTTGTGATGCTGGTCGTTTGGCTCGTGCTCATCGCGAGCCTCCGCCGCATCCCCGTGACCCCACGACAAAGAAGATTCGACATCGGCCAGATGTCGCCATCGGAGAAGCGCTGGACGCTGGGCTGCGCCGCTTTCGCCACCGGTCTCATCGCCTGGCTCAATGCAGCGGCCACTGTCGACTGGGGCCCGCTCGGCTCCGCGATCGGCGCCGGTGAAATCGGTCCCATCGTCTTCGCGGCTGTCCTCGGGCTCTTCGCGATCGCCATGGTCGCCGGCATCGCCTTCACCTGGCGCAAGGAGTCGGCGGCATTTCACATGCGTCAGGGCGCCTGAGATGGGAATCGCGTACCGCCTCATGTACGCCGTGGGCTTCACCCCCTGGGATCGCGTCCTGCCGGACGAGCTCAAGAAGGCAATCGAAGGTCCCGATGCGTTGCCCAAGGGTCGAGCCCTCGACCTCGGCGCGGGCATGGGCGCCAAGGCTGTCTACATGGCCGAGCATGGCTGGGACGTCACCGCAGTCGAGGCGGTTCCCCGCGCGCTGCGCGAGGCCGAGCGTCGCGCAAAGGCCGCCGGCGTGAAGGTCGACTTCCGGCGCGGCGACGTCACGCGGCTCGGCGACCTCGGGCTCGAGCCCGGCTACACCTTCTTGTTCGACTTTGGCTGCTACCACGGGCTCAAGGCCGCGGAGCGCGCCCGCTACGCCGAGGGCGTCACGGACCTGGCCGAAACCGGTGCAACGCTCCTGATGATGGCTTTCACCCGGGCCGTGCCGCCGGTTCCGTCAGGCGTCTCCGCCGCCGAGCTCGAGGAAAGATTCGGCCCTGCCTGGGTGCTCGCATGGACCAAACGAGGCGAGGAGGCCGGGACCCCGGCCATGATGCGAGCCGAAGCCGCCTGGTTCTGCCTCAAGAAGCGCTGACCCCCGCCTGGAATAGTTGCTTGCGCAAGCAAGTAGTGGTCTTCAGCTGCGGAGTCCCTCCGCCAGAAAATTCCAGGAGGACCAGATGGTCACATACGAGATCGACAAAGCGCATACGACGCTCGGATTCACGGCCAAGCACCTTGCCGTTTCCACGGTGCGCGGCCAGTTCAACAAGTTCGACGGGCAGTTCGAGGGGCCCGACGACGACCCCACGAAGGTCACCGGCGAGGTGAAGGTTGACGTGGCGAGCGTCGACACCCGGACCGAGATGCGCGACAACCACCTGCGCTCGGCCGACTTCTTCGAGGCCGAGAAATACCCCTACATCGCGTTCAAGCTCACGAAGGTCGAGCCTGTGGACGACGAGTCGTTCAAGGTGCACGGCGACCTGACGATCAAGGACAAGACGAAGCCGATCGTGCTGGACGCCAAGCTCGAGGGCCGGGTTCCCGACCCGATGACCGGCGGCAAGGAGCGCCTTGGCATCAGCGCCATGGGACAGCTCAACCGGATGGACTTCGGGCTCAACTGGGACGGCATCGCCGGCGCGATCCCCATCGCGAGCCACACCATCAAGCTCGAGGTCGAGGCCGAAATCGTAGTCAAGGCGCTCGAACCCGCGAAGGCATAAGCAGAGACCGGGACCATGGGACGAGGGTTGGGCAAGGCGCCCACCCTCGTCCTTTCCTATTTATGTAGATGACCCAAAGAGGACCGCATACCATAGGCGCCGTGAAGGGACCGAAGGCGTCCGCGAAGGTGGCGGAGCTGTGGGAAGGGCTCGCGAAAGCCCACACATCGATGACCGCCGCGCTCGAGCGCGACATGGTTCCCGAAGCCGGCATGCCCCTCGCGTGGTACGAGGTGCTCCTCCACCTCTCCCGCGTGCCGGGCGAGGCGATGCGCTACCAGGACCTGGCGAAAGTCGCCGGGATCACCAACAGCGGAGCTTCGCGGCGGCTCGAGCAGATGACGAAGGTCGGCCTCATCGAGCGCCGCTCGTGCCCGACCGATCGCCGTGGGGTTTTCGCTCACATGACGCCGAAGGGAGAAGCTGCGTTCAAGAAGGCTCACGCCGCTTTCATAGCGAGCCTCGAGCGCAACTTCGGCGATGCATTGAAGCCGGGCGAGGCTGACGCGGTCAGCGCGGCGCTGGCGAGGCTTGGCTAAAAGACCTAGCTGGACTCCGACTTCTTCGCCAAGTTGCTGAGCAGGGTCCCGAACTCCTTCGAAACCTGCGGGCCCATCATCCCGCCCAGCACTGGACCGAGCGGCCCCTTCACCTCGACCCACTGGCCGATGGTCGTCTTGCCGGCGGCCGAGCCGATCCGGCAGTTGAAGCGAAAGGTGGTCAACGGAACGACGCTGGTCTCGAGCGCGAATCCGCGGCCCGGCACAATATCGAGAAGCTTCATCTTGTGGTGTTGCCCGGCCCGGGTGTTCATCACGCCGGTAGTGCCTGACTGAAAGCCGCCCTGCCATTCCATCGTCGACACATTGGGATTCCACTCGCCCCACGTCGACATGTCCGACCAGATCTTCCAGACCTTTTCGGGGGACGCCGTGCTTTCGACCGAGGTTCCGTACTCAGCCATGTCCAGCGAGCAAAATTCTAGATCAGCTTTGCGCGACCGAGAGCGGGCGCGCCACCACGGCGGGCGCCTTCTCACGCGTCCAGTTCAGGAAGACGATCACCGCCAGCAGCAGCAGCGTGCCCAGGACCTGGGCGGGATAAAGCGGTTGGTGGAAACCCCACGGGGGCGGAGCCGTGGCGATCAGCGTCGCGGCCACCGGGTACGCCATCTCGCCGATCGTGGCCAGCGAGGCGGGCGTCTTCGACAGCGCGCGGTAGTACAGCAGAAGTGCAAGGAGGCCGGGCACGATCGCGATGGCGAGCAAGTTGGGCACGAAGTCACTCAGGCGGTAGTGGCCGAAGCCACCGACGCCGCTCTGCACCAGGACCACGATCACGAGGACCGGCAGTGCCAGCGTGAAGCGCAGCGCTGTCATGCTCCAGAACGAGATCGAACCGAGGGCGAACCGCCCGAAAACCGTACCGCTCGCCCATAGGGCGGCAGCGCCGAGGGCGAGCAGCCCGACCTCGAGGCGTCCGTTCTGCAGCGCGGCGACCGGCGAGAACGGATCGCTCGCGAACAGCACCATGTAGACGGCTACGATCGCGACCGCGGCCGCGGGCCAGAACCACGGGCGCCGTCGCTCGCCGAGGATGATCCACGCGAGCACGATCGCGATCAAGGGCTGTGTTTGCTGCAGCACGAACGTCTCCGCGTACAGCTGGTGCTGCGACGCGATCGAGAAGGATGCCGTGAAGAGAATGGTCGCGAGAGCCTGTGCCCCGGCAGCGATGATGGCCACCGCCACCCAGCCACGTGCGCCCAGCGCCCGCAGCTCGTGGCGGCTGCGAATGAGCACCGGCACCAAGAACAGCGTGACGAGAGCGTCCTCCGCGACAACGATCTGAGTGGGGCTGAGGTGCTGGACCAGCTGGTTGCGGAAGTAGGCGTCCGACGCCCAGAGGGTGGCGGCGAGCGCAACGAACACCACTGCGTAGCGGTCGATCAGCCTGTTCATCGATCTCCCTTCAACACCGTGCTCATGGGTTTCCTTCCACATGATGCCGAAAGGACCCCATTCGGGGTCGAAGCGCTAGGAGGCGTCCTCCTGGACGGCAGGCTCCAGCGGGAGCTCGGCATGCTGGAGGACGTACACCTCTTCGGGGCGGTCGTGACCCTCGAGGCGGCGCTTGCCGACTCCCACCAGGCGCATGTCCTCGCGCAGGATGTCGGCCACGATCGAGTAGGTGGTCTCGGAGACCAGGATCTGGTTGCCGACAGCCCGGCGCCGCAGCTTGGCGCACCGGTTGACCGCCGGCGACCGGTAATCGCGGTCGTGCGCCTCGGCCTCGCCGGTGAGGATCGCCATGCGCACCATGAGGGGGACGTTGTCCGTCCAGCGCTCCGACATGAGCGCCGCCTGGGCATCGAACGCCGCCACCAGGGCATCGGTCGGTCGGTGGAAGACGGCGAAGAAGCTGTCGCCCTCGCCCCGCTCTTTCAGCACCACGCCGTGGTTGGCCTCGATCGCCGCCGCCAAGAGCTGGTCGTGCCGCCTCATCGCGCCGTACATCTGAGCCCGGTTCTGCAGCCAGAGCTGCGTCGACTCGACGACATCCGTCATCAGGAACGTGACCACGCCGTCGGGCAGCCCATCCCCATCCTCGTGGTTGACCCGCGTCGTCTGCGCCACGGCCAGAGCGGAAACGAAGCCGTTGGTCAGGTTGACGTTGGCCACCGTCGCCAGGTAGTCGTCGATGCTCTTGACGCGGCGGAAGAAGTGGACGTTGTACGAGGTCAGAAAGCTCCAGGCCGAGTAGTCGTCGTCCCCCTCGCGGTCGCGGCAGATGTCGGGCGCCAGCGCCAGCATCCGCCCGAGCTTGGTCGCGGCGACGTCATCGAGGTTGAGCTCGCGAGCGGCCTCGTCGCGGGTGATGCGGCGCATCGCCTGGTCGGCCTCGACCGCAAGCCGGAGCGCCGACATGAAGTTTTCGATGTCGGCCTGAGTGCCCTGGCAGCGATGCAGCTGCTCCACGCTGAGACTGATCGCGACGTCACCATCGACAACGCCTTCCGATTTGAACATCCCACTCACGGTCTGGAAGCTGTCCTCGATCGCGAACTCGCGCGTAGCGCCCTGGTAGAGCTCACCCAGCGTCGGCCAGCGCGCGTTGGCGACGAAGTA
>VBGM01000046.1 GCA_005880855.1 Chloroflexota bacterium
AACCATGGCGTTGAAGCGCTGGATGAAGGCCAGCGCCTCCTTGCCACGATCCGTGTCGTAGCGATCCTCGCGAACGGCGCGCAGGTCCTCTGCCCATAAGGCCGTGACCGCGCTCCGCAATCCAACCACCCCAGGCTGCATTCGCCCACCTGTCCTTTGTTGCGAGCTTTGAGTCTCTCTGCGGGAACGAAGACTAGAGCCTGTTGGGTCGCTTCAAGCACGCAAGGGCGCCAAAAAGCGCGTCATAAATCCGGGGCGCCCACGCTGGAACCAACGCTTGAGGTAACTTCG
>VBGM01000145.1 GCA_005880855.1 Chloroflexota bacterium
CGCCAACTCGGCGTGAGCGCTTCGCACGAAGTACATCCTGCGCGGGGTCAGGGTGGCCCAATGTCCGCTCGGCACCCTCCCAGCGAGCTGCACGTCTCCCATCCCGAGCACGACAGAAGCCATCAGCTCCATGCCTCGAAGCAGAAGAGGCGACCGCCAGGCCGCCTCAGGCAGACGAGAGCTCGCGGCGTTGAGAGCTCTCA
>VBGM01000146.1 GCA_005880855.1 Chloroflexota bacterium
TCAAGCGATCCTTTCGAATGCGCTTACTTGCCAAAGCAGCCCCTGCTCGTTGAACTTGATTCTGAAGCCGTGCAGTTGGACCGCGGCCTGAATCAGTTCAGGCGAATGCAGGAAGACTCGGAACTGCATCCCGACGACTCGAAACCCGAAGTTGGCCAACGTAAGACCGAGGCGCGTCCACCATCGGCGATTCGGAAAGCTCATAACCAATATGCCCTTAG
>VBGM01000147.1 GCA_005880855.1 Chloroflexota bacterium
AAAGATTCGCCTAGAAGTCCCATCGAGGCCCTTGCGCCGGTAGCGCTTCGCTTCTCCGGCCGCGTTCTTCTCGCTGAAGATCTGTCGGTAACCCTTCGGTGTGCAGCAGTCGCTCACGTCGAGCGGCGGGCTCGAATCGAATAGCCCAGGGTGCCGAACTCCCGAGCGCTTTCCTCTCCGCGGGCGCCCGCGAACGTGTCGAGTGGATTGGCCAGCTCGATGTCGATCAGCCCGGCACCGCCGATCACCGTCTCCCACCCTGCACACGGCAGGGCACCCGCGATTCAACCGGTCCAGAGATCGATGTCATGGAGCGCCTCCTCAGGGACCGGACGCTCAAGACAGATGTCCGCAACCGTCATCCGCCCGCCAGGCCTGAGCACGCGGTAGATCTGTCGGTAAACGCCGATCTTGTCTGGGCAGAGGTTGATGACCCCATTTGAGATGACGACGTCCGCCCAGCCATCCTCGACGGGCACATCTTCGATCAGACCCTCGCGAAACTCGACATTGTCCAGGCCCAACCTGTCTGCCATCGACCGGCTGCGATCCAGCATCTCAGGAGTCATGTCGACTCCAATCACCCTTCCTTCGCTACCCACCCAGAGCGCCGCCAAGAAGGAGTCCATACCCGCTCCGGAGCCGAGATCGACAACTCTCTCACCAGGCTTCGGGCCGCCCCAAAAGAAAGGGTTGCCTACGCCAGCAAACGCTTCGCACGCGTAATCGGGGAGCTGGTCGAGCGGCGTCGCTGGATAGCCGAGTCTAATCGCGTGGGGGCGCCCGGTATGGAAGTGATACTCAGCCGTCGGGTCCTCGGCGACTTCGCG
Organism: Chloroflexota bacterium; assembly: GCA_005880855.1. Classification (GTDB taxonomy): domain Bacteria; phylum Chloroflexota; class Dormibacteria; order Dormibacterales; family Dormibacteraceae; genus UBA10449. The sequence continues at coordinate 831 of VBGM01000147.1, forward strand.
ATACTTCTCGCGGACTTCCTTGCGCAGCGCTTCCAGGTCGACCACGTCGAGTATCTCGGCCATCGTCTTCTCCTAATGATTGTCCGACGGATGATCTGCTTTGAACGCCGTCGCCATGAACACTTCGCCGCGGTAGACGTACTGGTCGCCGTCGGCGCTTGAGAGCCGTAGTCGAATCCGGCCCAAGCAAGCCTCACGGTCCTTCTCGCTCAAAGACAGAAGCCTTAGGCGCGAGCTGCTCCGTACCTGATAGTCGAAGTGATCATCCGGTCGCCATCGGTGCTCAATCGACTCACTCCAAACTTTGATCGATACGAAGCCTGCCTTCCCGAGCAAAGCCGTCATCTTCTGAGCGGTGTCGCAGCAAGCCCGATTGTCGACGGCAGGCAGCTCGAGTATCTGGGCGCCGGCTCCTTGCAGCTCGTCATCCCAAATGGCGTTGGCCGGCGCCATGTTTTCCGACCCCCATGTAACCGTTCCCACCGCGCCTCTCGGCTGCAACACACGATTCACCTCCGCAAGGCACTGATCGGGGTATGGCAGGTGGAAGAGGACGAAAGCGACGACCGCCACCTGGAACCGGTTGGCGGGCAGCGCCAGGTTCTGCACATCCATCAGTGCAAGTGGGCCCGAGTGCTTGTCTTTGGCCAGGCGAAGCATGCCCGGTGAACGATCGACGCCGACGATCACCGCACTTGGAGCAGCACGCTTTATCGTCGGCAGCAATGCACCCGCGCCGGTGCCAATGTCGACGACGCTCCTGGTCGTGCTGGATAGAGGAAGGCGTGAAATGAGACGCTCGCCAACCGGCCGGATGATCGGACTCCACAATGCTTCATAGGCTCCGGCGCGCTGTGTGTATCGGTCGGCCAGCATCGCCGTCTGCTGATTGGCCGTCAGGTCAGCCTGGTTCATCGGTCCGCAGTCGAACTGCCGACTCCGTCCGACTCCACGGCATTCCCGGCGTCGGCCCATTCCGGCAGCCCGTCGCTGAGGTATCGGGCGGAGTAACCGTGCTCACGGAGGGTCCGGGCCGCTTCCGGCGCAAAAGCGCAGTACGGACCGCGGCAGTAAGCCACGACCTCCCGCTCCCGTGGTAACTCCCGCAGTCTCTGCTCCAGCTCCGCAAGCGGAATCGAGACCGCGCCGGCAACATGCGCAGCTTGATACTCCTCCGCAGGTCGGACATCGACCACGACCAACGGTTCGCCCGACCTGAGTCGGGCCAGAAGCTGATCGCCGCTGATCGCTTCGAGGCCTTCCCGTGAACCCAGGTACGCCTCGACTAGGCCCGGTACCCCCGGCAGCCTTTCAGCCGCCAACGAGCGCAATGCCACCCAGAACCGATAGACGGCCGGCGAGGCCAGCCGATACCGAACGCGCGTCCCGTCCCTGGTCGCTGCGACAAGGCCGGCCTCCTTCAAGACCTGCAGGTGACGGCTGGTGTTGGCGACTGACATGGCGACCTGCCGCGACAGTTCCTCGACGCTTCGCTCGCCGTTGGCCAGCACATCGACGATCTCCACCCGCCGCCCACTTGCCGCGGCCTGCGCGATCCGGGCGAATTGATCGAAGAGGTCAGTCTTCAAGGCTCGCTCTGTCATCGCTCGAGTATCCCCGTTTCCGATATGTCTGTCAAGAATTCAATTGATCTCTTGACAATTTGAGAAGTAGGCCCGACAATGCGGCCCAGCGGACTTCTTGGAGGTGATTGAGATGATCGAGCAGAGGCGGGTTCCGATGGCCGACGCAGACCCGGTGCTGGTCGCTGCGGGAGCCACGTCGCACAGCTTCCTGGAGCTGCTCGCGGCGCGCGACTTCGAAAGGCTGGTTGCCTCCCTGGCGAGCGACGCCCACGCTCGGTTCCTGCTTCCACACGGGCTGGAGGAGTACGACGGCCGAGACGCGATCGTTGCCCGGATCAGGAGCTGGTTCGGGTCTGCTTCGGTCTTCGACCTTGCGGCCTCAACCGAGGCCGAGGTCGGAATCCGGCACCGCATCAGCTGGCGGTTCAACGTCGTGCGGGATGGCTCGCGCCAGGTAATCGAGCAGCTTGTTTA
>VBGM01000070.1 GCA_005880855.1 Chloroflexota bacterium
TACTGGGCCCGCCCATTCGGGCGGGTGGAGAAGCTTCTTCACATTGACGGGACCCTGCAGGTCAGCCAGCTTCTCGGCGGACCGGAGGTGTTCATCCTCTCTGCTCTGATGACGCTTCTGGGCGCCATCTGGCTCGTGATGTACAACAGCGACCTGCTGATCCACGGCGTGATGTTCTTCACGGGCCGCATCAGCGGGCTGGCCGCGGTCACCCGGACGAGCATGGCCTACCCGATGTCCACCAAGTTCCGTACCGGAATGGCGGTGGCGATGTTCGCGATCGTCACTTTCATCATCGTGTACATGTCGGTGTTCAAGGACGTGCTCGTCCAGAACTTCGCGCAGGTCGACAGCGTGTCCGGCGGTTGGCAGATCGTCGCGGGATCGCCCGACAACAACTTCAACCAGAACCGAACGACGAGCTTTCCTCGCGACGTGACTGCATTGGTCCAGGCAACGCCGGCTGCATCCGCCGACGTTCGAGGCGTGGGCTGGGAAAACAACTCGCTCGGCGTGCAGGTCCAGCAGGTCAAGCCGGACGGCTCCCTGTCGACGCTGCAGCAGGACAGCGGCTACAACCTGCACGTGGTGGATTCCGGCTATCTCTCGACGACGGGGTATGCGCTGCAGCCGCGCGCCGCGGGCTACTCGTCAGACCGGGCGGCCTGGGAAGCGGTCAGGGACAACACGGGTTACGCGATCCTCAACGCGTCGAGTCTGGACGCGAGAACCAACGGGGCCGCGGACATCTCCGGCATCAAGCCGGCGGATGCGACGTTCCAGCCGTTCCAGGTCCGTGTGACCTTCCTCCGTCAGGGCGCCACTAATACCACGTGGACGCTGACCGTGGTCGGGTTCATGAAGACGAACGCCGCCTGGGGAGGCATGTACGTTTCGACCAGCACGGCGATGGCGAGCGGCATGTTCGTCGCGCCCGATGCGCCGTCGACCGCGACGGTCGGGTCCCTTCAGCCTCTCACCCCGACCGGCTACTACTTCGCGATCAAGCCCGGCGTCGACGTCAACAAGGCGCGCCTGGACCTGGGCCGCATGCTCGTGAAGGACCAGGTCGAGCCGGTGATCGTGGCCGACCAGCTCGCGCAGCAGCTGAGCGGGACGCTTACGCTCCTGAACCTGGTCACCGGGTTCCTCGCACTCGGGTTGATCGTCGGCATCGCCGGCCTGGGCGTGATCAGCACTCGAGCAGTGGTGGAGCGGTTCCAGCAGATCGGAATGCTCCGCGCCCTGGGCTACCGGCGGTCGCTCGTGCAGACATCCTTTCTGATGGAGTCGAGCCTAATCGCGATCGTCGGCCTGATCATCGGGGCGATCGTGGGCGTGTGGCAGTCGTACCGGTTCTTTGTCGTCGAGAAAACCTTCGGCACGGTGATGTTCCACGTGCCTGTGACCGAGCTCGCGCTGATCCTCGGCGGCGCGTATCTGGCCACGCTGGTCACCACGTACATGCCGGCCCGCTCAGCGTCGCGGATCGCCCCTGCGGAAGCTCTGCGCTACGAGTGACGCCTCCTCAGCACCTCGAGGACGGCTGACTCTCCCGACAGGGCCGCGTCGAGGTCGTGCTCCATATACGCATCGATGACCGCCGGATGCACGTAGCTGCGGCGCGCGACCGCCCGTGTGTTCCCGAGGCGCCGCGCCACCTTGTCGATCGCGGCCACTACGTTGCGCTTGGCCGCGACTTCCGACTCGAAGCCTTCCACGCCTCTGAGCGCCACCGCCGCCAGCACCGTCCCACCCCAGGTGCGGAAGTCCTTCGCCGTGTAGTCGGCCCCGGTGGTCTCGCGGAGATAGTCGTTCACGTCCTCTGACGACACCGTCCGGCGTTCGCCGCTTTCGTCCACGTAGCCGAACAGGACCTGGCCCGGCAGCTCCTGGCATCTCCTGACCACCCGGGCCACGCGTGGGTCGGTCACCTCTGCCTCGACGTCCTTGCCGCTCTTGCCGGGAAACGAGAGCCGGATGGTGGCGCCGCGCACCTTCGCGTGCCGGTCGCGGAGGGTGGTGAGACCGAACGAGCCGTTCTGGCTCGCGTACTCCTCGTTGCCGACCCTGATGAAGGTCCTCTCGAGCAGGCGGACGATCGCGGCGATCACCTTCTCCTGCGACAACCCCGGCGCGCGAAGATCTCTCGACACGCGCCTTCTGATTCGCGGCAGGACGCGGCAGAAGCCGACGACCTGGGAGAACTTGTCGGCGTCGCGGTGCGCGGTCCAGAGCGTGTGGTAACGAAACTGCTTGCGGCCCCTGGCGTCGCGTCCAGTCGCCTGGATGTGGCCGCGCGGGTTGGGGTTGATCCACACATCCGTCCACGCGGGCGGGACCGCGACGCCGGCGATGCGCCGGAGCGTGGCCGCGTCACGAACTGACGAGCCGCTCGGTCGCCGATACTGGAAGCCGCGGCCACGACGCACCCGCTTGATCCCTGGTTCCGCGTCGATTGAGTAAATCAGCCCTTGAGCGCGCGGCATCTCTGCTTGATCAACGTCCTACGGTTGGACATGTGGCTAGCGTCGAACGGTACGGACCCGGCGAGGAAGCTTCCGAGTACGAGCCGGGGGATTTCATCCTCACCCACCGTAACCGCCCAATCGCGGCCATGATCAGCTTCGGTCAGGCGCGGCGGTTCCGCGCCCACGACGCACCATACGCGCACTGGAGCCACACGGCGCTGATCGTGGACGGCGACGGCGCGCTGGTGGAGGCCGAGGCGACAGGCGTCGTCAAGACGCCGATCTCGAAGTACAAGGCAACCGAATATCACCTGGTGCGGCTGGGCCCGGAGTTCGGGGCCGAGGGGCGCAAGCGCGCCGTCGACTACGCGAACACTCAGGTGGGAGTGGCCTTCGGCTACCTCGCCCTCGCGGGCGTTTCTATCTATCTTTTGAGCGGCCTGCCGCTCCGGTTGATGCGCCGCAACCACCAGATCTGCTCGGAGCTGGTGGTGCGAGCCCTGCAGGCCGGCGGCCTGCTCACCGACGTCGATCCCGCGCTCACACTTCCGGCTGACCTGGCGAAGAGGTTCAAGGTTAGACCTTGACCACGCGGAGGCCCCGGTCCTCGAGTGTGCAACCGATCGGCTATCGCGAGCGGGTGATTCCCTACTTTTCGCACACTCTCGAGGGCATTGATGGACCCCATGCGTTGGGAGCCTAGGCCCGCGGCGCCTGGCTCGGCGGAGCCAGGCGCTTGGCGGTACCAAGGAGGGAGAGGGTCAGATTCCTAGACGGTCCTCGCGAAATAGATGTCGGAGTTGAGGCAGTCCGTCGTGTCATCGCCGGGTATGAGGTCGGTGCATCGGGTGTAGACGACGTTCAGGCGCCCGACGTTGTCAAACCCGACCTCGAAGAAGTCACCAAAGGCGAAGTCTCCCGCGGGAGCCACCTCCACGGGATCGACCAGGCTGTAGCTCACCGCCGTTCCGAAGGACGACGAAGTCCCGGCGAACACATGCCAGTTGCCGTTCACGGTCTGGTGCGTGAAGTACCCGACGCCGATGGTGTGGCCGTCGCCGGCGACGCTCATCCAGCTGTAGCGGATGAGGCCGGCGTTGGCCGGCGTCACGTCTTGCTTGGTCCAGTGCGCGCCGTGGTCGGTCGAGCGGTAGAGGTTGAGCGTGGTGCCGGTCTTGACCTGGTTGACGCTGACCGGGTTTGCGAAGAGCGCGTAGACGTACCCGTTCTTCGCGACGGTGACGGCCGGCCAGGTGATATCGCCGCTAGAGGAGGCGAAGTTGGAGTTGTAGCTGTCGACCTTGTACCGCTTCCAGCTCGCGCCGTTGTCGGCCGAGACGTACGACCACAGAGTGCCCACGGTGTAACCCGGCGTGCCCTCGCTGTTGATGTTGTCGTCCGCACCCGAGTCGTTGGTGCAGAACATGTAGAGGTAGGGCGACCCATTGCTGTGGTCGGCGGCCGGCCGGCACCACCCGCTGTCCGGCAATGTACATCCGACCGGGTCATGAAGACCGTGTAGCGGCCACCCGTCGCCGGCGCGCCCGGAGCAGGCGGCGTGACCGGCCCCGTGCAACCGTTGGCGGTCGATCCGACGTTATAGCTGTCCTTGTCCCCTTCGTTGCCGGTGTACATGACGGTGGTGGCGCCGTGGGCGGTGACCCATGGCCTGTCATCGATCGGCATCAGGGACGGGATCACCGGCCGGTGGATGTCCTGCGTCATGCGGCCGGTGCCGGGGCCGTTGACGGTCCAGCGGGTGAAGCTGTCGTCGACGACCTTCGTATCCACGAAGTAGAAGTGATTGGCGTCGTCCAGCGCGATGTCCCCTTCGTCGCCCACGTCGAGCTGGGCCGGATCAGCAAGCAGGTTCTTCAGGCCTGGCATGTCGTTCCAGTTCACGCCGTCCGTCGACGTCCACATCCACGACTGGGCGCGAACGCCGATTGGGGCGCTCGGATCGAGAGCCACCGCGTCGCAGTGGTTTTGTTTGTGCGCCGTGACGAAGATGTTGCCGTACTTGTCGAGGGCGATGCCCGGCTCGTAACCGCCGCATGACTTGAAGGTCGGCAGGCGGACCGGAGTGCCGAACTTCGGCGCGGCGGATGCGAGTGCGCTGCTGGCGCTCCCCACCGAAAGAAGAACCAGAAGCGCCACTCCCAGCGCGGCAAGACGCACTGACCTTGTTATCAGCTCCACGATTACCCCCTTCGCCTGCGAACGTCGCCGAGCCTTTACATGGCTTTGCCTACGAGAAATTCTCGGGGGCGACTCGGAGGGCGGTCCATACCACCGATGTACGGACTTGGCTTGCTACGTTTGTAGGAGACGAGCTATAAGAGGGAACCTGTCGGTTCCCTCTCATCGCGCGGCGCTGCGCGCGGCGCTGCTCTCTTTCCCGCTGTTCGGATTTTCTGAATGTTTTCTCATGGCCACGCCCGGCGACCAAGTGGTTCGCGGGGGACGGCCGGAACAAATCCGGCCTAGTCGCGACGTAGGTTAGGCCGCACCCATGCGTTCGATCAGCGGCATCTCGGCAAGGAACAATTCCACGAGCCCGGGGTCCCACTGCGTCCCCGCACCGGCCTGCAGCGTGGCAGCCGCTTCGCCAACTGACACGCCGGCCCGATAGGGTCGGTCGTTGATCAGGGCGTCGAACGCGTCGCAGATCGAGATGATCCGTGCCAGGAGCGGGATCTGGTCACCACACAGGCCATCGGGATAGCCATGGCCGTCGAACCATTCGTGATGGTGCCTGATGATCGGCTGCAGGCTGGTCCCGGTTTGCAGCGGCGCGATGATGTTGGCCCCGATCTCGGGATGCGCCTGCATGCTCCGCTGCTCGACGATGTTGAGCGGGCCGCCCTTGAGCAGGATCGCCTCGGAGATGCCGATCTTGCCGATGTCGTGGATGATGCCGCCGCGATACAGCGCGTCCAGCGCCTCGTCTGAAAGCCCGAGCCGGGTGCCGAGATGGCGAGCGGATTCCGCGACGCGGCGCGTGTGACGCTCGGTCACCGAGTCTTTGGCTTCAACCGCAGCCGCCAGCGCAAAGATCACCTGCTCGGCGCTGTCGAGCGTGTTGTAGAGCGACTTCAGGCGCAGCGAAGCGCGCACCCGGGCCACCAGCTCCGCGCGCTCGAACGGCTTGGTCATGAAGTCGTCGGCGCCGAACTCGAGCGCCTTGACGCGATCGTGCATGTGAGTGCGCGCGGTGATCATCACAATCGGCAACAGGCGATAGCGAGAGTCAGCCCTGATCCGCCTGCACACCTCATAGCCGTCCATCCCCGGCATTCGCACGTCGAGGAGAACGAGGTCAGGCGGATCGGCCTCGATCATCGCGAGCGCGCTTGGGCCGTTGCCCGCAAATCGGAACTCGCAATCGATGCCGGTCAAGCACGCTTCGATCACAGTTCGTATTGATTTGCTGTCGTCGACCACGAGTACGACTGGGCTCTTTTGACCAGCGTCCATGAAAACAGGGTACG
>VBGM01000047.1 GCA_005880855.1 Chloroflexota bacterium
CTCTCCGTCAGCTTTCGCCCGAATGGGAGGAGGCCGCCTTCCTGGATGGGGCGGGATTGTTCCGGGTGCTCTGGCGAGTCGTGTTGCCGCTGACCGTCCCCAGCGTCGTGGCGACGGCGATCGTCATGTTCGTCCTCGACTGGAACCTGCTGCTCGTCCCGCTGGTCCTCACGTCCGGAGAGATCAAGACAATCCCCGTCGCAATGATGGATTTCTTCACCTTCGAGCGCGAGCTCGACTGGCCTACCGCTGCCGCCGCTCTGCTGGTCTCGCTCGTGCCGCTGGCGCTCCTGGCCGGTGTCTTTCACCGAGTCCTGGAGAGGTTCAGCCTGGACAGCCGGCGCACGTTTTGACCGCGCAAGCGGCCCCAACGATTGCCACATCTCTTGCCAAAACATCCGATGACTTGGAGCCTCAGGAGCCGATTTGGCCCCATTCGAGCTTGACAAACCCCCAATTACGGGGTAAACATCCGCTTAATCCGGCGGCGACAGCCCTGCCTCATCGATAACGAGGCCCGGGACTCGGGTTAAAAGGGAGAACAGAGCGACATGAGCCGATACCTGGCGAGAGCCGTGCTACTTGTGATGGCCGTGGGCCTGGTGGCGGCCTGCAACTCCAACAATTCGCCGTCCGGCGGCCAATTCAGCGGCACCACCGTGCGCGTCGTGACTTTCACCGGACCGCAGATTGCGGAGCCGCTTCAGCGTCGCGCGCCCGACTTCGAGAAGTTGACAGGCGCCAAGATCGAGGTGATAACAGTTCCGTTCTCCGACCTCTACCAGAAGCTCCTGACGGACTTCGCGACCAAGACCAATTCGTACGACGCTACTGTCTTCGACCCGCAGTGGATGGGTGACTACGTGCCGCCCGGCTACCTGGAGGACCTCAGCAATCGTGTGACGAGCGACTCCGCCCTGCAATGGAACGACATCGCGCCGTTCTTCCGCGACTTCAGCGCCACGTTCAAGGGTCACGTCTACACGGTCCCGCTCGATGGCGACTTCCAGATGGTCTATTACCGGAAAGACCTACTGCAGCGTGACGGGCTGCAGCCACCCGAGACCTGGCAGGACTACATCAGCATCGCCAAGCATTTTCAGGGCAAGGACCTCAACGGAGACGGCAAGGCCGACTACGGATCCTGCCTGGCGATGAAGCGCAGCGCTCAGTCGTACTGGATGTACATCTCCATAGCTGCCGCCTACTTGCAGAGCCAGGGGACAAAGCAGGGCACCTTCTTCAGCACCGACAACATGCAGCCGCTCATGAACAACGCCGGCGCGGCTGCGGCACTCGACGTATACAAGCAGCTCTCCAAGCTCGGGCCGCCCGACCAGCTCAACAACGACGTCGGCGACTCCCGCGGCCTTTTCGTGACCGGTCGCTGCGCGCTGTCGCTCGACTGGGGCGACATCGGGCCGCTGGCAGTCGACAAGACGCAGTCGAAGGTCCAGGACAAGGTCGGGGCAGTGATCCTGCCCGGCTCGAAGCAGGTGCTGGATCGCTCCACGGGCCAGCTCGTGGACTGCAACTCGACGATTTGCCCCTACGCAACCAACGGCGTAAACCACTCTCCGTTTGCGGCATTCGGCGGCTGGTCGGGCGCCGTCAACAAGGCAGCGTCGTCAAAGGTCAAGGACGCCGCATACGCCTTCCTTTCCTACATGTCACAGCCGGCGCAGTCGAGCATCGACGTCACCATCGGCAAGACTGGCTTCAACCCGTATCGCACCTCGCACTTCACCAACCTCGGGCCGTGGGAGACTTCCGGCATGAGCGAAACGGCGGCCAAGGATTACCTGGGTGCCATCTCATCGAGCCTGAAGAGCCCGAACATGGTCCTCGACCTGCGCATCCCCCAGACCTCGTTCTACCAGCAGACCGCCCTGGACACTGCCCTCGCGCAGTTCCTCGCGGGCGAGCTGTCGACCAGCCAGACCATGACCCAGATCACCAACCAATGGAACAGCAAGACTGACGAGATCGGTCGACAGGCGCAGCTCGACGCCTACAGGTCGAGCCTCAGCGTCACCAAGTAGAGAACCCCGGCGGCGAGGTGCGCATCGCCTCGCCGCCTCTCCCGCTGGTCACTGCCTGGAGCCCATGATTAGGTCCCTTTATCGATGAGCGGCCAAGCTTCCACGCGCGCAGTCCCTGCCGCGGCGTCCGCGTGGAGACCGCTTGTCGCCCGGCTCGATCGCTCGGCGGGGGCGGTGTTCATCCTGCCCGCGGTGCTGGTCATCCTGGCGTTTTCGATCTTTCCGCTGCTGGCATCTCTATATGTATCGCTCACGCGGCTCACCTTCTCGGAGGGTGGCGTGCACCTCACGTTCGTCGGCCTGGGCAACTACGCCAAGCTCGTCGTCGGCATCGACCGAGCGCATTTCATCGGCGTGACGGTGCCGCTCACTCCACTGACCGCGGCCATACTGACCGTCGTTTACGGAGGGGTCGGCTTTCTTCTCGTGCGCTACCTGCGTAGCCCCGGGCGCACAGCGCTTGGGTTCGTCGGCCGGCTGGTCACTGCGGTTATCGCCGGCGCTCTCGTGTGGCTTGTCGTCGATACGGTCTTGACCAGCGGGCGCCCTGGAACGCTCGTGGTCACGCTCATCTACGTCACGGTGGACGTGTCGGTCCAGTACCTTCTGGCGCTCGGCCTCGCCCTACTCGTGGTGCAGCAGATTCCGGGCCGCCGCTTCTTCCGTGTCGTGTTTCTGCTTCCGATGATGATCACGCCGGTCGGTGTCGCGTACCTCTTCAGAATGCTTACCGATACCAGCAAGGGGCCCCTGTACACCCTCTGGTTTCGTTTTGGGCTGACCGACGTGTCGTGGGTGACCAACCCCTGGGGCGCCCGGCTGGCGGTGATGATCGGCGATATCTGGCAGTGGACGCCATTCATCTTCATCGTTCTCCTCGCCTCAATCGAGAGCCTGCCAGTCGAGCTCAATGAGGCCGCCGTCGTCGATGGCGCCAACCGATGGCAGCTGTTCTGGGCGGTCACATTTCCGCAGATTCTGCCCGCGACGTCCACCGTCGTTCTGATCCGGCTCATCGAGGCGTTCAAGATCGTCGACCTGCCCAACGTGCTCACGAACGGAGGGCCCGGAACGGCCACCGAATCGCTCACGCTGCACGCGTACACGATCTGGCGATCGCTGGACATCGGGGGTTCGGCCGCGGTCGCTTACATGCTGCTCTTCGTCGTGACCTTCGTCGGCATCACGTACGTCAATCTCTTCCGTCGCCGAGTGACGGCGTTGGTCTAGGGATGGCAATCAAACGCGGGCGCAACCGATCCTTCTCCATCCATCGACCGTCTCCGGTGGGCATGGTCGCCTCTTATCTGCTCCTGTGCGTCTGGGCGTTGGTCGTGCTGTTCCCCTTGTACTGGCTGGCGATCACGTCGTTCAAGACGCCGCTCGATGTCAACGGAGGCCCGTTCTACTGGCCATTTCGCGATTTTCAGCCGACGCTGGAGTCCTGGCGCTACATCTTCGTCGACCTGGGCGAGGACACTTTCCGCCCATACCTCAACACCGTGGTCGTTGGTCTCACCAGCACCACGATCACACTGCTCCTTGGCTCGATGGCCGCCTATGGCCTTGTGCGTATGCACTACCGGGTGCGCTTCGGCGCGATCGCTTCGTTCGTCGTCGGCCTTGCCGCGGGCGTTGCGGTCGTCGCCGCGGGCGGGCCCTGGCAGCTCGGGGCGGTTGGCGGCCTTGCGCTGTTCCTGCTGCTGTTGCAGACCGTAGGGCGGCGGTTCAAGAGGTCGCTTGGTAACGACGACATCGCCTTCTGGATGATCTCGCAGCGAATGCTGCCACCGGTCGCAGTGGTCATCCCGATCTACATCTTCTTTCAGCAGCTGAACCTGCTCGATACCTGGGCGGCGCTGATCATCGCGTACGTCGCTTCACACCTCCCGATCGTCGTCTGGCTGATGCGGGACTACTTCCAGAGCGTCCCACTCGAGCTCGAGGAGAGCGCGGCCATCGACGGCGCGTCGCGATATCGCATCTTTCGGTCGATCGTCGTCCCGCTCGCCGTACCGGGACTGGTCGCCACCTTCCTGTTCGTCCTGGTCTTTGCATGGAACGAGTACTTGATCGCCCTCTTCCTGACGAGCGCGAATGCCCAGACACTGCCGCTGACGGTCGCGGCCCAAAACGCCACCCGCGGACCGCAGTGGTGGTACATGTCGGTGCTCATCCTGATCATGATCGGGCCGGTCATCGCAATGGCCATCGCTCTCGAGCGGTTCATCGCTCGCGGCCTGCTGGTTGGGGCGGTAAAAGGCTGATGACGCGCATAGTCGGCGTCACCGCGAAGGATGTGCGTTTCCCCACCTCCCGGACCCTTGCCGGTTCCGACGCAATGCATACCGCCCCCGACTATTCGGCGGCTTACGTAGTGCTCACGACCGATGCTGGCGACCACCTCGAGGGCCATGGACTCACGTTCACCATCGGCCGCGGCACCGAGGTATGCGTGGCGGCGGTCAATGCACTCGCTCCGATCGTGATCGGGCGCAGTCTGGAATCGATCACCGCCGATATGCGTGGCTTCTGGCGCGCAATCACCGGCGACCATCAGCTGCGTTGGCTCGGGCCTGAAAAGGGGGTCATACATCTCGCCTCGGGTGCCATCGTGAATGCTGTTTGGGACCTCTATGCGAAGGTCGAAGGCAAGCCGCTGTGGAAGCTGCTCGTCGACATGAGCCCAGAGCAGCTCGTTTCCTGCATCGACTTCCGCTACATCAGCGATGCGCTGACGCCGGATGAGGCGCTTGCCATCCTCGAGCGCTGCGTGCCGACTCGCGCGGAGAGGGAGGCGGAGATGCTGCGTTCAGGCTTTCCCGCTTACACGACGTCTGCCGGTTGGCTCGGCTATTCGGACGAGAAGCTGAGGGCGCTGTGTCGCGAGGCTGTCGCTGGCGGCTGGACCCACCTGAAGTTGAAGGTCGGCCAGAAGATCGAGGACGACTTGCGCCGGGCGCGCATCGTGCGCGAGGAGATTGGGCCGGACCGTCGCCTGATGATGGATGCAAACCAGGTCTGGGATGTAGAACAGGCAATCACGAACCTGGAGCAGCTCGTCGCGTTCGATCCCTATTGGGTGGAGGAGCCGACGAGCCCCGACGACGTCTTGGGCCACGCCACCATCGCGCGCGCGATCGCACCGGTCAAAGTAGCTACCGGCGAACACTGTCAGAACCGCGTCATCTTCAAGCAGCTCTTCCAGTCCAACGCCATCGGGTTCTGCCAGCTCGACGCGTGCCGGTTGGGAGGCGTGAACGAGGTCCTGGCGGTGCTCTTGATGGCGGCAAAATTCGGGGTGCCTGTGTGCCCTCATGCAGGCGGAGTCGGGCTTTGCGAATACGTGCAGCACATTTCTCTGTTCGACTACATCGCGGTGAGTGGGTCGCTCGAAAATCGAGTCCTCGAGTACGTCGAGCATCTGCACGAGCATTTCGTCGACCCGGTGCGGATCCGCGACGGGCGCTATGTTGCGCCGCAGGCTCCAGGTTTCAGCATCACGATGCGACCCGCATCGCTGCGTGAGTTCGAATTCCCGATCGGCTCGGCATGGAGGACCGCTTGAACACAGGCTTCCTTTTGGCGGTGGCCGCGGGCGGGCAGCACCTGATTCGGGCCGATGAGGGGATGTTCCTCAAGCGTGGCGGCGCGGTGATCCGCCTGGAGGTGATCCGGATCGACGGCATCGGCGTCCTCGAAAACACCATCAAGCGGCATGAAGTCCGTGGCCGGGCGAATCCCGCATGAGCGGAGGGCGGCTTCAAGGCAAGGTCTGCATCATCACCGGCGCCGGCTCCGGGATCGGCCAGGCCACCGCCCGCCTTTTCGCAGCTGAGGGCGCTCGCGTCATCGTCGCCGACGTCGATGACAAAGGCGCCCGATCCACCGTCGCCGGGATCAAGAAGAGTGGGGGAGACGCTGTCGCCGAGCATGCCGATGTCACCGACGAAGAGGAAACGAAGTCATTGGCGGCCAAGGTGGCGCGGCGGTTCCATCGCATCGACGTTCTCTTCAACAACGCCGGCATCAGCGGCGTCGGGGACGTGGTCGAGACCGAACCTGACATGTTCGATCGCGTGATGAGAGTCAACGTGCGCGGGGTCTATCTGATGAGCCGGGCGGTCGTGCCTTACATGATCAAGCAGCGGTCGGGTTCGATCATCAACATGTCGTCCTGCATCGCCGAGATCGGCCTCGCGCGCCGTGTGTCCTACGCGGCATCGAAGGGCGCGGTCCTGTCGATGACCAGGTCGATGCAGGTCGACCTCGCACAGCACGGCATCCGGGTCAACGCCCTCCTGCCGGGAACAATCCTCACGCCATTCGTAGAGCGATACCTCAAAGAGTCCTACAAGGATCCCGAGGAGGGTTACGCGTCGATTCGCAAGCGTCAGCTGTCGAGTGAGCTGGGCCGGCCGGAGGACATCGCGCCCGCGGCCCTATACCTGGCGTCGGACGAATCGCGTTTCGTGATGGCGTCAGGGCTGGTCATCGATGGAGGGGTGTCGGGGGCCAAGTAGCCGCCTCTCCAGGGCTACTCGGACTTTGGCGCGGCCTCCATGCCTTCCTTGAGCAAACCTTCGAGATCGAGCCGGTGGCCGACGAAGGAGAGATGACCGTCCTTGTCCCGCGGCCACTGGTCATTGGGGCGGTCCCAGGCCAACTCCAGCCCGTTGCCATCCGGGTCGCGCAGGTACAGCGCCTCGTGTGTGCCGTGGTCGTTGACACCATCAAGGGGCCAGCCGGCTTCGGCCAGGCGTCGCAGCGCGTCACCGAGGTCGGCCCGCGTCGGGTAGAGGATCGCGACGTGGTAGAGGCCGGTCGTGCCGGGGGGCGGGGGAGACCCGCCCTTTGACTCCCACGTGTTGAAGCCCAGGTGGTGGTGGTAGCCGCCCGCGGACAGGAAAAGGGCATCGGGCATCCGGACCACCACGTCAAAGCCGAGGATGCCGACATAGAACGCATGGATTCGCTCGATGTCGGCCGTCTTCAGATGGACGTGGCCGATTCTGGTGCCGGCAGCAACGGATCGCGGAGCGCGCTCGCGAGGGACTACTCCAGTTTCGTACTCGGTCTGGCTTGGGGCTTTGGTGCTCATGGTTTTCTTGTGTTGACCTTACGCCGGCGGCCCGACTAGCTTCCAGCCGTTCTGCGAGGGCCAGTTGTTGCGGATCTGGAGGGTGACGTTCAACAGCGCCATGCCCTCGAGTACGCGGGCCATCACCAGTGGGCCGGCGTCAATGGGGCGGAACCCGATCGATTCGACGAACTCTAGGGTCTTGTCCTTGGCGTCCTGGTCGTCGCTGGCCACGAATCCGTCGAGGCGAACGCCATCCACGGTCGGATCGGCCATGCGCGAGGCAAAGGCGTAGTTGAAGGCCTTGACCACGCGAACCTTCGGGTGGCGTTTCTGGATCTCCTCCGCATTGGAAGCGGTCCCGAGCACCTCTCCGGGGTTTTGGGTGTTGACATGGTTGGTCGCGTCGATGACGACCTTGTCGTCGACAGACGATCCCAGGCCGCGGAACACCTCGCCGAGCTTGTCGTAGGGCACGGCGATGATGACGACGTCGGCGCCCTGGACTGCTTCGGCGTTGGAATTGGCTGCATGCGCACCGACTGATAGAGCCGCCTTGGCGGCGTTCTCGGGGTTGGCCGAGCTCATCGTCACAGCGTGCCCCCCGCGAGTGCTTGATTTTGCCAGCGCCGTGCCAACGTTCCCCGCGCCTATGATCGCGACTTTCATCTCCTGCTCCCTTTAGCCTTAGACGTGCCCGAGCTAATGGACGAGAACAACTAATGATGGTCGCTTATTCGAGCTCGAGGTGCCCTTGAGCCTCGACTGGATACCCGCCAGGACACCGGGGAGGATCCCTCTGGTCGGCGCGACGGTGCGACTCGAGCCGATCGATCCCGCGAACCACGCCGCCGCGCTGTTCGCCGCCTCGCATGAGATCGACGGTGGCAAAGCCGTTTTCCGCTACCTCCCGTACGGACCATTCGCCGGGGTCGACGACTTCAAACCGTGGCTCGAGCAATGCGCCTCATCGAACGATCCGCTCTTCGTCGCCATCCTGGAAGGCGAAACAGCGGTGCCGAAAGGCATGGCCAGCTTCATGCGCATGGCTCCAGAGCACGGTGTGATCGAGATCGGCCACATCTGGTTCGCTCCTTCGATCCAGCGCACGCGCCAGGCGACCGAGGCCATCTATCTGATGACCAGATACGCATTCGACGACCTCGGCTATCGCCGGCTCGAGTGGAAGTGCGATGCGCAGAACGAACCCTCGCGTCGCGCGGCCGAGCGTTTCGGCTTCAAGTTCGAAGGCGTGTTCCGCCAGCACCTGGTCGTGAAGGATCGCAATCGTGACACGGCGTGGTTCTCGATCCTCGACGGCGAATGGCCGGTCATCCAGACAGCGTTCGAGGCCTGGCTCGCACCGGATAACTTCGACGCCGGCGGCCGCCAGCGACAATCGCTCGCCGCCTTGCGAGAAGCGCGGATGTGACCTGGAGACATGCGCATCTGTACCTGGAACATCCATCTCGGCCGGCGGCTCGACCGGATTCTCGAAGCAGTTCGCATCCACTCCGATTTCGCCGGGCTCGACCTGATGGCTCTCCAGGAAGCCTCGGTGCACGACGGCCGGACCGATGCCGAGGCGATAGCGTCGGCGCTGGGTCCTGAATATCGATCCTTCCAGGCCACCGCCCAGCTTCGAGGCGAGAGAAGCCAGGCCAACGCCCTGATCTGGAGACAGGGGTCGTTCGAGCTGGGCCGCTCCCCTGAGGTCGTCACCCTCCCGGGGCGGGGCGAGATTCAGGTGCGGCGGGTAGAGCGAACGCTGCTGCGGGCGGCGCCGCCTCAGGCTCGCATGGCCTTGTGCCTCGAGTCCGACACACTGCGCGTCTATGTCTTGCACCTGGACGTGATCGGCTTTACACACAAGCTCGAGCAGTTCAAAGCGGTCGTCAGCCACATGGCCGGGCGCGCACCGGTTCCGCTGGAGCTTGTCGCGGG
The DNA here is from genome assembly GCA_005880855.1 of Chloroflexota bacterium. Classification (GTDB taxonomy): domain Bacteria; phylum Chloroflexota; class Dormibacteria; order Dormibacterales; family Dormibacteraceae; genus UBA10449. The sequence continues at coordinate 9,067 of VBGM01000047.1, forward strand.
CGACCTCAATACCTTCGGACCGGCAATCGTTCAGCCCTGGCGGCGGCTCGCTGCCGCGGCGAGGTCCGCAGGCTTGGTGAATGTGACCGCCGGGATTCGCCGCACGCACTGGACCGGCCAGAAGCTGGACGCCATCTACGCCCGCGCCGCAGCTCCTGTCTCCCACCGCGCCTGGACATTAAAGGTGCGCGCATCGGACCATCTGCCTGTGTTCGCCGAAATCAATCCGCGGGCCGCATAGGTCCGATGGGCTCGTCGCTCGTGATTCTTCACATCGATGGCCTTGGAGCGGACTCTCTCGAAGAGGCGCTGAGCGAGGGCCTGATGCCGTTCACCAAGCACCTGATGGATCGAGAGGGCTACACGATCCATCCCTACCGCTGTGGTGTCCCGTCGACGACGCCGTTCGCACAGGCCGGAATCCTCTACGGCGACAACTCCGAGATACCCAGCTTTCGATGGTGGGATCGGGAGCGCCAGGTGCTGGTCCAGTTCGGGGCCAGGTCCACTTTCAAGAACGTGGCGGACAAGTACTTCCAGGGCTGCCGGCCGCTTACCGAGGGCGGCGCCTGCATCGCGGCTTGCTACCCGGCAGGAGCGGCCGAAGACTTTGGCATCGCGTACCAGGAGCGCAGCTACGGCGAGCAGAAGGGATCGCGCTCCGCGTGGCGCGTGCTGCTGCCTTACCTCGCCAACCCCGTACACCTTGGGGATTGGGTCTGGCACACGGTGGTGTCGATCTGGCGCACGGTGTCGATGTACCTTCGCGCGCGCCTCAGCGGGCGGCACCCGGCGCGTCCCTACGTCCTTACCGATGCACTCCAGGAAATCTTCGTACACCACCTGACCCGCTTTGCGGTCGAGAAGGCGATGGGTGGGGGTTTTACGCCGATCTACGCAGGCTTCTATGCGTTTGATGAAACCGGCCACGCCTTCGGGCCGGCGGACAAGCAGTCACTCAGGGTCCTCCGGCATGTCGACCGAACCATCGAGAAGATCGCCGGCATGCGCGGCGGTAGCTACGAGCTGGTCGTGCTCTCAGACCACGGGCAGATCGAAACGGATCCTTTCTACCGGGAAGACGGCGTCCACCTCGGGAAACTGGTCGCCGGCTGGATGCCTGGATTCCACGTGGTCGAGATGAAAGGGAAGACCTTCGGCGCCCACCGCGAACACGCCAAGGGCCGGATCCATCTCACGTACTCAGGCGGTCTTGGGCATCTGTACCTGGCGGACGAGTCACATCGGCTGTCTTACGAGGATCTAGAAACCCAGTTCCCGCACCTGGTCACCAACCTCGCGTCTCAACCTCGTATCGCGCTCGTCATGGGACGCGGGCGGCGCGAGGACATCTTTTGTTCCGCCGGAGGCGTTCATCGCGGTGATGCTGTCAAGAACGTCCTTGCGGGCTACGACAACGCTGAGATTCTGTATGAGCAGCTCTCCCGGCTCAACTCCTTCCAGCAGGCAGGTGACCTGGTCTTCTTCGGCACGTTCAAGGGCACGATCCAGGTGAACTTCGAGAACCAGGCCGGCGGGCACGGTGCATTCGGTGGCGAGCAGGGACATCCCTTCGTCTTCGCGAAGCGCGAGTGGGGGATCGATACCACCCACGTACACGGCGCGCACCAGCTTCACCCGATTCTGAGCAGCTTGCGCGACCGCCTGAGCGGAATACAAACAACGCCCGAGCGATAGGGGTTGTCTAGGACATGGCTACGACAAAGGACGCGATCGATGCCGCGCTGGAGCGCGGGCACACCATCGACATCACCACCACCGGCCGGCGCAGCGGTGAGCCCCGGCGGCTCGAGATCGTCTTTCACAACATCGATGGACGCATCTACATCAGTGGCACGCCCTATACGCGCAAGCGCAAGTGGCTGCTCAATCTCGAGAAAGACCCGCACCTCACGTTCCACCTCAAGGGCGGAACTCGTGCCGATCTGCCGGCCACAGCGCGGGTGATCGATGATGAGGCGGAGCGGCGCGCAATCCTGCCTCACATCGCGCGTGCGTGGGGGCGCGACGACCTGGAGCGGATGGTCCGCTACAGCCCGCTGATCGAAGTCGAGTTCGACTCTCCGAACGCGTAGACGATTTTCGCTCGTTTGGCGTCAAACATGCGTGTCATTCGCGTTTCATGGGCCCGTTTGGCGTCAGACGTGCGGAATTCTGGGGCAAAAATGAAAGGCCGGCTGGTTAGGCCGGCCTTCGAAAAGAAGTTAGGTCAGCTGCAGCCCGTGGTTGCTCCACAGTTCAGGCACTTGTAGCAAGAGCCTGAGCGGACCGTGATCGCCCCGCAGTCCGGGCAGGCCGGCGCATCCGTGTTGATGAAGGCGATCTTCTGGATGCCGTTCGCAGGCGTGGCGATGACCTTCAGCTCGCCGCTCGGCGGCGTGGTGGTGGTGGGCGCAGGTGCCGGCGACGGCACCGGGGCATCACGGCGAATGACGCCCGCCTCGTCCTGGTCCTCGACTGGTAGGAAGTGGCTTGCCATCCACCGGAAGATGTAGTCGACGATCGACTTCGCGATCGGGATCTCCTTGTTCTTCGTGAAGCCGGAGGGCTCGAACCGCATGTGGCTGAACTTGTCGACCATGAACTTCAACGGCACGCCGAACTGCAGGGCGTACGAAGTCTGGGTCGCGAATGCGTCCATGAGCCCCGAGATCGTTGAGCCTTCCTTGGCCATGGTCACGAACAGCTCGCCCGGCTGGCCGTCCTCGAACATGCCAACCGTCAGGTAGCCCTCGTGGCCCTGGATGTCGAACTTGTGCGTGATCGACTTGCGCTCGTCGGACAACCGGCGCCTCACGGCACGGTAGTCAGGTCCGGCAGTCTCGGCAGCCTTCTCCTTCTTGTCCTTGAGCGAGGTCGAGAGCGGCTGGGACCGCTTGCACCCGTCACGGTAGATGGCGATGCACTTGAGCCCGAGCTTCCAGGACTCCATGTAGGTCTGCTGGATGTCCTCGATCGTGGCCTCCGTGGGAAGGTTGACGGTCTTGGACATCGAGCCGGAGATGAACGGCTGTACCGCAGCCATCATCCGAACGTGGCCCATGGGCGCGATCGACCGCATCCCCTTGACCGGCTTGAACGCGCAGTCGAACACCTTGAGGTGCTCCTCCTGCAGCAGGGGTGCGCCCTCGATGGTGTCGTTCTCGTCGATGTACTCGACGATGTCCTTGACCTCTTTGCTGTCGTACCCGAGCTTGCGCAGCGCGGCTGGCACCGTCCCGTTGACAATCTTCAGCAGGCCGCCGCCAACCAGCTTCTTGTACTTCACGAGTGCGAGGTCGGGCTCGATGCCGGTGGTGTCGCAGTCCATCATCAGCCCGATCGTCCCGGTGGGGGCGAGGACTGTCGCCTGTGCGTTGCGGTAGCCGTGCAGGCGACCGAGCTTGACCGCCTCGTCCCAGGTCTCGCGTGCGGCGTCGACCACCTCGGCCGACTCCGGCGAGGTGGGCAGCTGGTGGGCCGCCTGGCGGTGCATCTCCATGACGCGGAGCATCGGCTCGCGGTTTTTCGCGTACTCGCTGAACGGGCCTTTGACCTGCGCCATCCGGGCCGACTGTGCGAAGGCGCGGCCGGTCATGATCGCGGTGATGGCACCGGCGAAGCGGCGGCCCTCGTCGGAGTCGTAAGCCAGGCCCATCGACATCAGCAGGGCGCCGAGGTTGGCATAGCCCAGCCCGAGCGGGCGCAGCGCCTCGGAGTTCTTCGCGATCGCGGGGGTGGGGTAGGAGGCGTTCGAGACGATGATCTCCTGGCCGGTGAAGCAGACGTCGATCGCACGACGGAGCCGGTCGACGTCGACCTTTCCTTCCTCGGTCTGGAACTTCATCAGGTTCAGCGACAGCAGGTTGCAGGCAGTGTCGTCCAGGAAGACAAACTCCGAGCACGGGTTGGTGGCGTTGATTCGGCCCGTGTTCGGGACGACGTTCCAGTCCTGGATCGTGCTGTCGAACTGGAGCCCGGGATCGCCGCAGGTCCAAGCCGCCTCGGCGATGTCCTTCCAGAGGTCGCGCGCCTTGTAGGTGTCGATCACGCGGCCGTCGACGACAGCCTTGGTCGTCCACTGCTTGCCGTCGGCGACCGCCTGCTTGAACTCGTCAGTGACTCGGACGGAATGGTTGGCGTTCTGGAACTGCACCGAGTCGTACGCGCCGCCGGGCACGTTGAATCCGACGTTGTAGCCGGCCTCGATGAGCGCCCACGCCTTCTTCTCCTCATCAGCCTTGCTGTGGATGAAGTCGAGGATGTCGGGGTGGTCGGCGTTGAGGATGACCATCTTGGCGGCCCGTCGCGTCGTGCCACCCGACTTGATCGACCCCGCGAACGAGTCGTAGCCCTTCATGAAAGAGACGGGACCGGATGCCGTGCCGCCGCCTGAGAGCTGCTCCTTCGAGGACCGCAGAACCGAGAGGTTGGTGCCGGTGCCGCTGCCGAACTTGAACAGCATGCCTTCGGTCTTGACCAGCTCGAGGATCGACTCCATCGAGTCCTGGACCGAGTTGATGAAGCACGCCGAGCCCTGCTGGGAGCGGCCGGGCACGCCGAGGTTGAACCAGACCGGGCTGTTGAACGACGCGTGCTGGGTGACCAGGAGGAAGCGCAGCTCCTCGGCCCAGTTCTGGGCGTCCTCGTCGGTGGCGAAGTAGGCGCCCTCGAGGCCCCATTTCTTCAGCGTCTCGACTACGCGGTCGATGAGCTGGCGGACGCTGGTCTCGCGCTCTGGCGTGCCGGCGCCGCCCCGGAAGTACTTCTGGGCGACCACATTGATGGCCAGCTGCGACCACGAGCGGGGGACCTCGACGTCCTTTTGCTCGAAGATGAGCTGGCCCTTCTCGCCGGTGATGGCCGCGGTGCGGCGCTCCCATTCGATCAGGTCGTAGGCGTGGCTGCCCTCGGGTGTGAAGTAGCGCCCGAACCGGAGTCCCGGCTTGGTGGCTCCGTTCTTGTGATTCCCGTTCTTGCGAGTGGGGTTGGCGAGGTCAGCTGCGTTTTTGGCCATTTCTTAGAGAACGCCTCCTTAAATCATCCCCGGTGTGGGTTCATTCAAAGCACTGGTTGGTAGGACGTGGGCTGGGTTGTTGAACTTGTTCGTTTGGGGATGGAAGAGGCCCCGGAGCATGCCCGCCACTTATGCCCCAGGGCCTCGATCTAACGTCCATAAATATACGAAGGGCTTTTGGGCTTGTCAAGACCAAAACACAAGATATTTGGTGTCAGTAGCCTCCCAGGCACCACATGTGGGTGGATTACCTGTGGACAACCCTGGTGAGTGAATGGGCACAGGCTCTGGATTTGCTGTGGGAAACCGGGCACAACCGACCTATTGAGCTGAATCGAGGAGGGCGAGGCTGAGTGGCTCTGTGGAAACCTCGGAAGTCCCCGTTTCGGACACCTGGACGCTCTGGGCGGCAGACCGGATCCGAGCCGAAACCTGCTTGCCCTCCGTGTACGTGTTCTGGAGCATCGTGAGTGCCCTCTGGAGCTTGTTGTCCAGGATCGCCTCCAGCGTGTCGAGGTGCCGCTCAACATCGATGAGGGCCGATTGGAGCCTCTCCATGTCGACGGTGCGGGCGAATTGCAGATGGAGCTGGTAGAGGGTGAGAAGGTAGGGCAGAGCCATGGCGTAGCCGACGACCATCACGTGGCGGCGGTGGGCGGAGACGATGGCGCCGCGGCAGACATCGTAGGCGGCGTCCGGTATGACGGCCAGGGCGAAGGTCGACGTCGCGGCAGGGTCGATGTACTGGCTCACCTCGCGGACCCGGCGCTCCACCTCACGCTCGACTTGGGCGGTCAGCTGCGCCCGCCGGGCGGCGTCGAGGCCCGGCTCGGCCAGCTGCTCGAGCGCCCCGCTGGACACCCATTTGGAGTCGATGGGCAGGAGCTTGCCACCGGGCAGCTGCAGGGCCAGCTCGACAACCTTGCCGCCGACCCACACGTTGCGCTGCAGCATCTCGGGTGGAAGGTGCTTGAGACCCTCTTCCAGGATGTGCTCGCCCGCGGCGCCGCGCGTCGAGCTACCGGCGATGACGCTCTCCAGGCGCTTGAGGCTCGAGCGCGCCTCGTCCTCGATGGATTGCCGCGCGACCAGCGCCGAGCCGAGCCGCTCCACGACCGACTGCGTCTGGGCCAGCCGTTCGCGCAGCTCGGAGGCTCGCGACTCCTGGGTCAGGCCTCCTGTATCCAGGCGCTGGCGCAGCTCCGCCACCGCTACGGTCTGGCCGTCGGCCCGCCGCATCAGATTCCAGGTCAGGAACGCCACGGCGGCGATCCCGGCCAATACACATACAAGGAGGAGCGCGAACAACAGTTCGAATAGCGACATGTGGGGCATTGTAGCCCCGGAAGTGGGTATAGACAAGGGTGTTAACCTGACCAAAATGGCTGCCCAAGAACCGCTGCAAGACCTCGAGCCGACCCCGGACCGCATCCCTCTCGAAGAGGTTTACATGCGCATGGCCGAGGAGCTTGCCAAGCGGTCCACCTGTGCCCGCCTCCAGGTCGGCAGCGTCATCACCACCGGCGACCTCACCCAGGTCCTCGGGATCGGCTACAACGGCAACGCGCGCGGCCTGCCGAACTGCATCCATTCGGAGCAGAACGCCCTGATCAAAGCCGGCGCGCAGCTGCCGGGCAAGGTGATGTTCGTCAGCGCCTCGCCGTGCGTGATGTGCGCCAAGATGATCATCAACGCAAACGTCGCGCGCGTCTATTACCGAGAGGCTTACCGCGACCCTGCCGGCCTCGACGTCCTGCGCCAGGCCGGTGTTGAGGTCATCCACTACAACCGCTGGCGCGACTCCTGGCGCTAGAGGACGATCTCCCAGCCTGATTCGGTCTGGACCATTCGCGGCTCGACGATCGGCACGCTCGTGAGCCGCCGGATTCGTTTGAACAGGCTGTTCACATCGTCGTCGACAGTCACCGACTCGAGCACCTTCCGGGTCGCATAGACGAGCGTGATCTCGGGGTCTCGCAGTGCCCGTTCCGGAGTGGCCCACACCCAATCGATGACCTCATCCGGCTGGATGTGCACGGTTTGCGCGGCAGGCAACCGCGCGAGATAGAACCGGGCGTCGTAGCGGCGGCTCATGGTCACAGGGGTCACCCAGCGCGCCAGCATCACGAGCCGATCCAGCGCGGGCTGCAACCCACACGACCGCAGGGCATTCCCGAACGTGCTGCCCCCGGCGACAAGCTCGCGGACTCGCTCGCAGTCGCGGGCCTGCGCGAAGCGATCTCTGCCACGGGCGAGAAGGATCCCGACCTCCTCGAACAGCTCGCGGATCGCAGCCGCCGCGATGTCATCGCCCCATTCGGCGTCCTCTTCGTGCACGACGCCGCCCGGGAAGACATAAGCGCCGGGTGCGAAGTCGGCGCCTCGCGGCCGGCGCATCAGCAACAGCTCCCAAGGCTTCTTGCCGCGTGCCAGCAGCACGGTCGCGGAGGGTCTCGGCGTGACTGGTGGCCCGTCGAGGTTGAGCGCGCTCGAGGGCAGGGACGGTATGGCGATACGCCCAGTCTAGGATGCTCGGATGGATTTCGGCATCGCCGGCAAGGTCGCCCTGGTGACGGGCGGCACCAAGGGCATCGGTCTCGGCATCGCCCATGCGCTCGCCGACGAAGGCGTGCGTGTGGCGGTCGCGGCTCGCACTGAGGTCGACGTCAAGCACACGGCGGAATCGCTTAGTGGCTTGGGCGTGGTTGCGGATCTGCTGACCGAGGCCGGCTGCAGGCGCGCCGTGAGCGAAACCGAGACCATGCTCGGGCATGTAGACATCCTCATCAACAACCTCGGCTTGCGCGCGGGCAGCTCGTGGGCGGACACCGGACCGTCCGAGTTCGAAACCGCGTTCTCGGGCAACGTCGGCGTCAGCGTGCGTATGACTCAGCTCGTGCTGCCCGGAATGCTGAGCCGCGGATGGGGCCGCGTGGTCGTCATCTCGTCGGTTTGGGGCCGGGAGTCCGGAGGAGCGCCGGCTTACAACGCGGCCAAAGCGGCCGAGATCAGCTTCACAACCTCGCTTGCGCGCGAGGTAGCCTCGAAAGGCGTGACCGTAAACAGCATCGCGCCGGGCTCGATCCTGTGGGAGGGAGGCGGCTGGCACCGGCGCCAGCAGGCTGATCCGGAGGGCATTGCTGCTTTCGTTCGAGCGGAGATGCCGCTAGGGCGATTCGGCACGGTGGACGAGGTGGCCCGTGTCGTTGCTTTCGTGTGTTCGCAGCAGGCGAGGCTCGTCAACGGTGCGTGCATCGCGGTGGATGGCGGGCAGTCGCGCTCGAATATTTGAATTGCGCTCGGGTCCTCGGGGTTTCATTGCCGTGAGACGCGCAATGCTCGCCGCGGCCACGTTCGTGCTCGTCGCCTGCGCGCCCACAACGAGCCCTACCTCATCTCACAGCCCCGTGCCAAGCCCTTCTCCGACCACGGACACTACCGCGGGCAGCATCGGGGCAGCGCAGTACCGCATCGAAGTCCCAGCGGCGTGGAACGGAACTCTCTTCCTCTACAGCCACGGCTATGTTGCGCCGGGGCGGATCAATCTCGCCGCGGACTCACCGACGAAAGACATCTCGACCTGGCTGCTCGACAACGGCTACGCGATCGCGGGCTCGTCTTACAGCTCGACCGGTTGGGCGCTCGAGGATGCCTTCAGAGACCAGATCGCGCTGCTTGATCTCTTCGATCAGCGTTTCTCGAAGCCCAAAAGGGTGATCGCTTGGGGTGGATCGCTGGGAGGGATCGTCACCGCCGGCCTCGTCCAGCTGTATCCAGATCGGTTCGCCGGCGCGATTCCAATCTGTGGCGTGCTGGCCGGCGGCGTCGCGACCTGGAACACAGGGCTCGACGCGGCCTATGCCTTCAAGACGGTGCTGGCGGCCAGCTCATCTCTGGAAGCAGATATTCGACTCTGCTTCCGCGACTCCCGCCGGCCAGGCACGAATCGCTCTGATCGCCGCTCTTGGCGACCTCCCAGGCTGGTTCGAGCCGGCCGGGGCGCCGCCGGCGGTTGGCGACTATGCCGCGCAGGCGATGGCGCAGGCGCGCTGGGAATCCCAGGTCGATTTTCCGTTCGAGTTTCAGTATCGGGCCGAGCTCGAAAAGCGCGCCGGCGGCAACCCGTCGTGGAACACCGGCGTCGACTACGCCCACCAGCTGGCGATATCGTCCGACAGCGCTGAGGTCGCCGCTCTGTATCGGGCCGCGGGCCTCGACCTCGCGTCAGACATTCGCGCCCTGAACTCTGGCACGCGCATCACGGCCGACCCTATAGCGGTGGCGTATCTCGACCGGTTCATCAGCTTCGACGGCAACCTGAAGGTGCCGGTGCTGACAATGCACACGATCGGCGACGGGCTGGTCGTGCCTCAGCAGGAAACCGCGTACGCGGATGCAGCGAGGGCGGCCGGCAAGCAGGACCTGCTGCGCCAGCTGTTCGTCCACCGCGCCGGGCACTGCGCGTTTTCGTCGGCGGAGACGATCGTCTCGATCCAGGTCATGATCGCCAGGATCGACACCGGCAGCTGGGGCGGGCCGGCCCTCGCGCCCGGCTCATTGAACTCCGCCGCCCTCGCGCTCGGCGACACCTACAACCAGGTCGGTGGCTTCTTCAAGTCGCCGCCGGCGTTCGAGAACTTCACGCCCGGTCCTTATCCCCGCCCGTTTCCGAAGCGCTCGAGCGCTCCGCCTTAGACGGCAACGAGGGATTCAGCACGAGTGACGCCAAACGGGCGAAATGTGTCGGGGGATAGGACCCGTTTGGGTCGAAAAGTGCGGAATGGCTTAGGGGCCGAACGGGTTCGCTCCGAGCTGGGCGGCGATCAGTAGCGAAGTGGGGTAGAGGCCCAGGATCACCGAGAACACCCCGCTCAGCGCAATCGCCATCGTGCTGCTGAAAGAAGCCCGCAGCGGCTCGGCGCGCGTCGCGGTCCAGACGGGGATGAGCACGCGCACGTAGTAATAGACGGAGACCACGCTCATCAGCACCGCCAGGACCACCAGCCATGTGTAGCCGGCGCTCACGCCGGCGGTGAACAAGAACAGCTTGCCGAAGAAGCCCACCGAAGGCGGGAAACCGGCGAGCGAGAGCATGAAGATCGTCATGAGCACGGCCATCGGCAGGTTGCGCCGGTAGAGCCCGCCGAGGTCGGAGAGCCGGTCGCGGTCGCCCTCGGGTCCCGCCAGCAGGGTGACCACGGCGAACGCGCCGAAGTTCATGAACATGTAGACGAACAGGTAATAGAGGACCGCGGCCAGGCCGGCCTTGCCGCCGGCGATGACCCCGATGAGCACATATCCGGCTTGCGCGATTCCGGAATACGCGAGAAGCCGCTTGAGGCTCGTCTGCGTGATCGCCATCAGGTTGCCGACCACCATGCTCGTGGCGGCCACGAAAGCGAGCAAAGCCTGCCACTCGGGGGCGAGGTGGGGGAGGCCGCCCGCGAAGACGCGCACGATCATCGCGAATGCCGCGGCCTTGGTCCCGACCGACATGAAAGCGGTGACGGGGATCGGCGCGCCCTGGTACACGTCCGGCGTCCACATGTGGAACGGCGCGGCTGAGACCTTGAATGCAAATCCGACTCCCATCAGAACCACGCCGAGGATGAGGAGTGGATTGCCGAGGTCGGCGTTCGCCAGCTGCTTGGCGATGTCGGGGATGATCGTCGTTCCCGACGCCCCGTAGACGAGCGCCATCCCGTACAGCACGAACGCGCTCGCGAAACCGCCGACCAGGAGATATTTCGCGGCCGCCTCTTGAGAGCGATTGTCGTCGCGCGCGAATCCGCTGGCGATGTAGAGGGCGATCGACAGCAGCTCCAGGCCGAGGAAGACGGTGACGAGCGACGTGGCCGACGCCAGCACCATCATGCCGATGATCGAGGCGAGGATGAGGATGTGGAACTCGCCCTCGCGCATTCCGCGCTTGACCAGATAGGAATGCGAGATGGCCACCGTCAGGATGCCGAGGCTGCAGAAGAGGATGTCGAAGAAGAGTGCAAAGTTGTCGCCGGTCGCCATCTTCTGGTAGGCGTAGTCGCCCGTCGCATAGAGCCAGCGATACACGGCCGTCCCGAGGGAATAGGACAGCCCGACCACCGCTACCATGGCCACGACTCCGCTCCGCCGCGTGATCGGGATGACGAGGTCGGCGACGATCGCGAAGAGGAAGAAGCCCGTGAGCGTGGCGATGGGGGAGATCTGGCCGAGGTCGGCCAGGGCCTGAGACCAGCCATAGGGCGGGATGGTGGCAACCGCGAGCATCATCGGTAGAGACCCGTCTGGGCGACCGACGTCATTAGCTGCGTCAGCGCGTATGGGTAGAGGCCGATCGCGAACATGAGGATGATCAGCGGCGTCACCAGGGCCAGCTGGCCGGCATAGATGTCACCGGAAGGTCGCTGACCGACCGGTTCGCCATGCATCGCGCCCTGGAACATTCGCAGCATGTACACCGGCGCCAGCACCAGACCGATCGCGCCGACCGCGGCCAGCACTGGGGCTCGCTCCCAGGCTCCGAGCAACGTCATGAACTCGCCCACGAAGCTGTTGAGGCCGGGCAGGCCGAGCGCGGCCAGGACCACGATCGTGAAAACCCCCGCCATCACCGGCATTCGCGGCGCTATGCCGGCAAGGGCGGAGCGGTCGCGCGTGCCGGTGCGGTCGGCGATCCAGGCGACGAATAGGAAGAGCGCCGGGATGATGATCCCGTGATTGACCATCTGAAGGATGGCGCCCTGCTGGCCCTGCACGTTGTACGCGAAGATGCCCAGCACGATGAAGCCCATGTGGCTCACGCTCGAGTAGGCGACCAGCAGCTTCATGTCGCGCTGGGCGATGGCCATCAGCGCGCCCCAGATGATGGCGGCCACCGCCAGCACGGGGATGACCCACCGCCAGTCCCACCAGTCAACTGGATTCGGGAACAGTGGCACCAGGATCCGCAACATTCCGTAGGCGCCCGTCTTGCCCATCACGCCCGCGAAGATGACCAGCATCGGAGTCGGCGCGGCCATGTAAGCGTCCGGCAGCCAGCCATGGAACGGGAACAGCGGCGTCTTGATCGCGAATGCGAGCGCGAACACGAAGAAGAGTCCGAACTGGATCGTGGCTGACGGCGGGATCGTGGCCAGCTTGGCCAGGTCGAAGGTCTGCTGGCCGGTGAAGACGTACTCGCCGATGACCCCGACCAGCATCAGAAGCGAGCCCGCGAGCGTGTAGAGCACGAACTTGATCGCGGCCCGCCCCGGGCTGGGGCCCTCGCCGAAGAGCCAGAGCAAGAAGTAGGTGGGGATGAGCATCGCCTCCCAGAACACGTAGAAGAGGACGAGATCGACGGCCAGGAACACGCCGGCCATGCCCGCTGACATCGCGAGCAACAGGGCGATGAAGCGATTGGAGCCAGGCTTTTCCACGGGCGTCGCCAGCACGGCGATCACGGTGAGGAGCGCGTTGAGCACGACCAGCCAGACGCTGATTCCGTCCACGCCGAGGTGATAGAAGATGTGCAGCTGCGGGATCCACGGCACCTGCTCGGTGAACTGATAGCCGTGGAAGTTGGGGGCGAAGGCGAGCGCGACGCCACCAGAGATCCCCAGCGTCACCAGCGCTACCAGCACGCCCATCCATTTCGCAAAGCGCGGCGGCATGAACGCGATCAGCACCGCGCCGATCAGGGGCAGGAGCCAGATCGATGTGAGCGTCATGAGCTCACCCGCGCCAGCACCAGGAGCGCAACCACCACGGCGCCAGCCACGAACACCAGCACGTAGTTGCGGAAGTAGCCGGTCTGGGTGAGGCCGAGGTTGTGCGCGCCGGCCTCGGCCAGCTCGCCGGTGCCGGCGA
>VBGM01000071.1 GCA_005880855.1 Chloroflexota bacterium
GTTGACGGCTGTGCCGAGGTCGTCGGGAATGCGCTCGATACGGCGGTATGTCTTGGCGCGGTCGGTGTTCCATGATTTGAACACGGCCTCGATCGCGGCGCGGAGCTGAACGATCGGGTCCGACGGAAAGTCGTGGCCCGTCTCTTCCTTATATATGGCGAGGAACCGCTTCACGAGCGGCCGCAGGTGATCCGGCTTCAGCTCGGGGTCGGTCTTGACGCCGGCGCGCTTTTTCGCCTCGGTCAGCGCGTGCTCGAACTTCTCGCCGTCGATCCCCATCACGGTCTTGCCGAACATCTGGATGAACCGCCGGCGCGCATCGAGCGCGAAGCGTTCGTCGTTGGTGAGCGCCGCGAGGCCCTTGGTGGTCTCTTCGTTGAGGCCGAGGTTGAGGACCGTGTCCATCATGCCCGGCATCGAGAACTTGGCCCCGGAGCGGACACTGACAAGGAGCGGATTGTGCCGGTCCCCGAAGCCCTTACCGGTCTGGCGCTCGAGCTTCTTGAGCGCGGCGAGCGCCTGCTCCCACATGCCGGGTGGGAACTTGCCCTTGTTGGCGAGATAGGCCCGGCAGGCTTCGGTGGTGATGGTGAAACCGGGGGGTACGGGCATCCCGGCGCGGGTCATCTCCGCGGCGCCGGCGCCCTTGCCTCCGAGAAGGTCGCGCATCTTCGCGGACCCTTCGGTGAAGTTGTAGACCCACTTATGGGCGCTCCGCGAGGTGGCCATCGCCTCGAATTGTATGGAGGACCGACCCGCGCGCGCGGGCAGGCGTTTGACGGCCAAAAAGAAAGGCCCCGCGGCAAGTTGCCGCGAGGCCTCATTCGAAACAGCTTTATGCGCGGATCATGCCCCGGCCGATCAGCGCGCGGAAGATGAACAGCAGGATGAGCGCACCGATGAAGGCGACCACGATCTCCGCCAACAGGCCACCCACAGCGATACCCAGAGCTCCGACCAGCCAACCGCCTAGAAATGCGCCGAGAACACCGACCACGATGTCCCAGATGAGGCCCATGCCCCTACCGGTCATCACCTTGCTGGCCAGGAACCCGGCGACGAGACCGACGAGAAGAAAGACAACCAAGTTTTCCATCTTGTTCAGAACCTCCTGAGTCGCATTGCGGCCCGGCGATTCGAACCGCTTGCGTTAGCGGAACGGGCTGGCCTCCCGTCTTACCCGGTATTTCGATTCTCGGATCTCGCCCGGCGTTGCGCTCTACGCGACTTCAAGCTCTGGCTCGGGAATCGGCTCTACCTTGAAGTCGCCGAGGCCGGCGCGGTCGTAGAGCCTCTTCAGCGGGCGCGGCGCCCACCAGTTCCAGTCGCCGAGCAAACGCATGACGGCCGGCACCACGAGCGCGCGCACAAGTGTCGCGTCGATGGCGACGGCCACCGCCAGCCCGATGCCGATCGCTTTGATGATCACCACCTCGGCGAGGCCGAAGGCGAGGAAGACCGTGAACATGATCGCCGCGGCGCCGGTGATGAGGCGCGCAGTCCGTTCGAGGCCGCTCGCCACCGCGTGCGTGTTGTCGCCGGTGCGCACGTATTCCTCGTGGATGCGACTGACCAGCAGCACCTCGTAGTCCATCGATAGGCCGAATACGATCGAGAACAGGATCACCGGGATGCTGGGGTCGATCGACTGGGGCGTGAAGCCGAGGATGTTCGACAGGTGGCCTTGCTGAAAGATCCACACCAGGGCTCCGAAAGATGCGCCGATGGACAAGAAGTTCAGCAGCACGGCCTTGAGCGGCAGCACCACCGATCCGGTGAGCAGGAACAGCACGATGTACGTGACCACCACCACGAACCCGACCGCGAGCGGCGTGCGGTCGACGATGAACTTGATGGTGTCGAGGTCCACGGCGGTCTGGCCGCCGACCAGCACCTGTCCCCCGTCGCCTACACCCTGGTCGGCGCGGATCGCGTTGACGATGGCGCGCGATTCGTCCGACGTCGCGGGGTACGAGGTCGTGGCCTGAATAAGGACTATGTGCCGGCCCACCCCGCTAGTGGTGGTGTGCAGCACGTGTGGAATGGCGGCGATACGCTGAGCCAGATCGGACTGGGCGCTGATGCGCGCCGGTGTCTGCGGTGAGCCGTCGGGATAGTTGACGACGATGTTGAAGGTCGTCTGGTCCCGGCCCGGGAAGTTGGCGATCATCTGGTCGTACCCCTGGCGCGCCTCGAGGTGCGAGGGCAGCATGTCGACGTCGCCGTTGGCGAGCCTGAGCTGGATGAACGGCGAGGCGGCGAGGAGCAGGAACCCCGTGGCGGGCAGGAGAACCACCAGCGGCCGGCGCATGACCCAGGTCGCCCAGCGGCCCCAGAAACCCAAGCCCAGCTGCCCGGCGGGGCGGTGGGACCGGAACAGCGGGAGGCGCAGGCGGTTGACCGCGGGGCCGAGGATCGACATGAGTGCCGGCAGGAAGGTGAGCGCGTAGACAACCGCGACGGCGACGACGATCGCGCCCGCGGCGCCCATCGACGCCAGGAAGGTGCCCTGGAAGAAGAGCATCGCGGAGAGGCCTACCGCAACCGTGATGCCGGAGAACGTGATCGCACGCCCGGCGGTCGCCATCGTCGTCGCCAGCGCATCTTCACGGGACGCACCGTTTGCCAGCTCGTCGCGGAAGCGATTGACCACGAACAGCGAGTAATCGATGGAGACGCCGAGGCCGATGAGGGTGACGATGTTGAGGGCGTACTGCGAGACGTCCGTGAACCGGTTGAGGAAGAACGTGCCGGCGAGACCGCCGACGATCGTGAGAATGCCGACGCCAAGCGGGAGGCCGGCGGCCACGAGCGAAGCAAAGATGATGACCAGCAGGACGAGCGTGACCGGGAGGGTCACGAACTCGGCGCGCTGAAGGTCGCTTTCGAGGGTCTTGTTGAAAGCCTCGTTGATGGCGACGAACCCGGTCCCGGTCACCGTCAGCATGTCCGAGTGGACCTGGCTTCGCAGCGCGTCGTAGTCGTTGTGCGCCTGGGTCCCCGATGACTTCAGGTCGATGCTGACGAGCGCCTGGTGACCGTCGGTGGAGGTGAGCGCCTGTGCGACGCGGGCGTTGGGTGCGTTGTACGGGCTGACCAGCGCGCTGATGCGCGGGTCACCCTCGATGGGCGCCAGGGCAGCGGTGAGCGCGTCCTTGAAGGCTGGGTCGCTCACCGATTGGGTCTTGCTCGAGAAGATGAGGACGAAGTTCGAGGTTACCTTCGAGGTGGCGAGCTCGGACGTGACCAGGTTGCCGGCGCGCGCCGATTCGAGGTTGCTGGTCAGCGGGCCACCGCTCGTGAGCGTGCCACCCATGAGCATGCCCGCGATCGAGATGGCCAGCAGCACGCCTGAGGAGGCCAGCGTGGCCCATCGGTACCGGTACACGAAACGACCCCAGCTCGCGAACATTTCCCCTGACTCCTTTCTCTTGGTGGACTAGGCCGTGGCCTGTCCGGACGGATAGACGGCTTGAAGCGCCATCGCGGCGAGAGTGTCGACGGCTTCATCGGCGTCGAACTCCGAGTCGATGCATTTCTGAACCATGATTCCGAGGACACCGGCCCAAACCGCGCCGGCGATCGCGCGGGCAGGACGCGGGTCGGTCTCGCGCTCGGCGAGGACCTGGCGCGCGAGGTCTTCGACGTGGCCTCGCTCGGTGCGGATGTTCTCGCGGATCCCGGCGCCGATCTCTTTGTCGTGGAGGCCGACGCCGATCAGCTGGATGTAGAGGGTGTGGGCGTCGGGCTGGGTGCGCAGAAGGACCTTGAAGTTCTCGAACGCGGCCATCGCCCCTTCGGTCCCTTCGGCGGTGTAGACGTCCATCTTCTTGCAGACCTCGAAGAGGACGGCGAGGACGAGCTGCTGCTTGGACTTGAAGTAGTAGTGGACGAGGCCCTGGGCGACGCCGGCCTCCTCGGCGATGTCCTTGATCGAGACGTTCTCGTAGCCGTCGCGGCTCAGAACGGCAAAGGCGGCCTCGAGGATCCTGGCTCGGCTGTCGCTTGGCAACTTGGGTCCTTTCTCCTGTGTGTTCGGTGTCCTGGTTGAACGCTCAACCAAATCTGGTTGGTCATTCAATCATGCTGGGTTGGAGAAAGTCAAGCGGT
>VBGM01000072.1 GCA_005880855.1 Chloroflexota bacterium
ATGCTCGAGACGAAGTCGCTGCCCTTGTGCTCCTCAACCGCGCCTGACGTCGTTTTGGTGACGACCGATGTGACGCGTCCGTGGTCGTGCTTGATTCGTTCTACGCTCCGGCCCATCAGCACCGGCTCGCCCCTGGCGCGACGCATCTCCGCCACCCGCTCCCACATCTGCCCGGGCCCCAGGCGCGGGTACCGGAAGCTGTCGATCAGGGTCGTGACCAGGTCGCCTCGATTGGCCGGCTTGCGGCGTGGCAAGAGAGCGCTCTTCAGCACGAGCCACATGTCGAGGCTCTTGATGCGCTGTGCGGCCCAGTCCGCCGACAGCTCTTTGGTGCTGATCCCCCACACCTTCTCCGTGTAGGTCTTGAAGAAGATGTTGTAGAGGCGAAAGCCAAACTGGTTTCGTGTCCAGTCCTCGAAGCTGCGCGGATCTTTGACCGGTGTCAGGCGCGCCTTCGCGTAGCTGGCCATGCATCGAACCGTCTCCAGGGGGCCGAGGTTCAAGAGCGCGTTGGCCGCCTTCAGCGGATACGCGAAGTAGCGTCCCCGGTAGTAGATGCGCGAGAGCCGATCCCGGGTCAGCATCTCCGGGCCAAGGATCTCGGTCCAGAGGTCCTCGACCTCCTGGTTCTTGGAGAAGAACCGATGGCCGCCGATGTCGAACCGGTAGCCCTTGTGCTCGACAGTGCGCGCCAGCCCGCCCACGTACGTCGCGTCCTTCTCGATCACCGTGGTCGGGACGTCGTGCTTCATCAGCTCGTAAGCCGCGGTCAGCCCGGCCGGGCCGGCGCCGATGATCACAACGTGTTGGTGGCCGTTCCTGGCACCCAAGTCGCGCACAGTATCAACCGTCCCGACGCCGCTCCAGCCCCGTAATTGCGCTCGGCTTGGTCGGAGCTAGTTCAGGGGGCCCTTGCCGCGGGCCTCGTCGACCTTGACCAGGGCGTCCCGCAAGCCCTTGAGCCAGTCCGACTGGTGCATTCCGACCAGGCGTACGCACCACGCCAGGGCGTCGCTCCGGCTCCGTGCGACTCCGCCCGCGACCAGCGTGTCGAGAACCGCCCGCTCGGGCATCCTCAGGCGGGTCATGACCGGGAGGCTGAGGGTGGTGAAGATCCTGGTTTCCTCACCGCACCGGGCGCCCCAAGCAACCTTCCGGCGGAAGCGGCGCTCGGCGTCGCGGGCGATCTTGACGCGCTCGTCGCGGGTTTCCTCGCGGAAACGGTCGATCCGGGCCACGCGCGCGGCCTCGCGCGCCTCGGACGAGGTGCCGCCGGCAAGCTCCACGTCCGGCAGGTCTCCGATCACAAGGATCTCCTCGCTGTCGGAGCTCACCTCGGGCGGTCCGGCAAACCAACTCTTGGGCACCCGGCTCGAGAACCAGGCGACAATGTCCTCACTCACGGATTACATCATTACGCCCAGATACCCCACTGCGCAAGGCGGCGATGATACTCGGACTATGAACCCGCTCGCCTGGGGTGCATTCGGGCTCGCCGCCCTGGCTTGCGCCGGCGACCTCGTGTCGATCCTCCGCCACGATAAGCGACTCGAGTACGCGACCAAGCCGGCGGTGATGGTCTTCCTGATAATCGCGGCGGTCGTCCTCCACCCGGCCAACCAGGGCGAGCGGGCCCTTTTCGTGGTCGCTCTCGCGCTCGGACTGGCCGGCGATGTGTTCCTGATGCTGCCGGATTCCTATCTGCTGCCGGGAATCGCGGCGTTTCTCGGCGGGCACCTCGCTTACGCGGCCGGCTTCAGGTTCGCCGGTTTCAGCGCCCTGGGCCTGCTGGCCGGCCTCGCGATCGTGGTCGCGACGGCCAGCCTGTTCCTGCACCGGGTGCTGGGCGCCCTGCACGGCACGAGCCGCGCGAGGTTGCGGAACCCCGTGATCGCTTACGCGATCGTCATCTCGCTGATGACGGTGAGCGCGACCGCCAGCGGCAACCTCGTCGCCGCCGCGGGCGGCTTGCTCTTCTTCTATTCCGATGTGATCTTCGCCTGGTACCGCTTCGTCAAGCCCGTGGCCTGGGGCCAGCCGGTGAACATCGTGATGTACCAGCTGGGCCAAGCCCTGCTCGTGCTTTCCCTGGCGGTGCCCAGCTAGGCCGCCGCGGTCGCCTCTTGCGGCTTGCCGCCGAGCATCTTCATGTCTTCGACGATCACCTCCGTGCGGTACTTCTTGGCGCCCGACGCGGCGTCGTCCCATGAGCTCGTTTGCAGCCGGCCTTCGACGTAGATCTGCTTGCCCTTGCGCAGGTATTCGCCGGCGACCTCGGCCAGCCTCGCGAAGAGCACCAGGTGGTGGAATTCCGTCGCCTGCTTCGCGTTGCCCGATTCGTCCTTGCCTATGTACGTGTTGGTCGCCATTCGCACGTTGGCGACGTAAACGCCTTTTGGCGTGGCGCGGACCTCCGGGTCCGCTGTGAGATTGCCGATGAGTATCACCTTGTTGATCATTCCGAAACCTCCTGAGAATTTCCAGCCCAGCGTAAGAAGCGACAGGCGCGCCGCC
This sequence comes from Chloroflexota bacterium, assembly GCA_005880855.1. Classification (GTDB taxonomy): domain Bacteria; phylum Chloroflexota; class Dormibacteria; order Dormibacterales; family Dormibacteraceae; genus UBA10449. The sequence continues at coordinate 2,515 of VBGM01000072.1, forward strand.
AATGCTGGTTGTTAAGACCCGAGCCAAATTGCCGGGTCGACTGGGCGTCCATCGAGCTGCACCTCGAAATGCAGGTGGGCGCCCGTTGCGAGTCCCGTGGAGCCGACCTCGCCGACGACCTCGCCCGGCGAAACCAACTCACCCGCCACCACATGCACGCGCCAGAGGTGGCAGTAAAGCAGCCGGACATGTGGGCCAAAGTTCACCGCGACGTAAATACCGGCTCCGCCCGGGTCGAAGCCTGCCAACGCCATGCCGGCGGCGGCGGCGTGAACCAGCGCGCCCGCCGGCGCGGCGAGGTCGATGCCGGTGTGGATGTGCAGACCCGGACAGAATGGATCGAACGGCTCCAGCGCAAAAGACGTGCAGCCGAATGGGAGCGTCTCGACGGCGCCGGGCACGATCGCCATCAAGGGCAGCCGTCGCTGATCGATTACCCGAGACGCCGCGACAGTCCAGATGAGCGCCGCCGCCAGAGCCAGCGCCGCGATCCGAATCATCACGCGCGCGCGACCGCGTGCTCGACGGCCTTGAAGCCCGACTTCAGCGCCGACTCCAGCTTGTGCGCCACCTTCTCCGCACCACCCATCGCGCCGGGCACCTTGAACACGACGAGGAGCGACGCCAGCGCGAAGAGGTGGTGGACGGGGGTGTAGCCATTCCGTTCGAGCGCGAAGCCGATCGCCAGCACGAAGAGCTGCATGGGCTGCATCAGGAGGTTCGTCAGGAAGAGCGAGCTCCATTGCTTGCCGACGTGGTGGGTCTCGGGAAGCGTGAACAGGAGCGCTGCGAGCGGCGCGGTGATGGCGAGGACGATGAGGATCGTGTAGCGGATGAGGTACGCAACCCCAAGCATGTCGTAACCGGCGATCAGAAAGGCGGTCGACACGGTCTGCAGGACCCCGCTTGACGGATCGAGCTCCAGGTTGTGGAGCCAACTCTGCCAGTCGGGGAGCGTGTCGAACGTCTGAATCGCAGCGCAGGCGGCGTTGCTTGCCTGGACCACCGCCTGAATGAGCGGAAGCGCGAAATTGATGAGCGCCGCGGACAGCAGCAGCCGCGGCAGCATGATGCGCGCAGTGAACTGGCTCCGAAGCCCATGGCCCCACATGATTCGATACCAAGCCCAGATGGCGACGAGGGTGAGCGCCGCATTGGCGACGATCTGAACCTTCGGCTCGAATGTCTGGATGGTCGCATTCGACGTGAAGTCGTGACCGGTCTCGAAATCAGTGGTGTGGAGTATGAAGCCGCCCCAGACCTTGAGCAGAAGGCCCAGGCTATCGTCGAGCAGGGCCTTGACGACGAGATTCGGATGGGCGAA
>VBGM01000073.1 GCA_005880855.1 Chloroflexota bacterium
CGTCGAAGCAGTCACCCACGACGAGACCGCACGCGCGGCCGCCGGCTAGATCATCGAAACAGGAGAAAGACACAATGGCAGTCGAAACCAACCAGATGCGAAAGTTCCTCAACGAGCCATCGCAGGTCGTCAAGGAATCCCTCAAGGGGCTGGCGGCGGCGCACCCCGACCTGCTGCGATACGACGTAACGAACCAGATCATCGTGCGCAAGGACGCGCCCAGGAAAGGCAAGGTCGCCCTCATCTCCGGCGGCGGCTCAGGGCATGAACCCTTACACGGTGGTTTCGTCGGGCTCGGAATGCTCGACGCCGCAGCCCCGGGTGAGGTGTTCACCTCGCCGGTGCCTGGGCAGATGCTCGCCGCCACCAAGGCGGTCGACGGCGGCGCCGGGGTGGTGCACATCGTCAAGAACTACACCGGCGACGTTCTCAACTTCAAGCTCGCGGCCGAGGACGCAGCGGATGAGGGCATTAAGGTCACCTCAGTCGTCATCGACGACGACGTAGCAGTCCAGGACTCGCTCTATACGGCGGGCCGGCGTGGCGTCGGCGCCACTGTGCTCGCGGAGAAGATCGCCGGTGCGGCCGCGGAAAGCGGGGCCGACCTGGCGAAGGTCACCGACACGGTCAAGCGCGTCAACGATCGCGCGCGGTCGTTCGGGGTTGCGCTCTCGTCATGCATACCGCCAGCGTCCGCCAAGGCGATCTTCGATCTGCCCGAAGGCCAGATCGAGCTCGGTATCGGGATCCACGGCGAGCCCGGCCGGCGCCGCGCGACGCTGGGAACGGCAAGCGACGTCGTCGACATCATGGTCGAGGCCGTCGTCTCCGACCTGAAGGCCAAGAAGGGAAGCAAGGTGCTCGCGTTCGTGAACGGCATGGGCGGTACGCCGCTTCTCGAGCTCTACCTTATCTATGGCGAGGTCGACGAAAAGCTTCGCAAGCTCGGCCTCGAGCCGGTGCGAAACCTCGTGGGCAGCTACATCACCTCGCTCGAGATGGCCGGCGCTTCGCTGACCGTGCTCGAGCTCGACGACGAGCTCATCCGCCTCTGGGACGCGCCCGTGCACACGCCCGCGCTGCGCTGGAGGGCGTAACACTAACCTTTGATCACCCATGAAGACGGGGTTCCCCACGAAATCGCGGTGGAGGCGCCGGGGGGAAGCGCGCGCGGCCCGGTGCGGGGTGCGGATTTCGTGGGGATGAGGGTTATGGACGCGGCCACGATAAGCTCCTGGATGCGTGAGATCGAAACGTCGGTGCGCGCCGAGCGGGACCACCTGGTCCAGCTCGACTCGGCCATCGGCGATGGCGATCACGGCACCAACATGACCAGGGGCTTCGAGGCCGTCGTCCAGGCCCTGGGGGCCGACAACGGTTCGCCCCCCGGCCGGCTTCTCATCATTGCCGGCCGCACGCTGGTTTCAACCGTGGGCGGTGCGAGCGGCCCGCTGTGGGGCTCGGCGCTCCGCAGCGGCGGGCGCGTGCTCGGCGATCAGCCCACCTTTGACGGCGCGCAGCTGGCCGAGATCCTCGCTGCCGCGCTCGCTTCCGTGAAGGACCTGGGCACGGCTGATCTGGGTGACAAGACCATGGTCGATGCGCTGGAGCCGGCCGTGGACACGCTGCGGGCGCGAATCGGCGAGGGCCACTCGCTCGCTCAGGCGCTCGACGAAGCCGCCGCGGCGGCGGAAGCCGGAATGCGCGCAACCATCCCGATGCAGGCTCGGAAGGGCCGGGCGTCATACCTCGGCGAGCGTTCGGTGGGCCACCAGGACCCAGGCGCGACCTCGACAGCGCTGATCATTCGCGCACTGCAGCGAGCGGCCATCTCGGAGTCCTGATGGGCGAGCGTGCCTTGCGCGGCGTCAGCGCAGCGCCGGGTGTCAGGAGTGGCAGAGCGTTCGTCCTGGATCGACCCCAATCGGTCGCGCCGGCTGGCATCGCGCCGGCGGCACGCGATCGTGAGCTGGATCGCGCGACTCTTGCCCTACACGCCGCCGCTACTGAGCTCCAGGACCTGGTGACACGCTTGCGAGAGGCCGGCCGCACGGCCGAGGCGGACATCGTCGAGACGGGTGTGCTCATGGCTGAAGATCCTGGCCTGATCGGGCGGGTCGAGTCCCTCGTACTCGAGTCAGGCTTGCCGGCGGAGGCTGCCCTGGCAGGTGCCGCCGAAGAAATCGCCATGGAGCTTGCGAACCTTGCGGATCCGACGCTCGCCCTGCGCGCCGATGACGTACGAAGCCTCGGCCGCCGCGCGGCGGCCCATGCGCGCGGCGGCGTCGCGGCGGCGGCGGGAGGCGTGCTCGTTGCGCGGACGCTGGGGCCTGCGGACGTGGCTGAGCTCAGCGCGACGGGCGTCGCATTGGCCGGCGGTGGGGTGACCGCCCATGCGGCCATCGTCGCGCGTTCGCTGGGGATACCGATGGTCGTGGGACTCGGCCCCGATGTGCTCGACGTGGTGGATGGGGAAGAGGTCGTCCTCGATGGCGACTCCGGCCTGCTCGTTCTCAGCCCCGACGCGGCTCGCGTGGCAGCGGCTCGAGCAGACGAAGCCAGCCGCGACACGGCGCGCACGGCTGCCCGCGAGCACCGTCTTTTGCCCGCTGAAACCAGGGACGGCCACCGCATCGTCGTGCTGGGCAACGCCGCGAGCGTCGCCGAAGTCATCGAAGCGGGTCACCAGGGTGCCGAAGGGGTGGGCTTGTTGCGAACCGAGCTCGGGTTTCTGGAAGCGCGGGCCTGGCCTTTGCGGGGTGAGCACCTTGCCTTCTTGAAACCGATCCTCGAACGACTCATCAATCAGATCGCGACTGTGCGCCTGCTGGATTTCGGCGGCGACAAGACCCCGCCATTCCTCAAAGGTGCGGAGGGCCGAGGCATCGAACTGCTCCTTGAGTCGCCGGAAGCGCTCAGGACGCAACTGGAGGCGATCGTCGCCGCGGGCGCCGATACACAGCTTCGGATCCTGATCCCGATGGTCACGAGCCCGGAGCAGGTGCGCGCAGTGCACGAGATGATCGAGGGTGTTCTGGATGGCCGGCCGGTGCCGCTGGTCGGATCGATGATCGAAACGCCGGAAGCGGCACAACGGGCGCGAGAGATCGCGGAGGTGTCGGACTTCTTGAGCATCGGCACCAACGACCTCACGCAGCTCGTTCTGGGTCTCGATCGTGAACACTCGAAGTCGGCGCCCGTCACAGACGTCAGAGTCTTGCGGCTCATCGATGAGACGGCGCAAGCCGCGCGCGCGGCCGGTATTGCTGTCGACGTTTGCGGAGAGGCGGCCTCTGATCGAGTGGCGATGCCGATTCTCGTCGGGCTCGGGGTCGATGAGCTGAGCGTCGCGGCGGCGCGTGTCGGCGAGGTGAGGAAATGGATCCGAGACCTGGACTACGCGGCGTGCCGCGATGCCGCCGAGGGACTTACTCGACCAGGCCGCTCACGCAGCTCGTAAGCGCCGCCAGCGCGTCGGGGGCATCAATACCGTCGGCGCTCAACCGCAGCACCGTGCCGCCGCCCGCTCCCAGCGCGAGCACGGCGAGGATGCTCTTCGCGTCGGCGGTCTTGCCATTGGAGCCGACCGTCACCCGCGAACGAAAGCGAAGCGCGGTCTTCACGAACGTCGCGGCCGGCCGCGCGTGCAGCGCCACACCGGCCGGCAAAGCGACAGTGGACTCAGAACTTGCTGGCACCACGAGCCTCTTCCGCCGCTCTCGCCACGTCTTCGAGCGACTGGCCGGCGGATGCGATCACCGCGGCCGCGACGGCGCCCTCGACGAACGGCGCGTCGACCAGCCGCACGTGACCGTTGGCCTTGCCCTGGAGCAGGTGCCGAACCGTGAGGATGGAGCTGCCGAGGTCGGCCAGCACGACCACACCCTGCCCGCAGTCAGCCCGCGCGATCGCCTCGCGAACAGCGTCCCCGCTGGTGCCCAGGGTCCCGCCCGGCCCGCCGCCCGCGGGCTCGACCTTCACGCCCTCTCCGGCCACCTGGGACGCCAGCTCGGCGAGGCCGCGCGCGAGGTCCAGGCTGTGGGAGACCAGTACAATCCCGACCAAATTCGACACTCCCCGTCGAGGCAGTTGGCGCCTCGGATTCCCGTTCCAGACGACGGTCGTAGTCTACACTACCGACAGGAATTCAGCAATGCCGAATGAAGAAAAGTCACGGCGATCCTCCATCCAGTCCATCGATCGAGCCACCGCGATCCTCAAAGCGCTCGCGAGCGGGCCACGGAGGCTGGGGGTCAGCGAGCTGGCGGACCGCCTGGGCCTGGCTCGGCCCACCGTTCACGGGCTGCTACAGACATTGCAATCTCACGGGTTCGTCGAGCAGGACCGGAGCTCGGACAAGTACCAGCTAGGACCGGGCCTCCTGCAGCTCGGCTACTCGTACCTGGATCTGAACGAGCTCCGGGCGCGCTCCATCCCGTACGCCGACCGGCTCGCCACCCGCACGAGCGCTGCGGTCAGGGTGGGGGTGATGCACGGTTCGAGCGTCGTCGTGGTGCACCACGTCTTTCGCCCGGATTCGACGTTTGGCGTTCTCGAGGTCGGCCTTCAGCTGCCCCTGCACGCGAGCGCGCTTGGC
>VBGM01000048.1 GCA_005880855.1 Chloroflexota bacterium
CACGAATGGCCCCATCCCGTTTAGGTCAGACAGCCAATACCGCACACATGTGCTGATACCTCAGACGGTTCGGCTACAGCATCTCCCCGATCAGGCGATCGAGCCGATCGGCGGTGCGATTGATTTCGGCGGCATGGCGCCGGACGTCGGCGAGCTCGAGCCGCTCGGCATCCTGCATCAGCTTGCTGGAGTGCTCGATCCCAACCAAGGCCGTCTTGAACGTTTGGTTCAGGGTCGTGTGGGACTCCTCGATCTCGGTCAGCATCTCAAGGAATTCCCTCCGCTCGAGGATCATGTTTACCGTCAGCAGCACCGCAAGAATTGCCGTCAGCGACGACATGAAGAGATCGAGCTCATGCCCCGATAGCGCCGAATACACGTCGCCTGCCGACGCGGTCAGCAGCGTCATCCAGGGGAGGGCGAGCTGCCAGAGATCGAGGGGGGCTTGCTTCGTCTGGACCTTTGGCGCCGCCGCCGGGTAGATCGCAGCCAGCCCGATCAGCAGGAAACCTGCAAACCATCCGGTGTCCAGCACGCTGCCGACCGAACCGTACGCGCCCTGGGCTGTGAGGTAAGAGAACGCGCTGTCGGCGATGGAATACGAGGCGACACCGGCCAGGAGAAGCGCCATCCGGCCCTTCTGGTATTCCGTCGCCCGCCGGATGGCGAGGATGAGAACCGTACCGATGAGGATGTCGGAGACCGGGTAGGCGAGGTCGAACACTTTGGTCGACCAGGGCGCGCCCGACTCATACACCGTGCGCAGCCCGAAACCCCACGCGGTCGAGGTCAGGGCGAGGGCGACGATGACACCGTCGAACCAGACACGCCAGCGCGAGGATGTGCCTCGCGGTTTACTCCAGAAGGAGCGAATGCCGGCGATCGCAAACGGCACCGCCGACAGGAATCCCGCGTCTGCGAGCGACGGGTATGGCACCTGTACGCCCAAACCGACCTCGTAGTAGGACCAGACCACCTCGCCTGCCGCCCAGAGGCCGGCCGAGATGCTCATCAGCGCCCAGCCAAGCCGGTCCTTTCCCACAGCCCTGCTCGCGGCCCACGCGCAGGCGGCCGAGGCGATCGCTGCGGCCACAGCCTCCCCGAGGTCGTCGATCACCGTCACCGCATGCTCCCCGAAGGGTGCGGTACGAATGTTCACGGCGTATGCCACCGAGATGAGGACGACCGCTGCCGCCGCTACAACGAAGGTTCTGCGCCGGTTGTCCAACGCTATCCACGCGCCCATCAGGGGACGAAGTTAATCACCCCGCTGGCCAAATTCATCCCTCGAAACAGCAAAACATTCCGAGCGCCTGGGCGCTCACGTGTTGGTGGCGTCGCGTCCGGCTAGCCGGCCAGGTCGCGCACTTCGAGATGTGTGAACGTGACCGTTGGGGGCTTGCCTCGACGAAGTAACGACCCGGCGTCAGGACAGGAACTGGTAGACGCCGTAGCTTGCGGCCGCGGGCCGCATCATCACGCGAAGCTACTCGCGTTCCATCGAGCGATAACCCCGACCTGGGTTCCACGATTCGACCACCAGGCGATTGCCGGCCTCATTCAGGCGTGTGATCACGACCTCGGTGATGTCAATGAGGAATCGATGGGCGTCGCTGCCCGAATCGACCTCTCTGACGGTGCCGGCGATCTTGGCCTCGCCCTTCCAGCCGGCGGGATTTCTTGCGGGAGAATCGGTCGTCGGTCCGTGGATCGCAACGCGGGGATCTCGGCGCAGGTCAATAGCCTTCCTTGCGCGGGCCATCGACCCTGTCCGCAGCTCACCATCCGCAAATTCGACCTCGGTGCCGCTGATTCGTGGCGAGCCGTCAAGACGTAGCGTCGCCATGGTGAGGTGCTTGCGCGACGTCATCAGCCTGCGGACGCGCGCTGCGAACTCGGGCTCCACGGTTTCGAACTCAGACCACGATGCCATCGACGCTCGAGGCCAGCGTAACCTCGTCGGCATTGTGGAGAGACCCAGCGATCCGGTCAAAGTCGAGCGGCTTCGGCAGATCTGCCTTGACCTCCCTGAGGTCACGGAGAAGATGAGCCATGGCGAGACTTCGTGGTTCGTAGCGGGCAAGCAGTTCGCCACCACCGCGGACCATCACCACGACGATCGCCTGAGCGCTTGGTGCGCCGCACCTGAGGGCGCCCAGGAGATGCTCGTGAATGCTAAACCGGAGCGTTTCTTCCGGCCGCCTTACGTTGGACACCGCGGATGGGTCGGCGTTTACCTCGACGTCGAGGTCGACTGGGAAGAGATCGGCATCATCGTAGAGCGCGCCTACCGCCGAGTGGCGCCCAAGCGGCTGCTCAAGTAAACCGCGTCTGGCACACTGGGCCCGATGGATGACCTTCGTGGTCGGGTCCGCGGCGCCGGACTCCCCGACCTGCAGTGGACCGAGGTTGCGCGCGCGCCGAGCGGCCCGATTTTCGCTTTCGCAAGCCCCGGCAAGGACGCCATCGCGTGGTGGAACGCGCTCCGGCCGAACGCGTCGACGGTCGGCTATCCCATCCTCATCGGGCCCGACGAGGCCGTCGAGCAGCTTCGGGAGGCACTGAAATTCGTGGATCGAGAGCGCGGGGTTGTCGACGCGTTCGATCCCCAGGCGTGGTTACAGGGCAGAGCCGGCGAGCTCGTCGACGGCATGGAGCCAGACGAGCGGGCCGAGTTCGAAGCGTCGATTCACGGACCTTGGCCCGAGCTCTCACCTTCGACTGACTTTCTGATCCCGATCGACCGGCAGAAGAACAAGCCGCATCAGCGGATCTGGATTGCGGTCGTTCAAATCGCACACCCCTGGGAAGCCGCGGCTGCGATCGAATTTGGTGCCTGGAACGCTTGCCCGACTCCTGAGGAGCATGTTGGCGTGATGCGCTACTGGTCCGAGCGTTGGGGTGCCGAGCCGGTTGGCATCGCCGCGGACACTGTCGAGATGCTAGTCGCCCGACCGCCAACCAGCCGGGATGACGCCCTCGCCCTGGCCAACGAGCAATTCGCGTATTGCGAGGACATCGTCACGCAAGGTGTAGGGACTGTCGAGGCGCTGGCGGCGACACTCGTGGACGGCCGGACCTGGTTCTTCTGGTGGGATTGAGCTGATGAGCAGGGCGGTCGAAGAGCTCAACCGCCCCATGCTTCGCGCCCGCGACGCCATCGACCGCGCATATGCTCAACCGCTGGACACTCCTGACCTGGCGGCGATCGCGAGCGTTTCGGAGGCGCACTTCATCAGGACTTTTCGGGCGACGTTTGGCGAGACTCCGCATCGCTATCTTCAGCGCCGTCGCGTTGAGCGGGCGATGTTCAAGCTGTCCGAGACCGAGCGCACCATCACTGACATCTGCTTCGACGTCGGCTTCTCGAGCCTGGGCACCTTCAGCCGCACTTTTCGAGAGATCGTCGGCGTGTCGCCGAGCGAGTATCGGGAGCGCGCGGAGGTGAAGTCGGTGCCGACATGCTTCACGATGGCCTACATGAGACCGAGCAGTTTTGGAGAAGCCAGGTCTGCGAACGGCACCTAGCATCGGATCCATCTTCGAACCAGATCAACGGAGGAATCACCGATGTACAGCACCATCAACATGTCTCAGATATTCGTCCTCGACCAGGACAAGGCACGCGACTTCTACGTCGATGTGCTGGGGCTCGAGGTCAGCAACGACCTGGACCTCGGCTTCATGCGCTGGCTCACGGTTTGCGTACCTGGCACGAAGGGTCGCGACGTCCTGCTCGAGAAGCCAGGGCCGCCGGGGATGGACGCAAAGTCCGCGGACATGGTCCGCGAGCTGGTGACCAAGGGCGCAACCGGCTTCACGCTCGGCCTGACCACCGACAACATCCAGAAGACCTATGAGACGCTCAAGGCCCGCGGCGTCGAGTTTACGCAGGAGCCAACCACCCAGTCCTATGGGACCGACATCGGCATCCGCGACCCGTTCGGCAACAACATCCGGATCGTCCAGCTCGCCGAGACGACGGGTACGCCGCCGGCGTCGCGGTCGAGCGCGGCCAACCCGAAGTCACGGCGATGAGATTTCGAGCCAAGATCCTGCAAGCGGGTAAGACGGCTACCGGGATTGAAGTTCCGGCCAAGGTCGTGGCCGCTCTCGGGTCGAGCAAGGTGCCGCTCGTTCGCGCCACCATCAACGGCTACACCTACCGCAGCAGCGTGGCGGTGATGGGCGGCAAGTTCATGTTGGGTGTCTCCGCCGAAGTCCGCGAGGCCGCGAGCGTGGCGGGCGGCGACGTTGTCGATATCGACCTCGAGCTGGACACCGAGCCGCGCGAAGTCACCATTCCGCCCGACTTCGCCGCGGCGCTCGCGCGGGACGCCAAAGCCAAGTCCCTTTTCGACGGCTTGTCCAATAGCAAGAAGAAGCGCCTGGTGTCGCCGATCGAAGCGGCCAAGGCTGCCCCGACACGCGAGCGTGGAATCGCCAAGGCCATTGCCATGTTGAAAGGCGGTCGGATCTAGACTGGCCGCCCCCTACTCGTGCTGGTGGGCGGCGGCCAGGTCGGCCCGCAGGCGCTCGCCCATTGCGGCGAGCACCTTGACCAGCAACGATTCGTTCGCTTTGATCGCGTCGCGGAACTGCGCGTGGCTCATCACCAGCAGCTGTGAATCCTTGCTGGTCGTGACTGTCGCAGTGGCCAGGCCCCGGTCGAGCATGCTGATCTCGCCAAAGAAGTCGCCCGTCTCCATCGTGCGCCTGGGCTTGCCGTCGACCTCGACCTGGGCCTCTCCGTCGAGCAGCAGGTAGAAGGAATCGCCAGGCTTGCCCTGGGTCGTCAGCTGCCTGCCCGCGTGAACATCGACCTCGTCGCACCGGCTGGCGACGAACTCAAGCTCGCCCGGCGACAGTTGAGAGAAGAGTGGAACCTGGCTCAAAGCCCGCGTTTTCGGATCGCTCATCCGCAGCAGCATATTCTGCTGGGGTGGTTGCGGCTTGCTCAGTTTGCGGCCGTCCCCTCCCGGACGGCGCCCGATTCTGCCCGAACTGCGGGGCTTCGGTGGGTCCGCTCGCCGGCACCGAGGAACGCAAGATGGTCACCGTTCTCTTTGCCGACATCGTGGAGTCGACACGCCTTGGGAGCCGGCTCGACGCGGAGCGCTCGCGCGAGGTGCTAGGCCAGTTCTTCAAAGGCGCCGCCGAGGAGCTGCTGGCTCTCCGCGGCAGGCCCGAGAAATTCATCGGCGACGCGGTGATGGCGGTGTTCGGGCTGCCCCACGTGAACGAGGACGATGCCCTGCGCGCGGTCCGTGCCGGCCTGGCCATCCGGGCACGGACTCGGCGCCTTGGTGAGGCGGCAGGCCTCCCGGAACCGCTGGAGGTCCGTATCGGCATCGAGTCGGGTGAAGCCGCCACGGGGAGAAATCCGAGCGGCCAGATGCTGGTGACCGGGCCGGTCGTGAACACAGCAGCCCGCCTGCAGTCGGCGGCGCAGGCGGGGCAGCTCCTCGCGGGACCCACGACCCAGGCCCTCACGAAGACGAACGTCTCTTTCGGGCGGCGCCGGCGTGTGCGGGCCAAGGGCTTCGATTCGCCTCTCGATGCGTTCCCCGTCGAAGGGCTCAGCACCCGCTCCGCGCGCCGCACCATACCGTTCGTGGGCCGCACGACCGAACAGGCGGTCCTCGATCAGAGCCTCGGTTTGGCCAGCTCGAGTGGCCGGCCCGTGCTCGTCACAGTGGTCGGCGAGGCTGGAATCGGCAAGTCACGCCTGGCTGATGAGCTCGCCGCCGGGGTGGGGGCCGCCGTCGTCGTGGTGCACGGCCAGCCGCGCTCGTACACGGACACCGCGACGTTCTCGCCGGTGGCCGCGATCATCGGCGACCTCGCCGGCATCGATGCGGGCGATCCGCCTGAGAAGATTCGCCGCCAGCTGCGCGAGCTGGTCGACCGTTGCTGTGATGAGGGAGAGGCCGACCTAACCGCACAGCGGCTCGGCCTGCTGTTCGGCCTGACGGAGCAGCGCGAGGAGGTGGCTTTCGTCCATGACGTTCAAGCCGGCTTCATCGCCGTCATCGACGGCCTGGCCCGCGATCACCCGGTGCTGATGGTGTTCGAGGACGTGCACAGCCTCAAGCCGGCGATGCTTGACCTGATCGAGCGCCTCGCCGTACCGGGGCGACGCGGACCACGCCGGGCGCTGATCCTTGCGCTGGCACGTGATGACCTCCTCGAGCTGCGTCCGAACTGGGGGCAGGAGAGCGGCAATGCGGTGCTGCTCCGGCTGGATCCCCTGACGAGCGAGGAGTCGATCCACCTCGTCCGGCATGCGGGCGCCGGACAGATCGCGGACGCGCAGGCGAACGCGATCGCCGAACGGGCGGGGGGCAATCCATTCTTCATCATCGAGACAACCGGCATGCTCATGTCGAAAGTCGACGGCGCGGCGGCCGGTCCGCACACTGCGCTGCCTCCCACCGTCCAGGCAGTGATCAGCGCGCGTCTCGACGCCCTGCCCACACGGCTCCGTGAGCTGGCGCGGCGGGCGTCCGTGTTCTTGTACGGATTCGACCTGGAAGAGCTGCAGGTGATCGATGGCGCCGCCAACCTCAGCGAGCTCCAGCAGCTCGAGGATGCGGAAGTGATCGTTCGCGACCAGCCCGCGTCCGCGAACCCGACCTGGCGCATGCGGCACGCGACGCTCAAGGAGGTCGCGTACGCGAGTCTGCCCAAGCGCGAGCGGCTTCGCCTTCATCAGCTGATCGCGGAGCACCTCATGGATGGCGGGCATCGGTCGGTGGCCGCAGATCATCTGGAGCTCGCCGCGATGGCCTCGCTCGACCTCGACCCGAACGACCGCGGGGCGCCGGAACGCGCCGCCGATGCATTGCTGGTCGCGGGTGACCGCGCCCGCAGGCGAATGGAGAGCCGATCCGCGGTCGACCGCTATTCGCGTGCCCTGGTGATGGCCGGTCCGGAGAACGGCTGGGGCGTCCGCGAAGCGCGAATCCTCGCAGGCATCGGCGAGTCGCGCTACTGGCTCGGCGAGTATCCGGGCGCGCTCGACGCGCTCAACCGCGCGGTAGCCCTGGCCGATGCCAGCGGCGACCTCTTCGCGCTGGCGCTCGCCCTGCGCTTCCTGGGCGACATCGCGATCAACTACGAAGCCGACGTCGACAAGGCCGAAAAGCTGCTCGCCCGATCCCTCGAGGCCGCCGAAGAGCTCGGTGAGCCATGGGCCGTGGTGCGGACGCTCCTGTTCGCGGGGTGGGTGCCGTGGACGAGGGGAAGGTTCGAAGAATCGGAGGCGATCTGGAGGCGAGCCCTCACCATGGTCGACCCCAAGGACCACTGGGCACGGGTACGGGCGCTGACCGCTCTTTCGATCAACCGCAGCGAGATGCACGACTCGGAAGGCGCGTTGAAGCTCATCGACGAGGCCAGCGCCGTGGCTGAGCAAACCGCCGACCAGTTCAGCATCGCCAACACCTCGGTGCAGAAGGGCCGCGTCTTCGAAGAGCTCGCCCGCCCTGAGGAAGGGCTGCCCTGGTTCGATCGCGGGGTGGCGATATTCACCGAGCTGGGCGCTCGCTGGGAGCTGGCGGACGCGAGAGCTGCGCGCGGCATCGCGAAGCGAGAGCTCGGCCGGCTGGACGAAGCGGAGGAGGATCTCAAGCACGCGATCCGGATCGCCGAGGAGCTCGGCGATCGCCAGCTGCCGGGCTGGACCTGGCGCGCGCTGGCCAAGGTCTCAGAGCTGCGCGGCGACCGGGCTGAGGCTGAGGAACGCTGGCGGAAATCGCGAGAAGCGGAGTCCCGCGGCCCTCACTAGAGCCTAGGTCTGGGTAAGGGCTTCGCTCCACTCCTTGATCTGCCAGCTGCGCACGACTCCGTGGAGCACGAACGGATCGCCTTCCACGAACTCCTCGGCGGCCTGGCGAGTCGTGAAGATGGCCATCGAGCCAGACAGGTCGGAGAAGGTCCCGATCATCATGAGCTCGCCCCTATCGCTGTACTGCTTCCAGCGCGCCTGATGCTCTGCAAAGTAAATCGGCGCCTTGTCGCGAACGTCGTCCGCGGACTCGTACATGACCACGTACTTCTTTGTCATCGCGCCGGTTTCTCGCCGAAGTACAACGTTTGCTTGCCGAGCAGCAACCACGCCGGCGGAAACGCGAGGTATGCGCGCACGAGCAGAGGGTGCTGAGACGGGAGAAATCGCGCGATGATCTCCTTGGTCGAGAAGCCGGCCATGGTTGCGGCCTCGGCGAGGCTCTTTTCGGTCAGCGCGGTCTGGTGGTCGATGAAGTCCCAGTAAGAACCGCCGATCAGGCGGATGTTCGGCTGCAGGATGAGCACGCAGCCGCCGGGCTTGAGGAGAGCAAACGCAACGCGCAGCTGCTGAAGGACGGCTTCAGTCGAGGCGAGGTGCTCGAGATAGTTGCTGAAGAACGCGAGGTCGAAACTTTCAGTCGGCAGGACGTCGGCCAGCTCGAGGCCGCTGGCTCGAACGAAGTGGACATCAGGCGGCAGAGTCGCCGCCACGTCGCGAATGTCCGTCGCCCAGCGATCCGCGGCATGGATGTTCCGTATGAAGTAACCGAGGTCGCACGCGATGTCGACCACGCGACCGCCTCCGAGCTCGCGCCAGATGGCTTCCTTTCGTGCCTGGTCGGCCTCGTCGAAGCGGAGCTCATATACCTCTTTGAGGATGATCGGAGCCGGGTCGTGGGCCGCGCCGCCGGGCTGCTTCTCTTCGCTCACTGATAAACGAGGTTGGCGCCAAAACGCGAGAATCCCAGCTTCTCGTACACAGCTGCCGCCTCGTCGCCCGACGCATCCAGGAATACGAAATCGCCGCCACCTTCGAAATGGCGGCGGACCAGCTCCGAGGTGACCGTCGACGCAACTCCTCGCCGGCGATGGTGCTTGTCGGTGACGATGCCGACGATCTCGGCCGCCCCGTTCAGCGCGTGCGATACGCCGGTGCCGGCCGCCTGCCAGTCAAGCCAGGCGAGCAGGAACACGCTGCTCGGCGCCCCGAGTGCCGCTCGGAGCGTGTCCACCGGCGGCACTGTTCCCTTGATATCGCCGCCATTGGTCCACCGGATCTGCTGGAACGCCTCGAGCTCGGCGGCGATGGCGGTCGCCCTCAGCTGCGTGAGGTGCACCTCCGCGTTGATCGATGCCTTGAACATCTCCGGCCGGCAGGCCATCAATGGATTCTTCTCCGCCAGCTTCAAGCCGGCAGCCTCGAGCCATGCGCCCACCTCTGGAAACGCGGCGTCGTTGAACTCGATCTCGAGCGGCGACTTGTGCTTCTTGAATGCCGCCTTCAATTTGGGCACGGCTTTCATAGTCTCGTCTTCGCCGGCCAAGCCTTCGACGAGCGTCACCCAACTGCCGCCGGGCGTGGCCTTGTCTTTGGCGAGGGCGACGCGAAACGGGCCGATGGTGAGTACCTCAGAGTCGACTGCTCTTGCTTCCAGCGAGTCGCGTTGCCAGGCAGCGAACCTTTCGGCGTCTGGTGCGCCGGCCCCGGTCACCGCGGCCGCCTGTATCGGATCACAGTAACCGTAGTGTGGGCCATCAAATGCCTGTGAGCAGTGCCGAGGCCGAGTTCGCGGTGAAGCTGTTTCGGCGCCTGCCGGCGCGCTATGACCTGCTGGCGGAGGTCCTGTCCTTCGGGCAGAACGGGCGTTGGCGCGACGAGCTGCTACGGCACGCGTCCGCCGGCAATCCCGTACGGGTCCTTGACGTGGCCACCGGCACGGCGGGCGTTGCGATCGCGATTGCGAGGCGCACCGATGCCCACATCACCGGCATCGACGTCAGCGAGGAGATGATGGAGATCGGCCGCCGGCGAGTCGAGGCCGCGGGGCTGCAATCTCGCATCGAGCTTCAGGCGGCCCGCGCCGAGGCACTGCCGTTTGCCGACGCCACGTTCGATGCGGTCAGCGTCACCTACGTCCTGCGCTACGTCATCGACCCGGCCGCTACGATCGCGGAGCTGGCTCGGGTGCTGCGTCCCGGCGGCGTCATGGCCGGCCTCGATTTCTTCGTGCCGGCGAACCCGTTCTGGCATGCGGCATGGTGGCTGTACACACGCCTTGCGCTTCCGGTCGCCGGCCTGGCGGTCGGTGGGCGGGCATGGTGGGACGTGGGGCGATTCCTCGGCCCCAACATCTCCGGCCACTACCGCCGGTGGCCGCTCCCACGGCTGCTCGAGGCGTGGCAAGCCGCGGGCATGACAGCGGTTGAATATCGTGTGATGAGCGTGGGCGGGGGCCTCGTGATGTGGGGCACCAAACATGCCTGAAACCCTTGCCCCGGCCTACTACACCGCGCTGGGACGAGGCTGGCGCAGAGACGTCTGGGCGATCCTGCATCCTCCATACACTGCGTGGCATCTCGCCTACGTTGTGATCGGGGCAGGCCTCGCTCCGAAGGTGAGCGGCTACCGGCTCCTGGCCACCCTGATCGCCTTCTTCCTCGCCGTCGGCATCGCGGCCCACGCGCTCGACGAGCTGAACGGGCGGCCGCTGCGGACTGCGATTCCGGGTTGGGTCCTGAAGGGCGCTGCGCTGGTCGGCCTGGCCGGAGCGGTTGGCCTGGGCTTCGCCGGCCTGCCGGTCGTGGGCATTGGCCTGCTGCCGTTCATCGCGCTGGGCGTGCTGTTCGTGTTCGCCTACAACCTCGAGCTGCTCGGCGGTCGCATGCACGGCGATTTCTGGTTCGCCCTGTCGTGGGGCGCATTCCCGTTGCTGACCGCGTACCTCGCGCAGGCAGGCACCATCTCGCTCGGCGCGGTCGCCGCCGCAGCCGGCGCGTTTGCGCTGTCATTCGGCCAGCGATCGTTGAGCACGCCGGCCCGTACGCTGCGCCGCAAAGCTCTGTCGGTGACGGGGACGGTGACCTTGAGCGATGGATCAAGCGTGACGCTGGATGAAGCGACCCTGCTCAAGCCTCTCGAACAGGCGCTCAGCGCTTTTTCGTGGGGCGTCGTTGCATTCGCGGTCGGACTGATCGCCTCTCGCCTGCTCTGAGGGGTCCTATGATGCGGCGTGTCATGAACGTCGCCGCCGTGCCCATGCCCAAGCCGTTGCTACGCGGCTGGTCGCACGCCGCCGCCGCTGTGGTTTCGATTGCCGGGCTCGTCAGCCTCATCGTCGTGACCCGACACGACCCGGCCAAGCTGGCCTCGATGGTGATCTACGGGATGGGGCTGGTCCTGCTGTTCGGAGTGAGCGCGACCTACCACATATTCAACTGGCCTCCTCGCGTCAAGGATTGGCTGCGGCGCGCGGACCACGCGACGATCTTCGTTTTCATTGCTGCGACCTACACGCCGCTCGTCTTCAACATCCTCGGGGGCTGGTGGCGGGTAGGCGTCCTGGTCACGATCTGGATCTGCGCGCTGGCCGGCGTCTTCGGTGCGGCGCCGTTTCTGCGCATCCCGCGGGGAGCGCTCGCGAGCCTCTATCTCACGATGGGATGGCTCTCGGTGGTCGCGCTCGTCCCGCTCGCCGCGGCACTGGGCTGGGCTGCCGCTGTTTTGATGGCGCTTGGCGGCCTGCAGTACTCACTGGGTGCAATCGCTTACGCGTTCCGAAGGCCGCGCCTGTGGCCGCGTGTGTTCGGGTATCACGAGGTGTTCCATCTCGCCGTCATCACCGCCAGCGTCACCTTCTTCGCGATCGTCGTCTACTACGCGGTGCCTTACCACCGCATGGGCTGACGGCGACCCTCACACCGGCGGCACTCCGTGCTTGCGGTCCGGCCGTGGTGATTTCCGGGTCGCGTAAGCGTGGAAGCGCGCGATGAGGTTCGCACGCAGCTCATCTGGCTCGACGACGTCGTCGACGATGAGGTTTGACGCCAGCTTGTAGAGATCGACATCTTCGCGGTACTCGTCCTCGAGCTGCTTGCGCCTGGCCGCGCGCTCGGCCTCGGGCAGACCGGCCAGCTTGTTGAAGAAGACCGCATTGACCGCCGGTTCTGGTCCCATGACCGCGATCTGCGCCGAGGGCAGCGCGATGACGCAGTCGGAGTCGAACGCTGGACCCGACATCGCGTACAGTCCCGCGCCGTATGCCTTGCGAACGATCACCGAGATCTTGGGGACCGTGGTCTCAGAGACCGCACTGATCATCTTGGCGCCATGCCGGATGATGCCCCGACGCTCTACGTCGGTGCCGATCATGAAGCCGGGCACGTCGGCGACGAAGAGGAGCGGGATCTCGAAGGCGTCGCACAACCAGATGAAGCGGGCGGCCTTGTCCGCCGAATCGTTGAAGAGCACGCCACCTTTCTGCATCGGCTGGTTGGCGAGTATGCCGACGGCTTGGCCGTCGAGCCGCGCAAAACCGGTGAGCAGCTCTTTCGCGAAGAGCTTCTTGATCTCGAGCCAGCTGCCCTCGTCGATCAAGGCCTCGATGACCTTGCGCATGTCGTAGCCCTTGTTCGGCTCCTCGGGGATGAGGTCCGCGATCGGTTTCGAACTCGCCCGCGGCGCCTTCGGTGTGCATGGCGCGGGCCGCTCGCCCGAACGCTGCGGCATATACGCGAAGTAGGCGCGCGCGAACTCGATGGCTTCCTTGTCGTCTTGGACCAGCGCGTCGCCGCAGCCGCTTTCGGTGCAGTGCATCCGCGCGCCGCCGAGCTCTTCCAGCGTCACCTTCTCGCCGACCACCACCTCCACCATCCGGGGCGACCCGAGGTACATGGAGGCGTTGCCCTCGACCATCACCACCACGTCACAGAAGGCGGGGATGTACGCCCCGCCGGCGGCCGACGGACCAAACAGCAGGCAGATCTGCGGCACCTGGCCGGAGAGCTGCACCTCGTTGAAGAAGATCCTTCCCGCGTGGCGGCGCCCGGGGAACATGTCGATCTGGTCGGTGATGCGAGCGCCCGCCGAATCGACGAGATAGAAAAGGGGAATGCGGATCCTCTGCGCTGCCTCTTGTATGCGCACGATCTTCTCCACCGTGCGGGCGCCCCAGCTGCCGGCCTTGACGGTGGGATCGTTGGCCATCACAGCCACCTGGCGGCCGTCGATGGCGCCCAAGTACGTTGGCGAAGAGGCCGTCCTCGATGAACGAGCCCCCATCCAGGAGCAGGTCGAGCCGCTCGCGCGCGGTGAGCTTGTTCTGCTCGCGCAGCTTCGGCAGATAGCGGGTGCCGCCCTTGCGGGCGGATTCACGCAGCTTCCGACTTCGCTCGCTCATTTCCCTTTGAAGCTTGGCTCGCGCTTCTCGAAGAATGCGAGTACGCCTTCCTTCGCGTCTTCCGTCGACACCACCTTCAGGAGCTCGCCGTATAGGTACTCGAGCGCCTTGTCGAAGTCCATGTCTTGCTGGCGATAGAAGGAATCCTTGCCCAGCCGCATCACGGCCGCCGATTTCTTGGCCAGCTTGCCGGCCACCTCGTCGACCGTCGCATCCAGGAGCTCACGGGCGACGACCTTGTTCACGAAACCAACCGACTGCATCTGAATCGCCGTCCACCTGTCGCCGAGCATCGCCATCTCCAACAGGACCTTTCGGGGCAGGTTGCGGGCGAGGACGGCCTGGATCATCATCGGCCACACGCCGACGTTGATCTCTGGCGTGGCGAACGTCGCGGTGTCGACTGCGACCAGAAGATCGCACGAGCCGGCGAGTCCCATGCCGCCCGCGAGCGCATGCCCGTTGATCCGGCCGACGATCGGCTTGCCCAGGCCATTCATCAACAGGAACAATTCGATGAAGGAGTGCCTCTCACGGTGCCGCACCTCCTCGGCGACGCCGGCCTCGAAGCTGCTCAGGTCGGCGCCTGAGCTGAAGGCTCGATCACCCGCGCCGGTGAGGACGACGACCCTGACCGAATCATCATCCCGGCACCACGTGAAGGCACTGATGAGGTCACGCAGCATCGCGGACGACAGCGGGTTGCGTTGCTCAGGACGGTTGAGTGTGATCGTGGCGATGTGGTCGGCTGTCGCCATCAGCACGTTTTCGAGCTCGGGCATCTGACTCAAGGCTGCGAACAATCCTAGGCTGCGCTCACTCCTAGCCAAGGAGTCCGAAGGCGAGCGCCAGACCAACCAGGATCAACACACCGCCGCCCAGCTCCTCGCTCCATGCCTCGATCCGGGTCCCCAGACGGCTCCCGAGCTCGAGGCCGACCAGCGACAGGGCGACACTGATGACCCCCATCGTCACCGCCGCGAGGACGATCGGGATCCGGTATACGGCCAGCGCAAAACCCACCGCCAGGTTGTCGATGCTGAGTGCGAGTGCCGTCACGAGCAGGCGGCGAGCCTCGAGCGGCCCTTGAGGCCCTTGATCGGGCACTCGGCGGCCCTGCCAGATCGTGTAGGCACCGGTAATGATCAGGATGGCGCTGCCGACGTACTTGGCAATGTGGCCGAAGTAGCCGGCCACGGCCTGACCCAGGAGAAGACCGGCGATGGGCATCAGCGCCTCGAACAGGCCGAAGACGATTCCCACCCTGAGCCGCGTACGGCCATCGATGCCGGTGAGGCCGATTCCGATGGCGCCGGCGAAGTTGCTGAGGCCGACGGAGACGCTGACTAACAGAAGCCCCACGACCCCCGACATATGGCTGGTAACTATATGGAGGCCGGCTAGGGCGCCTCCGGCTCAGACGTTTTGTGTTCATTACTTAACAACAACACATTGCCGCTGCCTTATGGGCCGTGCAGAATGGCGCGGAAAGTTGTACTCGTCCCTGTAACCCAAAGTTAGGACGTCAATCGCTCAAACCATATAACCCGCCCAGACAAGAAGAACATGAAGGCCAGACAGCGACTTTCTGTCGCGCCGTCCACGACCTCCCGCGATGCAGGCATCGACCTCGACAAACCCATATTCACGCTGAGTGTGGCGTCCGAGATCCTAGAGACACACCCACGCACTCTGATGATGTACGAGCACCTCGACATGATTCATCCCAAGCGGACCGTCACGAATCGTCGGCGCTACTCCCGCCGCGACGTGATGAAGTTGCAGGCGATCCAGACCCTGACGCGCGAGCACAGGGTCAATCTCGCCGGCGTCCGCTTCATCCTGGCGCTGCTGAAGCGCCTGCAGACCGCAGGAGTTGAGCCACCGGAGGGGTTAAGGAATCTGGATGTGACGCTACTCGACGTCTGAATTGCGACCCGGCGCTCCGGGTTGGTTGCCGGCAACGAATTTGAGAACGGTTTGAGCAAATGTCAAAAAAGCGACGACGGTTAGAGATAAAAGTGGATCCCCTGCCTCGGCCCTTCATGGACGAGACTGCATCCTGCCCCGTGTGCGGCCGCGACGCCGCGGCGATCGGGAGGCGGCAGCTCCAGATCGTGTTCCGGTGCGATGGATGCAAGGTGGTCTTCAAGCGCAACCGGAGCTGGCCCTACATCTACTAGCAGCGAGGTAGCCCCGGACGTTTTTGAACTCTCTCGTAATCTGAGGCAATGAGACGGGTCGGAAGGGCAGCGGTGTTCGGCCTGCTTGCGGGCCTGGCGACCGCGGCGGTCGCGGAAGCCGTACGTCCTCGCGGAGGCACGTCCGTGCTCGTCGACTGGGACGAGGTCCGCGGCGCGGCGCGCGCCCGCCTCGAACAACCCGCGATCTCGGTGGTATCGCTGGCTGCGGCGCAGAAGCGCTACCGGGCGATGGCGACCAAGCTCGAGAACCCACTGCTGGAATTCGTGGGCGGGCTGCCGCCCGGAGTCCAGCTGCCGCGCTTCGAGGCGGTGGACCGCGAAGGCTGGCTGGACCTGAACCTCAACATCCTTCGCCGGGTCATCGACCCGGTCCTGGAGGCCGGCCGAGTCCCCAACTCCTTGATCGTCGAGGTCGGCCGCGCCGGGGTCGATCGTTACGTCGGCTTCATGCTCGGTTTCCTCGGCCGCAGGGTCCTCGGCCAGTTCGACCCACAGCTTCTGGGCGCGGAACCCATCGCCGGCGAGGGCCTCTACCTGGTCGAGACCAACGTCGAAGAGTGGGCCCAGAAGGCGGAGCTGCCGGGAGGTGACCTCAGGCGGTGGCTGATCCTCCACGAGATGACACATGCGTGGCAGTTCGCCGCGCATCCATGGTTGAGAGCCGACATGGAACGCTTGATCGCCGCGCTGCTCGAATCCACGACCAGAAAGGCATCGCCCGCTGCCCGCATCGCCGCCTTCGCCGGAGTTCTTCCCGTCCAGTGGAAGCTGATGCGGCGCATGCAGGGCACGATGTCGCTGATCGAGGGCTATAGCAACCTCGTCATGAACGTGCTGGGCTCCAGGCTCCTCCCGGGTTTTGACCAGCTTGAAGCGGCATACCGCGCTCGTAGCTCAGGCAAGAGCGTCCTCGAGATTCTGGTCTGGAAGCTTTCAGGGCTCGACCTGAAGCTGCAGCAGTACCGCAAGGGCGAGGCTTTCGCAAAGGCTGTCTATGACGCGCACGGGATGGGTGTGTTGAACCTGGCGTGGCAGGGGCCGGATGCGATGCCGCGGATCGAGGAGCTGTCGAATCCGGAATCCTGGTATCGACGAGTCGCGCCCGTTGGCGCCCGTCGGCGCTAGATTTTTCTAATCCATCCAATCCCGGGGAAAGTGAGCAGCGACGCTTGCGTTGCCGCAGGCCGGCGCGGCTTCGCCGACAGCCCTAGTCCCGCAGCTCTTCCTGGGCCGTTTCCTCGCTGATCGGCATCACGGCGATCGGTAGATCGGAGATGTCGAAGTAGCGCACGGGCTTGTTCATGCGCTTGGCGATTCCGACCTGAACCTTCACGCCCAGGGATAGGCGGCCGAACACCCACACCTCATCGCAGCGCGCAAGGAGGTTGTTCATCGCCTCGCGCACGATCTCCTTGGAGACCGTGTGCATGAGGTAGTAGTCGAACAGCATGAACGGGCTGACTGGCACCATCCCCGAGTCGAGGACGAACTTCTGGATGTGCGCGCGCCAGTAGAAGGCCTTGTTTGACATCGCGACGTAAACCAGGCGCTTGGGGTGTCGCAGCGTCTCCTCGGCCTGGTCCATCGCGCTCGGTTTGGTGGTGGGCTGAAAGATGCGCTCGAGAATGTCCTCCGCGGCCTTCCCCGAGATCGCCATAGCGCGGGCTATGGTATCAGTCGTGCAATCCAGTTCCAGATTCGACCTGAAGGGGCGCGTCGCCCTCGTGACTGGGGCCAGCCGCGGTATCGGCAGCGCCATCTCCGAGGCGCTGGCCGAGCAGGGCGCTCAGGTCGTCTTGTCGAGCCGCAAGCAAGCTGACCTCGACGATGAGGCGGCTCGCATCAACACCAGGTTCCCGGAGCAAGCCGTCGGCATCGCCGCCCACGCGGGGAGACCGGAGGATCTTCAGCGGCTGGTGGAAGAGGTCATGAACCGCTTCTCCCGTATCGACATCCTCGTCAACAACGCAGCAACCAACCCCTACTTCGGTCCGGTCCTCGGAGCTGAGCTGGCCGCCTGGGACAAGACCTTTGAGGTCAACCTGCGCGGCATCTTCATTCTCACCAAGCTGGTCTACGAGGCCTCGATGGAGCAGCACGGAGGCGCCATCGTCAACGTGGCCAGCGTCGGCGGCCTTCGCCCCGGCCTCGGGCTTGGCGTTTACAACGTCACCAAGGCCGGCGTGATCATGCTCACTCGCCAGCTGGCTCGCGAGCTGGGTGGCAAGGTACGCGTCAACGCCGTGGCTCCGGGGCTCGTCAAAACGCGCTTCGCGGAGGCACTGTGGGGAAACGAGGCGCTCCTCGACCGCGTGGTCAGCTCGAACCCTATGGGCCGAATCGGGGTTCCGGACGAGATCGCGGGGGCGGTGGTTTTCCTGGTGTCGGACGCCGCGAGCTACGTGAATGGGGAAGTGCTCGTCATCGACGGGGGCGGTGGGGAGCCTTAGCCGGAAAGGCTGCGGTTTCAGTCTCTCCGTTCTCTGCGGCCAGCTGGCGGCTGTGGATGAAGTCCTCGAGCTCCTTCTCGTACTGGTACGCGTGGCGGTCGGGCTCGTAGCGAAGGACACGGCGCTGCTGGATGAAGTCTTCGAACGCCGCTTGCGTGTCGCGCGCCGCGCGGAAGCGGAGCTCGCGGGCCGCCTTCGCCGTCGAGAGGGTGCGGCCCCAGCGCAGTAGATCTACGAGCTGAGGGGAAAGCGCCGCAAGGCCGCTGCGCCGGAGGGCGAATGCGGTGAGCTCGAGGCCGAATGGCGGCAGGAGCGGCGCGTGGAGCTTGCCCGCGGCATCGAGCAGTTTTGCCAGCGGGGTACCGCCGGGGGCAGCGATGTTGTACGCGCCGGCAGGGCCGCGCTTGGTGGCCAGGTACAGCGCTTCAACAGAGTCGTCGCGATGGATGAGCTGCAGGGTCGGGTCGTAGCCGGCCACTGTCGGCACGAGCTCGAGGTCGAGATATCGGGCGAGCGGCTGGGGCTCATCGGGGTTGAGGCTGTTGCTGAAACGCAGCGTCAGGATGTCGATGCCTGGATTCCGGACGGCGAAGTCCGACACGTAAGACTCGACCTCGACGATGTCGCGCACGAACTGGTGCTTGGAGTTGGAGTCGAGCCTGTGGTCTTCGCGCAGCGCGGGGGGCAGATCGAAGCGCGAGCCATACACGTGGCCTGATGACTTCAGGACGAATCGGCGGACCGGGCTCTCCTTGCCGGCGCAGCCCGCCAGAAGGTTGAGCGTGCCGATGACGTTCATCTCGTGCGCGCGTCGCGGGTCCATGTCGAACGAATCGACGCGCGTGAGAGTGTGCACGACGGTGTCGATTCCCACCGCGCGGACGAGCTTGCCGATGAGCGAGTGGCGGATGTCGAGCTTCAGGTAGTCGGCCCGCCCCAGGTCGTATCGCGGTTCGCGGATGTCGATACCGATGACCTCGGCGACGTCGGGATCCTCTACGAGGCGCTGCACGACGAGCGCGCCCCACCAGCGCGCGACGCCGGTGACGAGGATGCGGCGCTTCTTATTGGCCATCGGCTCCAGTCTATCTAGCGTCAGCTGTGGGTTCGATTCCGCACGTCTGGCGTCAAACACGCGCTTGCCCTTGCACGACTACGCACGTTTGGCGCCAAACGTGCTGAATGCACGCGCCAAGCGCCTCAGGTCCTTTTGATGACGTCGCGCTCCATCTGCGCGACGGCACGGGTGACATCTTCGAGCAGCGGCGATTTCGCCTGGCGCAGCGCGAACTCCAGCTGCCGCAGAAGTGAGTAGAGGCTCTTCATCGCCTTGATTGCGTCCCCAATGTCGACGTTGGCGGCTAGCGGGATCTTGTCGAGCGGCTCGCCGGAAGACCATCGATATGCGAAGTCGATGTAGTCGTGTGAGGGCTGGCGCAGGTTGGGCTCGTCGAGATCCTTCTCCATGTCGGCGAATCGGAAGTACAGGGAGCGCACAAGCCTCGCGGTTTGGGCGATCGCCGGCGTCGGATACCGGCGAGGACCGGGCGGAGCGCCGCCACGTCCTCGACCTCGGTCGCGGTCTTCGGCCGCCAGCATCACCAGCACCGCCGACAGCTCTTCCGGCGTGAGGCCCTCCAGCCAGCCGGCCCACACCGCTTCGGCGACGAGGATCGTGTTCTCGCCATATACGCGCGCCGCGAAGAGGCCCTTGTCGGTCGGCCGGTTTGCTGACAGGAATCCCGTGTCGGCGAGGATCCGGCTCAGACGACGCAGCTTGCGGGCGTACTCGTCCATCTGGCCGGTCGCCTCGCGGTCACCCGCCTCAACCTCCCTCTCCAGCGCACGCAGCTCGCCGTAACGCCGCAGGTGCTCCCCGAAGCGCGGCGAGCGCACGACCTTGAGCTTGCGCTGCCGCTCCAGGAGTCCTTTCGCTTCGATCTCCAGCTTCTGCACGAGCTTGTTGGAGTGCCCCTGGGCCCTTGTGTGGCGCCCACGCCGGGAGCGCCGTTCCGCGCCGGCATCACGCCGCAGCCGCTTCAGCTCGATGCGGATCGCGCGCCTGCGATCTTCGAGCTTGTAGTACTGGGCGACCTCCTCGATGGAAACTTCCGAGTCGTCCCACATATGGCGGATGTCCTCGAGTCGGGCGCGAACGTTCTGGAGCCGCTCTTGCGTACGGTCGGCTGCCAGCCGCTTTTGAAACTGCCCAAAGGACCGCTCCATGAGGCCCTCTGCCTCTTCCGGTGTGTAGACCCTGAGCAGGTTGAGGGCCATGTTGTAGCTGGGCAGGAACTTCGACTCGACGACGAGCGTCGGGCCCATCGCGACCTCGTAGATCGCGCCGATCTCGATGTCGGACTCCTTGAGGATCACGCCGTGGCCGATCACATCGATGCCTCGCCGGCCGGCCCGTCCCATCAGCTGCGTCAGCTCGCCGGTGGTGAGGTTTGAAAAGTTGACGCCATCGAATTTCGTGAACGACGAGACGACCACGCCGCGCGCCGGCATGTTGATGCCAAGCGACAGCGTCTCGGTCGCAAAGACCACCTTGATCAGGCCGCGTTGAAAGAGCTCCTCGACCATCTCCTTGTGGTACGGCAGCAATCCGGCGTGATGCTCGGCAAGGCCACGGCGCAGCAGCCTCGAGTCGACCATCCGGCGAAACAGGGATTCTTCGTCGCGATCCTTGAGCCCGAGCAGCCTCTCGGCGGCGACGCGGTCGATCGCCTCCTTCTCGGCGGCGGTCGTGAGGTCGAGGTCGTGGTACGAGCACCGCTGCAGCGCTTCGCGGCAGCCGCGCCGCGAGAAGATGAAATAGATCGAGGGCAGAATGTCGAGGCGCCGCAGCTCCTCGATGACCTTGAGCAGGTCGTTCGAGGGCAGCCTCGTGAAACGTCCGACGCGATAGGAGGCCTCCTCTTCTTCGGCGGCCTTCGTCCATGTGCGCTGGTCGATGCCGCCGTCCTCTTTGAAGAGGGGATTGAACCGGTTCTGAACGGCCAGCCACATCTTCAGCTCGACCGGCCGGACGTTGTGGAAGACGGTCTCCATGCCGCCGCGGTTCTCGGCCATCCATTCCGCGATCTCGCGATAGTTGCCGATGGTCGCCGACAGGCCGACCAGCTTGATGGTCCTGGGTGCCTGGATGACGATCTCCTCCCAGACTGATCCTCGAGGGAAATCGTCGATGTAATGGACCTCGTCGAGGACCACGTAATTGACGAGGTCAAGTCGCTTGGGGTCCTCGTAGATGAGGTTGCGCAGGATCTCGGTCGTCATCACGACCACCGGTGCGTCGTCGTTGATGGTGTTCTCACCCGTGACCAGGCCGACCCTGCCCTCACCGTACTCGCGCACGAAGTCGTGGTACTTCTGGTTGCTGAGCGCCTTGAGCGGGGTCGTGTAGATGACCTTCGTGCCTTCGCGCAGAGACCGGAAGATGGCGTACTCGGCCACCACGGTCTTGCCGCTGGACGTCGGGGCGCTGACGAGCACGCCACCAGCCGCAGTGTCCAGCTTGTCGATCGCCTCGCGCTGGAACGGATCGAGCTTGAAAGGAAGGGTGGCCTCGAAATCTTCCGCAAGGGTTTCGACAGCTTTCAAAGTCGCACCAGCTCGGTCGACACGTCGGTGATCCGCGCGCCATCGCAGTGCGACTCGATGTACGAAAGCGCCGCGGCCAGGACTTCGTCGGCGTGGCGACTGTCGGCGCTGACGCAGGCAACCGCAAGCTCAGCGAGCTGCCAGCGGTCGCGCTCGCCCACCTCGGCCGCGGCGACCTGAAATTGCGATCGGACGCGTCGAAGCAGGCCGCTGATCACCTGGCGCTTGCCCTTGAGAGAACCGCTGTCAGGTATGTGCAGAACGACCCGAAGCAAGCCGACCGCAAGGGGCGATGACATCCTTCGGCTAGATTAAGAGCGTGGAGACCGCAGCATCCGAGTTGCGCGAGCTCGGGCGCGACCTGGTCGCCGCCTCATATCTCAAGGGCGACTTCGTTCTTCGCTCGGGCAAACGCTCCAACCGGTACTTCGACAAGTTCCTCTTCGAAACCGATCCAGCGCTTCTGCGGCGGCTCGGCCGGCATCTCGCGCAGCTGATCCCGCCGGAGACACAACGCCTCGCGGCGCCCGAACTCGGCGCAGTTCTACTTGGCGGAGCGGTTTCCATGGAAACCGGCCTTCCCCTGGTCCTCGTGCGGAAGGAGCCGAAGGGTTACGGCACGTCGAAACAGATCGAAGGCCGATACCAACCTGGCGAGAGGATCACTGTCATCGAGGACGTCGTCACCACGGGCGGTGACTCGCTTCGCTCCGCGCAAGTGCTGCGCGACGCCGGCGCAACCGTGATTCACCTGGTGGTCGTCCTCGACCGCGGCGAAGGCGGCGAGGACAACATTCGCACCGCCGGCATTCCCTACACGCCGCTTTTCCGCCTCACCGATCTCGAGCTTGACTGATCGCGCATCGCGGACGTCGATCGTAATTGTGGGCGGCACCGTGCACACGCCCGAAGGCCCGCGCGAGGTGGACGTCCAGATTGCCGGCGGTGTCATCACAGCAGTAGGCAACGACAGGGCGCCCGAGGATGCGCGAACGGTGGATGCGCGAGGCATGTACGTGCTGCCAGGCGCGATCGACGTCCATGTGCACAGCCGCGACCCCGGCTTTCCGCAGAAGGAGGACTTCGGGACGTTGACCGCCGCCGCAGCCGCCGGCGGCGTGACCACGGTCGTCGACATGCCGAACACGGTGCCGGCCGTCGATGCCGCGGGCGTGATGGAGTCCAAGGCTGCGCTGGCGCGCAGGCAGGCGCGGGTCGACGTGGGATTGTGGGCCTTGCTTCGTTCGGGCACGACGTCGGAGGACCTGGAGGGTCTGGCGGCCGCGGGCGCCATCGGATTCAAGGCTTACCTTGGATACGCGTTCAGCCTCACGCGTAAGCAGGTCCACTATTCGCCCGACCTCGACGACCCCGACCTCGAGGCGCCCCCAGATTACGGAACCCTCGCCCGGCTGGCCCCTGTCATCGCGGAGCTCGGCCTTCCGCTCCTCATCCACGCCGAAGACCCCGGGATCCTCGCTGCCTTTCGACGCCCGCTCGAAACATATGCGGATCTTCTCGCGGCGCGGCCGGCGGAGGCCGAGGCGGTGGCCGTCGCAGCGGCGGCCGAGATCGCGGGCGCCTCTGGGGTACGACTTCACGTCGCCCATCTCTCGAGCGCGGCCGGCCTCGCCGCCGCGCAGGAGGCGATCCGCGCCGGGGCGCCGCTCACCCTCGAGACCTGCCCTCAGTACCTGTGGCTCTGCGACGACGACTTCCGCAGGTTGGGCAACGCGATGAAGGTGTATCCGCCGATTCGGACGGCGTCGGACCGCGACGCGCTGCTGGAGGGCCTGGCCAAGGGCGTCATCGGGATGGTTGCGACCGACCATGCGCCGCACACCGACGAGGAGAAGGCGGCGCCCTTCGGCGAGGCGCCGTCGGGAAGCCCAGGCGTCCAGACGCTCTACGTCAGCTGCCTCGAGCTCGCAAAGCGCCAGGGTGACGTTTGGCGCGCGCCTCGCTGGGTCTCCGAGGCGCCGGCGGCGCTGGCCGGTTTGCAGGAGAGCAAAGGAACGATCGCGCCCGGCTTCGACGCGGACATCGTGATCGTCGACCCCAACAAGGCTACGCGCGTGCGCGCGGATGTCATGCGTTCGCGACAGCGACATGGCGCGCTCGACGGAATGGAGTTTGGGTTTTCCGTGCGTGCGACGTACCTGCGCGGGTCCCTCGTCTCAGGCGAGGGCCGGCGCGCGGAGCGTCCTTCTGGGAGGATCGTCAGGCCCTTCAGGCGTTGACCCGATTCACGGCCGGGGTCAGACTTGGCCGAGAGCGGTACGTACGTCCACCTGGAGGCCATGATGAAGTTCCCGGCGCGCCACGTCGCCGCGCCAGTCTGTGCTCTGGTTCTCGTGACTGCTGCAGCGTGTGGCGGCGGAAACACGGCGAACGCGACCACGAAGGCGTCGTCCTCGCGATCAGCGTCGGCGATCCCAACCCCCGCCGGCAGGCTCGACGCGGCGGTAACCATGCCGAACGGCTTTCCATCCGACTTTCCGGTGTACACCGGAGCCCGCCTCACGGCAGCCAAGCAGGTGCTGGCCAATGGGCAGGCGACCTGGGGCGTGGTCTGGGAGACGCTGGACAGCGTGGACCAGGTGCAGAGCTTCTACGTGAGCAAGCTCAACGAAGGCGATTGGACGCTTACCTACAACGGATCATCGACCGGCACCTTCTCCGCGATCGTCAGCCGCAGGAGCAACCAGAAGGACGCCGGGATCCTCACAGTGGAATCGGAGTCGAAGGTGACCCACATCGCCCTGGCCCTCGGCCTGCCCGGATAAAAGTCGCGGCGGGGACAGTCGTCCCCTTGCATTTCTCTAGGACGCGTCAGGCCCTGGTAGGCGCGCTCCGAAAGATCGGGTTCTGTGCGAGCTCGCGCTGGAGACTCGTCGCCGGCCCGTGGCCCGGGTAGAGGGCGGTGGCGAGGGGCAGGCGCATCAGCTTGGTGCCGATGCTCATCATCTGCCGGCGCAGGTCGGTCTCGGGCGTCTGCTTGCCGATGCCGCCGGCCAGGATGGTGTCTCCCACGAACGCATGGTTGGCGACCACCAGGCAGATGCTGCCGGGTGTGTGTCCGGGCGTGTGCAGCACCGACAGCTTGAACTCGCCGAACTCGAGCTCGTCGCCGTCGAGCAGGTAGCGGTCTGCGGAACGAAGGAACTGCTTGGCATCTGCGGTGTGGATGGCCGTCTGGCCACCGGTCATCTCCTTCAGGTCGTCCTTGCCGGCCACGTGCCCGGGGTGGCCGTGCGTGGCGACGATATATTTGACGGAGAGGCCGTCCATCTGCTCGGCGATCTTCTCGGGTGGGAGGCCGGGGTCGATGACAACCGCCTCTTTGGTCGACGCGCACGCGAGCACGTAGCCGTTGACCTCACGATCCAGCCTGACTTTGACGATGCCTAGCTTCGCCACAGGTCAGTATTTACCTGAAATGCAGCGCCCCGCGGTGGTCGGCTTCGCGATCTTCCTGCTGGCGGTCTGCCTTTTCTGGACCTACGGCTACATCCGCAAGCGGGCCAAGAAGCGCTAGAAAGTATGAGAGGGAACCTGTCGGTTCCCTCTCATCGCGCGGCGCTTCGCGCGGCGCGCTCTCTTTCCCGCTGTTGGGATTAACAAAATGTTTCTCCTGGCCAGGCAAGGTGGGCGAGAAGAAGGCTGGGGACGGCCGGAGTAATCCGGCCTAGCCACCCCGCTGAAAGTATTAGAGAAAACCTCCGGTTTTCCCTCATCGCCCTCCCGCGGCCAGGCAAGGTGGGGGAGAAGAAGGCTAAGGACCGCCTGGCCACCAGGCTGACTTGAGCTGGCTACTCGGCGATCTCGCCCTGGATTTTCACCCGCAGTGCATCGAGGGAGTCGAACTTGTCCAGCGCCGGCTTCGCGCGCACGCGATCCGGATACTTCGCGGTCTGAACCGCCTCGAGCAGCAAGTCGATCTCCTCCGGGGTGAAATGCAGAGTGCGGAGGACGATCTCCTTCACCTTCTCGTGACGGTCGACCGCCTCGCGAATCACGTCGTCGGTGTCACTTACGACCTGCGGCCGAGTCGGCCGGAACAGCTCCTCCGATCCGGCGAGTGATACACGCTTGAAAGTGGGCATTACAGTCTGTGATTCTCCATGACCTTGGCTGCCAGAGCACGATACGCCTTCGCACCATCCGATTCCTTCGCGTATTGAAGGATCGACATTCCCGCCAGCGGCGTCTCCGCGAAGCGGATGGAGTCGGTGACGCCGAAGTCGTAAACCTTGTCGCCGTACTTCTCCTTCACCGCCGCGAGCACCTCTTGGGAATGGAGCGCGCGCGACTTGTAAAGCGTCGGCAAGATTCCAATCAGCTCGAGGCGCGGGTTGAGCCGTCGCTTCACACGCTCCATCGTGATGAGCAGCTCCTGCATTCCTTTCAGAGCCAGGAACTCAGCCTGCAGCGGGACGAGCACCTCATCGGCCGCCACCAGCGCGTTGATGACGATCAGATCGAGAGACGGGGGGCAGTCGATGATGATGAAGTCGTAGCGCTTCTGCGCGGGCTCGAGCTTGTCGCGCAGGATGCTCTCGCGGCCGATCTCGTTGATGAGCTGGTTATCGGCGCCCGCCAGCTCGACGTCTGCCGGGATGTAGTGGACGCCCATTTGAGCGGCCTCCTGCACGACGTCCGTGACGGTTGTGTCCGGGTCGACCAGCAGGTGGTAGATCGTCTTCTCCAGCTCGGCCGGAGGCTTCATGTACAGGGTCAGGTGGCCCTGGGCGTCGAGATCGATCAGCAGGACTCGCTGCCCGATCTCCGCCAGTGCAGCGCCTAGGTTGACGGCGGTGGTGGTCTTGCCAACACCACCCTTCTGCATCGCGACCGCGATCGTTCGGGCCAAGAGTGCCCCGAGTCTAACCGAAGCCGGCCGAGATCGCCCAAGCGGGGCGGCCCTGGAAGGCCGCACCACTATCATTGGCCGCGGTGTACGTGATCCCACTGATCGCTGCCGTGGTCGGGGCGAGCTTCGCTGTGGTCGTCGGCAGGCAGTATCTCGGCCGGCGCAAGCCTTATCAGGCGATCTGGGCGCTCGCGCTGGCCATGTTCGCGGCGGCGGCCGCTTTCGAAACGATCGGCCAGCTCGCCGGCTGGTCGGATGCGACCTATAAGGGCTACTACCTGTTCGGGGGGCTGCTCAACGTGGGCTGGCTCGGGATCGGCTCGCTTGTCATCCTCGCCACGCCTCGCGTCGGGCGGGCGGCCGTAATCGTGATGGTCGTCATCTCGTTGATATGTGTCGTGGCCGTGCTCATCTCGCATACCAACTCGACCCTGGTCAAGGCTCAGGTGCCGACGGCCGGCGCGATCGACGTGCCGGGCGTGCTACCGGCTGTCATCAACACGGGCGGATCACTGCTGCTGGTGGGCGGCGCGGCCTGGTCGGCGTGGAGGTCGTTCCGTGGGGGAGCGCCTCGCAACCGCGTGCTCGGTCTGGCTATCCTCGCCGCCGGCGCCTTCATCGTTGCCGGCGGTCACACACTCGCGAGAACGAAAGGCGTGTACGTCGTGCAGCCGCTGAGCGAGGCCGTAGGAATCCTCGCCATGTTCACCGGCTACCTCGTGGTCGAGGCCCGCCGCGAGCTCGCCTCATCGAAACCGAGGACCGCATGATCCTCGATATCGTCATCGTGCTCATCCTGGTCGTCGCGTTGTTTCTCGGATATCAGCGCGGCGTCATCCAACCGCTCATGGCGGAGATCTTTTTCTTCGGCACTCTGCTGGTGATCTTTCGATTCCACGATCAGTACACGACCGAGATGGCGAAGCTCTTGCACCTCAGCGCTGTCATCAGTGTCTTCGTGGCCATCATCCTGGCCGTGATCCTGGGCGCGATCGGCGGCGCCATCGGCGGCGCGTTCCATCGGCTCGAGGCGATTCGCGGCATCGACGGGCTGCTCGGCGTCTTCGTCCACGTAGTCGTGACGCTGGTCGTCATCTACCTGGCCGTCTCCGCCCTGGTCACTCTTGACAACGCATTCGAGCCGACCCTGAAGAGCGCGAACCTCACGCTGGCTCAGGTCAACCAGCTCGAGAAATGGATCCTGTCCAACCCCATCACCTCGGCGATGGTCTCCAAGCAGGACCTTCAGGCGCTGAAGACTGCCGCCAACAGGTCATCCGGTGCAAGCATCGATTCGGTCGCGGGCATCCACCAGCTGCAGCAGATCTACGTCGACTTCCTGCAGCCCCAGCTCCACAGCTCGAGGGCCGTCCCGATCATCTTGTCGATCGGTTCCCACATTCCAGTCATCGGCCACGTGGGACCGAGCGACCTGAAACCGCTCCCGAAGGTGTCGCCGTCGCCGACGCCGAAGGTGAGCCCCTCGCCCAGCCCGACCAAGCACTAGACCGGCTAACGGAATGGTCGACCTGGCGCTGACCTCTGACCAGGAACAGCTCGTGGACACTGTTCGCGATTTCTGTGCCCGCGAGTTCGCGCCGACGATCGCGGCCAACGATCGCGAGGGCCATCACGATCCGAAGATCTTCGCCAAGCTCGCTTCCATCGGGCTGCCCGGAGTTTGTTTTCCGCAGCGCTACGGGGGCCACGGTCTCGATTACCTGTCCCTCGGCCTCGTCTGCGAGGAGCTCGAATACGTCGACACGGTTTACCGAACCGTGCTCTCGGTGCACGTCGGCCTGGTGGGTATGGGTCTCTACACATGGGCGGACGAGGACCAAAAGCAGCGTTGGCTCGTTCCGATGGCTTCGGGCCAGAAGCTTGCGTGCTACGGCCTCACCGAGCCGAACGCCGGCTCGGATGTTGCTTCGATGCAATCGACCGCTCGCCGCTCGGGCGATAGCTACGTTATCAGCGGGCAGAAGGTGTGGGTCTCCGACGCCGACACCGCCGACTACTTTCTCGTGTTCGCCAAGACGGACCCGAAGGCGGGATCCAAAGGCGTCACCGCCTTCATGCTCGACCGGGCCAGCGCCGGCAAGGCGCTGCGAACGGAGCCGATCAAGGATCGGCTGGGCATCCGGGCCGGCGATGTCGGCTCCATATTCATGGCGGACGTGGAGGTGCCCGAAAGGGATCGCATCGGCGATGAGGGCGACGGTTTCAAGATCGCGATGAGCTGCCTCGACAACGGGAGATTCACGGTCGCGGCGGGGGCCACGGGCACCGTTCGCGCCTGCCTCGACGCCTCGGTCAAGTACGCGCGAGAGCGCAAGACTTTCGGCCAGGAGATCGGCCGGTATCAACTAGTGCAGCAGATGATCGCGCGCATGTCTCGCGATTACGAGATCTGCCGGCTTCTCTACTTCAAGGTGGGGTGGATGAAGAACAAGGGTTTGCGACACACGCGTGACGTGTCGATGGCCAAGCAGTACGCCACCGACGCCGCCTTCAACGCGGCCCACGACGCCATCGAGGTCCATGGCGCCTACGGCTACTCGGCCGAGTATCCCGTCGAGCGTTTTCTGCGGAACGCTCGCGCGCCCATCATCTATGAGGGCACGCGCGAGATCCACACGGTCCTGCAGGGCGAGTACGCGCTCGGCTACCGCGAGGATCGAGCCGTCAAGAAGTCGCTCCCCCCTTATGAACCCGATTGATGGCGGTGGCCGTCCGTAGGTCGGCGTCCCGACTGAACCATCTCGACTTCGCCCTTCTTTCGGTGTACTGGGTCGCGATCGGCTACCTGTGGACGAGCCTCGGAGGCCTGATCCTGCCCGACCTCGTCGCGCACCTCGTCGGCAACGCGCACAAGGGACTTGCGCTGGGCGTGCTCGAGGGAGTGGGGTCGCTGATGGCGGTCTTCTGGCAGCCCCTCGCAGGCGCTTACTCGGATCGAACCCACACTCGCTTCGGGAGGCGCCGGCCCTTCATTTTCGCCGGCACGATCGGCGACGTGATCTTCTTGATCGGGATCGCCCTGTCCGGCACCTACTGGCTGGTGCTGATCTTCTACTTCCTGCTGCAGACAGCCTCGAACACAGCCCAGGGCCCATATCAGGGGCTGCTGCCGGACGTCGTGCCGGAAGACCAGCGCGGCACAGCCTCGGGCTACTACGGCCTCTCCAATGTCATCGGCCTTCTCGCCGGCACTGTGGGCGCGGGCTACATCCTTTCCCACTATGGCCGTACCACCGCCATCCTCAGCATCTGCCTCCTGTTGATAGTGACCATGCTGCCGACCGTCCTACTCATCCCGGACCGCGCAGAAAGCACCAGGAGCCCGTTCAAGAACGCCTGGCAGGTGGTGGCCACCACGTTCTCGCGCCCGCTGCGCTACCCAAACTTTCTATGGCTGATGGCGTCGCGCCTGCTGATCCTGATGGGCCTGGTCGGCCTGCAGAGCTTCATCCTCTATTACTTCAGCGACGTCTTCTTTCACGGCAACGTTGACAGGGCAGTTCGGGCCGCGTACACGCTGCAGGGCCTTGTCATCGTGTCTGCGCTCATCGTGGCCCTGCCTGCGGCGAGGAGCTCGGATCGCTTCGGCAGGCGCCCCCTGATCCTGGTCGGCGGCCTGCTTGGCGCCGTCGGCGTGCTGCTGCTCGTCTTCAGCCACTACGAGCTCCTGCCCGGCTCGGTCCTTCACCCGCTTGCCCACGCCCTCCACGTGCCGCGGCTGGCGGCGCAAGCGACCCTGGTTGGCGTCTTGATCGGAATCGGCTACGGACTCTTCTTCTCGGTCGACTGGGCCTTCATCCAGGACATCATCCCGTCCGATGAAGCCGGCCTTTTCATGGGCTTCAGCAACATCGCCACTGCGGGTTCGGGCGTTATCGCGCGCTTCGTCGGTGGGTTTCTGCTCGAATTCAACAACGGCCCCCACGTGCTCGGCCTGCCGGGCGGGTACCCGGTGATCTTCACGGTGTTCTTCATCTGGCTTCTGGTTGGCGGCCTCCTCATCCTGAAAGTGCCGGAGATGCGGAAGAAATGACGGAAATGAATCTCAAGGGACTCCGGCCCTGGGGCGGCCTCGCCGGCAACCCGCTGAACGGCGCCGACATCGTCCTCGCCGGCGTCCCCTACGACGGATCAGCCGTTTATCGAAAGGGGGCGGCGCTCGCGCCGGTGCGCATTCGCGAGCTGTCGGCGGTCATGCCCCCGGTGACCGAGGACGGGAGGCCGCTCGACGGGCTCAAGGTGCACGACCTCGGCGACCTGGACGCAGGGGCGGAGATCGAGTCGGGCTGGTCGAAAGTTTCTGACAGCCTTGCGGCGGTTCCACAATCGGCGCTCTTGACTGTGCTGGGCGGCGACCACTGCACCGCCATCGCCACGCTGGCCGCCCAGGCTCGGCGCCACCCTGACCTCGCCGTGCTCTGGGTTGACGCGCACCCAGACCTCTGCGATTTCTCGCGGGGCGGCAAGTGGACGTGCGGCTGCGCGATGCGCAGGGCGCTCGAAGTCTCGAGCATCGGGCCGGCTCGCGTGGTGATCGCCGGCGGGCGCGACTACGACCCTGAAGAGCTGGAGTTCATCCGCGCGCGGGGCATGCTGCTCGTGTCGGCGTCGGAGCTGGGCGGAGACAGCGGCTCGGCCCGGATGGTCGCGGATGCGCTGGAGGGCAAGAACCTGCACGTGTCTTTCGACATAGACGCGTTGGACCCGGCCTTCGCGCCTGGGACCGAGATCCCGTCCGGCGGCGGCTTGTCCACTCGGCAAGCGCTGGATTTCCTGCGTATCGCCACGGCGGGCTCGAAGCTGGTCGGCATCGACATGGTCGAGGTGTCGCCACCCTTCGACCACGGGGACATCACGACGCTCGCCGCACTCAAGGTGATCTTCGAGTTCTGGGGACTGTTCTGGCATGGAAAGCGCTGACGTAGTCATCGTCGGCGGCGGCATCATGGGCTGCGCGCTCGCGTACCAGCTCAGCAAACGGAATGTGGATGTTCTGGTGCTCGAACGAGAGACGCTCGGGTCGCAATCGACGGGCAAATGCGCGGGTGGTGTGCGACAGCAGTTCTCGTCCGAGGGAAACGTCCGGCTGCAGCAGAGATCGGTGGCGATGCTCGAGCACTTCGAAGAGGAGGTCGGGCACCCTGCCGACTTCCGGCAGATCGGCTACCTGTTCGTCCTCACGCAGCCGCAGCATGTCGAGGACTTCGGCCACAACATGGAGATGTGGCACCGAATTGGCCTGACCGAGGCGCGCTGGGTCGACGCAGCCGATGCAGCGCGCATGGTGCCGATACTCAACGTCGAGGACGTGCTGGGCTGCACCTTCTGTCCAAGCGACGGCATCGCCAGCCCGGCGGACGTGACCTCGGGTTATGCTGCGGCCGCGCGACGGCACGGAGCTCGGCTCAAGGAAGGCGTGGCGGTCACCGGGATCGACGTCGGGTCAGGTCGCGTGCAGGGAGTCCGCACGACGGCCGGCGACATCGCGACGCGGCTCGTGTTCAGCTGCGCCGGCGCCTGGTCGGCATCCATCGGCCGCATGGCCGGCCTCGAGATTCCAGTTCTGCCGTACCGGCGTCACATCGCCGTCACCGGCACCTTTCCCGCGGTGCCTCGCAACAACCCGATGACCGTCGATTTCCAGACCTCGCTGTATTTCCATCCCGAGGGCGATGGCGTCCTCATCGGCATGAGCGACCGCGAGGAGCCACCGGGCTTCGTCACCGACGTCAACTGGGATTTCCTCGAGAAGATGTTCGCGCAGGCCGCGCGCAGGGCCCCGGCTTTGTCGGCCGCAGGAATGAAGACGGCCTGGGCCGGCCTGTATGAGGTGACGCCCGACCACCAGGCCATTCTTGGGCCGATTCCTGAGCTGGAAGGTTTCTGGTGCGCGGCAGGCTTCAGCGGCCACGGCTTCATGCAGGCGCCGGCGGCGGCGCTGTTCCTCGCCCAGCTGTTGCTGGATCACACCTCAGAGGTCGACATCTCGTCATTCGCATTCGAACGTTTCGCGCGGGGCTCGCTGGTCAAGGAAAGAAACGTCATCTAGGGTCATGCACCCGGGGTCCTTGCATCTTCGCGGCCTAGTCGGCGTCGCCTCCTGCGTTCGCTCGTCGCCTCCTTGGGCGCAGGAACCCTAGCGCTTCAGCAGCAGCGCAACCACCACGAGGCCCAGGCCTCCCAGAACGAGCAGCGCCGAGCACCCGATCTGGACCACCGTGTAGACGATTCCACCGGTGGCTCCATACGTGGGAGCGATCTCGGCCCGCCGACTCCGCCTGCGAAGCGCGCCGACGATCCCGCCGCCGCCGAGGATCACCGCGAACAGCCCCAATGCGATCCCGCCGGCTTCCTGCCCGCTCACTTGAGTCCAGTATGCCCTCCGTTAGCATGTGCACCCGATGGCCAGGGTTCTGCTGCTCGGTTCGACCGGCTTCTTCGGACGAGCTGTCGCCCACAAGCTGATCGACGCCGGGCATCAGGTCCGGGTGCTCGTACGCGACCCCATGAAGGCGGCGGCATTCAAGGCCAGGGGCGCTCAGCTGATGGTCGGCGACGCCCTCAATCCCGCAGCCGTCACTCAGGCGGCCCAGGGTACCGAGCACATCATCAGCCTGGTCGCGGTCAGGCGGAACCGGCCACAGTCGTTCCTCGAGGTCAACGTCGACGGCCCGCGCATCATGGCCGAAGCGGCGAAGGCAGCGGGGTCGCGATCGGTGGTCCTGGTGAGCGCGATCGGCGCCCGCCTAGACCCCCAATTCAAGTACTTCACGTCGCGCTGGATGGGCGAGCAGGAGCTGGCCAAGACCGGCGTGGCAGGCACGATCCTCCGCTTCTCTTTCGTGATCGCCGAGGATGGGGGGATTCTCAACGACTTTCAGCGCGCCGCCAACTTCGGCCCGTTTCTCATCATCCCCGGCGACGGCCAGACGCAGCTGCAACCGATTCTTCGCGAGGATGCGGCACGGTGCGTCGTCGAGGCGATCAGCAAGCCCGAGCTGTTGGGGAAGATCGTCGAGCTGGGCGGCCCGGAGGTTCTGACGTACGAGAAGCTCTTCGACTGGTTCATCCAGGGTTACGGGATTCGCAAGCCGAAGCTGAAGCTGCCCGCGGGTTTGCTGATTCCGGGAGCCGCGGTGATGGAGACACTGTTCAAGGATCCCGTCGTCACGCCTGACGAGATCAACATGATCCAGGTCAACAACCTCGCTGAAGGCATCGACTCGGTCAGCACTCGATTCGGCTGGCGTCCAACCGCGCCCAGTACCTGGGTGCCGGTGCATTGGAAGAAAGCGCCCACACACAAGAAGTAGGCACCCGTGTCAGGGCGTTCTTCGGGCTGCCGCTGCCCGACGCGCAGCGCGCGGCCCTGGCTGAGTTTCTCAACGGGTGCGCGGAGTCTGCACCCGGCTTTCGCTGGACTCCGGGGTCGAACCTTCACCTGACCATCCGTTTCATCGGCCAGGCCGATGTCTCCGTCGTCGAAGGCATCGCCGATCGCCTCAGCGTGGCCTCGCTTCCGGCTTTCGACGTCGAGCTCGGAGAGCTGGGCACATTCAAGCGTGGGCGCCTCGTGAGGGTGGTCTGGCAAGGACTCGCATTGGGCTCGCAGGCCGTCACCGCCCTCGCCCGCCAGGTTGACGTCGAATGCGCAGCCGCCGGCTTCGCGACCGAGAAACGGCCGTTCCAGGCCCACCTGACGCTCGCCCGCTCGCGAGCTCGAGAAGGGGCGCCGCTCCCCATGCTGCCCCGACCGCCGCGGCCCGGACCCTGGCGCGTCGACGAGCTCGTGCTTTACCAGAGCCGGCTCGGCCGGGCCGGCGCCGTCTACGAGCCCCTACGCGTCCTGAAGCTCGAGTGACTCGAGGCCGGCTTGCGCGCACTCGAGGTCCTGCTCCGGCCGGCCGCCGCTGACGCCCACGGCGCCGAGCACCTTGCCGTCGCGCTTGATCAGAACCGAACCCAGACCCGGCACCATGGGGACGCGCACGAGCCGGTCGGCGACGCTGAAGAACCCGGGGCGGTCTTTTGCAAGCTCCGCGAGGCTGGCGCCGTCGCGGTGGAGCATCGCCGCCCCGACGGCTTTCGCCTCCGCGATCTGCGGTCCGAGCGGCGGCGCGCCGTCCATGCGGGCGAGGGCGATGAGCAGACCGCCTTCGTCGACGACGGCGACGGTGACGCGGATGCCGAGGTCCGCCGCTTTGGCTTGCGCGCGAGTGACGACTTTGTTGGCGTCGGTGAGGTTGAGTGGCATTTTAGCGACACTAGTGTCGCGCATGGAACTGAAGGACCGCGTGGCGATCGTCACCGGCGGCGGCACCGGCATCGGCCGCGCCGTGTGCCTTCGGCTCGCCCGCGCCGGCGCGGCGGCGGTGGTCGTGAACTACTCACGCTCCGAGGACGAGGGCAACGCGACCGCTCGCGATCTCGAGTCGCTCGGCTCGAAAGCAATCGCGCATCGTGCCGACGTCGCCTCGGAGTCCCAGGTGATCTCGATGATCGACGACACAGTCAGTCGGTTTGGCCGCCTCGACGTCCTGATCAACAACGCCGGCACGACCCACTTCATCCCGCACGCAAATCTCGACGGCCTGACCGATGAAGTCTGGAACGAGATCCTGAGCGTCAACCTGAAAGGCACCTTCTTCTGCTGCCGCGCCGCGGCGCCGCACCTGCGCAAGACGAAAGGCGTGATCGTGAGTGTGGCTTCGGTCGCCGGGTATCGCGCCGCGGGCTCGTCGATCGCCTATG
The DNA here is from genome assembly GCA_005880855.1 of Chloroflexota bacterium. Classification (GTDB taxonomy): domain Bacteria; phylum Chloroflexota; class Dormibacteria; order Dormibacterales; family Dormibacteraceae; genus UBA10449. Next base: position 35,093 of record VBGM01000048.1, read on the forward strand.
GCGTGTCGAAGGCCGGGGTCCTTCAGCTGACGCGCGGGCTGGCGCTCGCTCTGGCCCCTGATGTGCGCGTCAACTCGGTGTCACCGGGACTGGTGTCGAGCCCATGGTTTCGGAAGCGTTTCGGTGAGGCCGCAGCCGCTGCGCTGGAGTCGTCGACCGCGGAACGCACGCCACTGAAGGCTGTGGCCACGCCGGATCACGTGGCCCAGGCGGTGATGGCGCTCGTCGAGAATGACCTTGTCACCGGGCAGGACATCGTGGTCGACGGCGGTCGGATGGTCGACTACGTGTAGTCCGGATCGCCCCACCCGTCGGTGCTCTGCGGGCAGCGACGACCTCCCCACATCGTGGGAGGCCAGGCTACTCATGGTGGCCTGGCGGCGAACTGACTTTCGGACTTGCGCTGATCTTGAGGCAGCCTTACTGTTTGCGACGGCCCCGAGGGAAACGTTCGAGAGGGCAGGAACAGGTCGCAAGACCGGTACCAGCTCTCGAGAGGCGATCCGTCGGGGTCACTTGTTTTTCTGCACGGTGGGGACTTCGTCCCGTCCGCGGACCAACCCCCTCCGGCATGGGACGCTGGGTGGCGCCTGGAAGGTGACACGCAGGGGACGGCCCGAATAAATCCGGCCTAAAGCTCCACTTTGCGTCACTTGTTTTCAGCGCAAACCGTCATCTGAGCGCTGATCCCGGCGTTAGGCTCTAGCGCAATGAAGCTTGCGCAGCGTCCCACCAGGAGGCGCGATGACGCACGGGCGGCGGTCGAGGTCTCGATCGTGATGCCATGCCTGGACGAGGTCGAGACGTTGGCCACGTGCATCGCCAGGGCGCGGGAGGCGATCGAGAAGGGCGGGTATGCGGCCGAGATCATCGTGGCCGACAACGGCAGCAGCGACGGCTCTCAGCTGATCGCGCGCGAGCTGGGCGCGAGGGTAGTGGACGTTCAGCGCAAGGGTTATGGCAGCGCTCTCATCGGCGGCATCGACGCCGCCCAGGGCCGGTTCGTGGTGATGGGCGACGCCGACGCCAGCTATGACTTCGCGGCCATCGGTCCGCTCATCGCCGAGTTGCGCGAGGGCTACGACCTCGTCGTGGGCAATCGCTTTTTGGGCGGAATCGAGCCGGGCGCGATGCCGTGGTCACACAGGTGGTTCGGCAACCCGGTTCTCACCCGCATCAGCAGGATCTTCTTTCACGCCCCGGTCGGTGACACGCACTGCGGCCTGCGCGCCTTCACCAAAGACGCATACGAGCGCATGAGGCTGCGTGCGACCGGCATGGAGTTCGCCAGCGAGATGGTGATCAAGGCCTCGTTGAAGGGAATGCGGATCACCGAGGTGCCGGTGGTGCTGCACCCGGACGGGCGCTCGCGACCTCCTCACCTGCGCACGTGGCGGGACGGCTGGCGTCACCTGCGGTTCATGCTGCTGTTCAGCCCCCGCTGGCTGTTCCTCTATCCCGGCCTGGCACTGCTG
>VBGM01000093.1 GCA_005880855.1 Chloroflexota bacterium
CTCGTTCGCTATCGGGAGTCGGAGAAGGAGGGCTTCAAGGCCCGCCATGGCGTCGCGCTCACCTACCTCCCCTTCGTGGCTCAGATAGTCTGCGACGCCCTCAAGGAGTTTCCCTGGCTCAACTCAACGTGGGCCGACGAGGGCGTCATCCTCAAGCGCTACGTCAATCTGGGCATCGCCGTCTCGATTCCGGACGGCCTCATCGTTCCGGTCCTCAAGGACGCGGACCAGCGTGGCTTCACCGACCTGGTGCGGTCGCTGAACGACCTCATCGAGCGCGCGCGCAACAAGCAGCTCAAGCCCGATGACGTCCAGGGCGGCACGTTCACGCTCAACAACACCGGCGCCACGGGCTCGGTCGCGAGCCAGCCGATCATCAACCAGCCGCAGGCGGCGATCCTGACCACCGAGTCGATCGTGCGCCGCCCGGTGGTGATAGGCGATGGAATCGCGGTGCGCAACATGATGAACATGGCTCTGAGCTTCGACCATCGCATCATCGACGGCATGATGGCCGGGCAGTTCCTCGGCTTCATCAAGAAGCGCCTCGAAGAGTGGACGGCCGGTAGCATCCGCCTGTGAGCGACGCGACACCGCTGACGCCGCAAGCCATCCCGTCGTGGATTCGCGTGCGCGTCACAGAAGGCGAGAACTTCAAAGACCTGAAGCAGATCGTGCGCGGCAGCCGCCTGCATACCGTCTGCGAAGAAGCGCGCTGCCCCAACATCTTCGACTGCTGGAATCGCCGCACCGCCACCTTCATGATCCTCGGCGACGTGTGCACTCGCGCCTGCCGGTTCTGCGCCGTCACATCGGGCCGGCCCTCGGAGCTCGACCTCGGCGAGCCGCTTCGCGTTGCCGAATCGGTAGCGGAGCTCGGGCTCCGCCACGCTGTGATCACGTCGGTCGACCGCGACGACCTCCGCGATGGCGGCGCGGGCATATTCGCGCGCACGATCCGCGCCATCCGCCGGCGCAGCCCGCGGACCACCATCGAAGTTCTGACCCCGGACTTCCAGGGCGACCTCGAGTCTGTCCGCACCGTCGTCGAGGCGGGACCCGACATCTTCAACCACAACACAGAGACCGTGCCTCGGCTGTACGCACGCATCCGGCCGAAAGCGGTTTACGCCAACAGCCTGGCCCTGCTGCGCCACGTGAAATCACTGGCGCCGCACATGACGACCAAGTCGGGGCTGATGGTCGGCCTCGGGGAAACCGAGGCCGAGCTGCTCGAGGTGTTTCGCAACATGCGCGCGCACAACATCGACGTCCTCACCGTCGGCCAGTACCTGCGGCCCAGCAAGAAGCACGCCGAGGTCGTGCGGTACTACCCGCCTGAAGAATTCGTCGAGCTGAAGAAGAAAGCGATGAGCATGGGCTTCGGCCACGTCGAAGCCGGCCCGCTGGTGCGCTCCTCATATCACGCCGATGAGCAAGTCCCCGCTCGTAAGAGCCTGCTGGCTGGGTAGCACCCCCTACCGCGCGGCCTGGGACCTTCAGGCCGAGCTGGTGGGCGCCGTGCGCGACGGACGCGCGCCCGACACGCTGCTGCTCCTGGAGCACCCGCACGTGTTCACGATGGGCAAGGCTGCGACCGCCGACCACCTGCTCTGGAACGAGGACGAGCGCGCCCACCGAAGCGTGGACGTGGTCTCGTCCGATCGAGGTGGCGAGGCGACGTACCACGGCCCCGGCCAGCTGGTTGGATACCCGATCCTCGACCTGACGCATTTCGGCATCACGATCCCTGAATACCTGCAGAGGCTCGAGAGCTCCTTGATCGACTACCTGGCCGAGCTCGGGATCGCCTCCGAGCCCGGCGAACGTGGCCTTACGGGCGTCTGGTCAAAAGGCGAGAAATTGGCGGCCATCGGCATCAAGTTGAATCGACCGGTGGTCAGCCATGGCTTCGCCCTGAACCTCACCACCGAGCTGGCCTACTTCGACGGCATCGTCCCTTGCGGCCACGTCGACAAACGTCCGACCTCTGTGGCTGCGCTGACGGGCCGCCAGGTAGACGTCCAGGCCGCGGCAGCGGCTTACGCACCACACTTCGAGGAGTTGTTCGGCGCCACGCTCGAGTGGACGGCCACGGATTCACTGGTTCCCTCTCAACCTGCGGGGGCAGGCGCCGGCCCACATCCGGAATACTGAACGTCCCTTATCGGGTATTCATACCGTGAGTCCTTGTGTCCACGACGATCTGGGCGGCGAGCTCCTTGGAGCTGGGACGGCGTCTCGGGACGCGGGTTCGCAACCTGCGGGGTATCTTCCCGGCGTACTTATTACGGTGGTTTGGCCTGGGTTTGGCCGTTCTATTAATCGGGTATCTCGCATATGAACATGGATTCCTACCGAAAAAAGGCAGAGCGGGAGTCGAGCCGCGGTGAGCTCGTGCGGCTGGACAGCGTCTCGATGGACGAGGACGACGAGATCCTCCCGGACTTCGAAGCCGAGGTCGACGGCCGGCGCGTGTGGGTGACCGCCGTGCTGGAGCGCACCGCGGTCATCGAACCGGCCCCGGGCGAGCCGAAGGTCCTGGTGAACCGCCGGCGCCTCCTGGTCGACCCCAGCCAGCTCCGCGTCCGCCACCTGGCGAGCAAGGAAGCGGCCCGAAGGGGTCGTGAGGCCGCCCGCCAGCTTCGGCTGCAGGAGCACAACCCGGCCGCCTGAGGTCGGGCCGCCCGGCTCCAGACCTCGGGGGAGCCGGCGGGGCGTTCTGGTAAACTTCGGTGTTGCCGAACAACGTGTTCGGCACTTTTCATTTCCGCGGCAGCACAGGCCGCCGCTTAGCCCGAGGAAGCCCGCCAATGAACAAGATCATCGATCTCGTCTCGCTCGCCAGCATCGTCCCTCCCCCCAACCACGAGGTCAGCGGCGGCTTCACTGCGATGGTCAATGGCGAGCAGGTGCGAGTACGCGCCGTGCTGGAGAGGACGGTCGTGATCGAGCACCACGAGGGCGGTGAGCGCAGCGTCGTCCGTAAGGACAACTGCATGGTCAAGCCGTCGGCGGTCGCTTTCGTTCCGGGCAACCCCAACAACGGCGTCGGGCCGAGACAGTGGCGCCGGCTCCCTGGCAAGCCACCGGCCCCGCCGAGGGCTATCCCCTAAGCCCGACTCAGTCGATGTAGCGCTGGGCGACCAGCGTCAGGAACTCGGGAAACTCCTCGGCCAGCGCGACCTCCTCGAACACCTGCCGCGCTTCGCTGAACCGGCCCTTCTTCCACAGCTCTTCGCCGTGTTTGGTACGCAAGCTGGTCATCTCCTCGTCCGCTAACTCTCGCACCAGATCCGCGGACACGCTCGCACCTTCGGCCAACCGGGCCGCATGCCGGCACCACTGCCAGACCTGCGATCGCGAGATCTCCGCTGTGGCGACGTCCTCCATCAGGTTGTTGATCGCCGCCGCCCCCACGCCCCGCATCCACGACTCGATGTACTGGATGCCGACGCTGACGTCGAGCCTCAGCCCACCCTCCGTGATCGTGGCTCCCGGCACGCGCACGTCGATGAGCTGACCCGCGGTGACCTGAACATCGGGTCGCTGCCGCTCGAGCTGGTTCGGGCTATCGCCGAGGATTCGGTCGAACGCCTCGGTCGCAATCTCGACCAGGTCTGGGTGGGCGACCCAGGTGCCGTCGAAGCCGTCCCCGGCCTCGCGGTCCTTGTCCTCCTTGACCTTCGCCATCGCGACGCGATTCACCTCCGCGTCTCGTCGCGATGGGATGAACGCCGCCATCCCCCCCATCGCGTGCGCGCCGCGCTTGTGGCAAGTCTTGACGAGCAACAACGTGTACGCCCGCATGAAGGGCACCGTCATGGTCACCTGCGCGCGGTCAGGAAGGACGAAGTCGGGCCGATTACGAAACTTCTTGATGATGCTGAAGATGTAGTCCCAGCGTCCCGCGTTGAGCCCGCTCGAGTGATCCCGCAGCTCGTACAGGATCTCCTCCATCTCGAACG
>VBGM01000049.1 GCA_005880855.1 Chloroflexota bacterium
CGGGGAGGATGACTGACACCGCGTCGAGGATTTCGCGAAGGTCGGCCGCGGTTGTAACACCAGGCCGCTGATATTCGGCCTCATTGCGAGCACTGCGAACTGGCTCTCGTATGGTCTCGAGCAGAGTGCCCGCCTTCGGGCTCGACGCCGCCAGACCCAAGGCGGCTAGCCGCAGCGTCTCAAAGTGCGAACCGTCCCCACCGCGAATGCGGTAACCGTATGCGGCCAGCATCGCATTGCAGCCGCTGACGAGCGATCGATAGGCGCTGAGATACGGCTCGTCGAAGTCGCTGGCTTGGATTGCTCCGGGCAGCTCACGCTTGGCTCTGCCGAACTGAACTCGAGCGAGGCCTATCGCTTGGAGCGCTGCCGGCGCGGGCCGGGCTAGTGGCTGGAGAAGCGCGCGATCCTTGGCTGCCTCGTCCGCTAGAAGGCGCCGAAACGCCTGCTGCTCGGCTTCAGGACTCACCGGTGCTTTCTGGTGCGGGTCGTCGGTTGGGGTAGATCGTTCTCGTCTCCGATCAGCATCACTTTGGGTTGAGCCCATACCTCGGCGAAAAAGGCGTCGTGAGCAGCGAAGCGCTGCAAGACATCTTTGCGTCGATAGGCGAGCGCGTTGATCCTGCGGCGGAGAGACTCCTGGGCCGCTCGTAACTTCCGGGCGAGCTGGACCCTGGTGACATCACCTATTACGAGAAGGTCAATGTCACTGTCGGCGTGTTCGCGTCCCGAGGCAGTCGAACCGTACACGAACGCCACCTCGATCTCGGGTGGCCCGACAGCTTTCAAGGCCTCGGTTATCAGGGCATTGGCGCCGTGGGTCTTCGCAACGAGTGCTCTGAGCTCGGGATATATCGCGCTTGCTGAGTTCGCTGAGTAGACGAACTGGTTGCCTACCGCGCGGCGGCTGATGATCCCTGCCTCGACACCACGTAGCAGCGCGCGATGAACGCTTTCACGGCTGGCTCCAGCGCGCTCAAGTAACTCCGCGAAAGTGAACTCGCGATCAGGCGCATCGAGCAATACCGCCAGAATGCGTGGGAATGTCGCGGAGCCCCACAGCGCGGGAAGAACTGCTTCCATAGGCCCATCATACCACGTCGTATGGTTATCCCATACGATCGTATGGCTTTCCCAGATGGTGCTCTATGCCCGAGGTGAGTCGGATCCGAGCTGCCACTCCTTAGCGACCTGGCTTCCTCATGATCTTGGCCCCCGCTTGCCCCGTGCCTTCGTGCCCCTTTTCCGATCCCACGCCCACTTTTGATGGCCTTACCCGTTTAGATGACCGGCTGTTTTTCGGACAGGTGGTGTCTACCTGGGGACAAAATCGCCATGCCGCAGCCTTGGCGGTTTTTGGTGCGTCCTCTGATTCAGAGTCGGTCAGTTTCGGGCTTGCGATACCCTCTGGAGGACGCCGGCGTAGCTCAATTGGCAGAGCAGCTGTTTTGTAAACAGCAGGTTACGGGTTCGATTCCTGTCGCCGGCTCCAGCGTCGAATTTTTTTCGCACGTTTGGATCCAAACGGGCGGATTGGCGTGCGGATTCCGCGTTTTTGGCGTCAGCGGGGCCGAATGATGACGGGTAATCGACCGCCGCCGGGACGTTACCGATAGAAGGGGGGCGATGCGCACTCCCGTGCTCGGTCGCCTCTCCAAGTTCACCCGGAGGGAACGGGACCACTGAACCAAGACAAGCCTTCCGCATGGGCCAGATTCCGGATACGCTTTGGCCGAGGGGAGGGTTGGCCTTGAGGAAGGTGAGGCTCGTGAACATGCCCGAAGTGGCGAATGCCCTGCGCGAAGCCGGCGACGCGCTGATGTCGATCGATGCTCGTGGGGATGTTGTACGTACCTCCGACCTTCGCGCCGCGGGCGTGGCTCTGACCAAGGCGTCGGCCGCGCTGCGCAACCACATCGAAGAGCTGCAGGGCTGGCTCAGCCAGGACTAGGGCGATGGATACCGAGGAGCGAGCAGCGCTGATAGCGCGCTACAAGGAGGGCCACCGCGCAGTGATGGACGCGTTCCGAGGCATCACCGAGGAAGAGCTCGACCGCTCCGCCAGCGACGAATGGACCCCCAGACAGATCGCGCACCACCTTGCCGACAGCGAGATGATGTCCGCGATCCGGATCCGCCGGCTGCTGGCCGAAGACGACCCGGTCATCCACGGCTATGACGAGGCCACTTTCGCGAAGCGGCTGACCTCCGACCGGCCGGTCGCGCCCTCGCTCGAGGCGATGCGTTACGCACGCGAGTCCACCGCCCAGCTGCTCGACCGCCTCACCGAGGCTGACTGGCAGCGGTCCGGCACCCACAGCGAGAGCGGACCTTACTCCCTGGAGAATTGGCTCACGATCTACGCGGCCCACGGGCACGACCACGCCGCGCAGGTCAAGCGCTCGCGCGGCCTGCGGTAGCCGTGGCGACAACACAGGTCCTGATGGAGGGCGCCCTCACCAGGGCGGCGGCGGCCCGGGATGCCGACCTCGCGGACCTGTTCGAAGAGCTGCGAATCCCCTCGATCAGCACACTGCCCGAACGCCGCGAGGACTGCCTTCGGAACGCAAGATGGCTCCAGGCACGATTCGACCGCATCGGTTTCACGACCGAGCTCGTGCAGCCCATCGCGGAAGGGCTGCCGGTCGTCGCCGGCGAGTGGAACGGCCGGCCTGGCAAGCCGCATCTCACCATCTACGGCCACTACGACGTGCAGCCCACGGACCCGCTCGGCGAGTGGGAGACGCCGCCCTTCGAGCCCGCGATCCGCGACGGGCGCATATACGCACGCGGCTGCGCCGACAACAAGGGCAACCACATGGCGACATTGAAGGCGGTCGAGCACCTCTTCGCGGCGGGTGGACCACCGGTCAACCTTCGTTTCTTGATCGAAGGCGAGGAAGAGATCGTGGGCAAGTCCCTTCCCCGCTACCTACGCGACAACGGCCCCAAGCTCAAGACCGACGCAGTCCTCATGTGGGATGGCGGGTTCGATGAGGAGGGCAACCCAACACTGGCGACCGGCCTGCGCGGCCTCCTCTACCTCGAGCTGCATGCAAGGGGCGCCGCCGTCGACCTGCACTCGGGCCTGTTCGGTGGCGTGGCGCCGAATCCTATCAATACACTGGCGCGAATCATCGGCGAGCTCAAGGATCGCAACGGTCACATCACGATCCCGGGGCTGTACGACCAGGTCGAACCGCCCAGCGCCGAAGAGCTGGCCGACTGGAAGAAAAAGGACGAGCGCTACGCGCAGGCGCTGCTGCAGGCATCGGGAGCGCCAATCCTCGAAGGCGAGCCAGGTTTTCTGGCGCTCGAGCGAACGGGCAGCCGGCCAACCCTCGACGCCAATGGCTTCCTGGGTGGGTTTGTAGGCGAGGGCGAGAAGACGGTGATTCCTGCGCGGGCTTTCGCCAAGGTCAGCTTGAGGCTCGTGCCCAATCAGGATCCGGTGGCGGTGAAAGCGGCCATCGAAAAACACATCCAGTCGCTGACGACGCCTGGTGTTGAGATCGAGGTCAAGGTCCTGAGCAGCGCCCCGCCGGTGAAATGCCGGGTCGACAACCCGGTGGCGGACGCACTGCGCGCGGCCTATTCCGAGGTGTTCGGAAAGGACACCGCGCTCATCCGCATCGGCGGGTCCATCCCGGTGTCGGTCGACTTCCAGGAGGCGATCGGGGCTCCACTTCTGATCAGCGGCATCCCCCAGGCCGACGCCGCGGCCCACTCGCCGAACGAGCGCCTGGTGGTCGACAACTACCTGCGCGGCATCGAAGCCGTGATCCGCTTCATCTGCAAGCTCGGCGAGTAACCCTCAGCGGTATTGGGAGGAGCGATCCTCCCCGACCCAGAGGGTAGGCCCCCCGCAACGGGGCCTCCCTCCTCCCCGCTCACGGTCCGCTGCGCGAGAGGTCCCTCAACTCGAAACGGCTGACGGTTACCGTCACCGGCCCGGAATCGCTGGCTGATGTAACCAGATCGGCGGCCCAGCCTCGCCCCGAGCTCGTCGCGGTGTTGTCGGTGATGTCGGTCACCTTCTTGCCGTCGATGAAGAAGACCAGGCGCGTGGTCTGTCCGTCGGGCTGCGTCGCGCAGATCCCGATCAGCGTCACGGGGATCGTTCCGGGCGCCGGCGCCGACCCGAGAGAGCCACCCACCAGCGTCATGGGAATGGTCGAGGCGGTGTCGCCGATCGCCCTTTCTACAGACCACCTCCCATCCGCGTCCGCTGTGAACTCGTAGGTCACCAGCGATTCCGCTGCGCCCCGATCGCAATCAATGCCGAAGCCCGCGTCTGATGGCGCACGGGCATCGAGGGTGGCGGTGATCGAAGCGCCGATCTGCTGCGGCCGCAAGTAGTAAGGCGCCGGCGAGTAGTAGTTGTAGTTGCCCTTGGCGACCACGACGTAGGTGCCATTCGAGTAGGCATAGGTGACGTCGGCTGCGCCGCTCACCGTGTTCCAACCCGTGGCGGGGTTGTGGAAATCGTCCATGAAGACGACGTCTCCGCTGGATGCGGTCAGCTGAGTCGTCCTTGAAACCGGGCCGGGCGACGGCTTCGGGGTCGCGGAAGCGCTTCGTGCCGGGGCACGGTGCGCAATGAGCACGAGCAGGACTCCGAGCGACCCCACAGCGACGATGAGGATCGCGATGAGCACGGCGATGATGATGAGTCCCTCGTTCTGGTTGCCGGCCCGCCCGGGACCGGGCGGTGGAGGCGGCGGATAAGCCGGAGGTGGATACATCAGACTGGGAGCAGCTCGAAGGTTGCCTTCTCGCCTTCAGTGAGCGGCTGGTCTGCCTTGGATGCCTTCACGAACGGACCGTACTTGCGCCCGTACAGAGCCGACACCATGCGGGCCTCGGCGGGGTCGGTGAGGAGCCGCGGCTTGACCTTGACCGCGAGATTCCCCAAGTGCAGCACGCCTTCGCCGCGGGCGACGAGGTTTTGCGGCCAGTGCCGGCGCATGCCCTGTCCCGACCGAATGTAGAGGTGCTTGCCGTCGGTGCCGATCCAGATCGTCACGTCATGCGGCTTGCCTGACTTGCGGCCGTAGGTGGTCAGGCGCACCTCTTTCTGATGCGCCGCGGCGTCGAACACCTCGCTGTTGAAACCGGCCATCGCGACACATATATCGTCGCCGTTTTCGAAAGCTGGGACGGGACCGCACGAGCGGTCCCGCCCTCCCTCCAAGCTTTTAGTGTCCCGGGCAGAGTTTCACGCTGGGGTTGTAGTTCGCGAAGATCCCCAGCGGGTTCGGCCGCCAGATCCAAGCGTGAAGCGCCCACAGCCCAAGAGTGTTGTTGCGGGTGAAGGAACGCCCGAACAGGGTAGGCGGTGTGGCGGAATCCCACATCGAGAGCGGGATGATGTATTCGACCGCAACCAGCTGCAGCCGGTCGCCGTCGACCTCGTAGACGAGGGCCTGCGGCCTCGAGGCCTCGGCCGTCCCAGTGAGCAGGGCGGTCTTGACGTAGTGCTGGCCCATGCCGCCCACCCCGGGCAGGTCGAAACACGGCAGCAACCGCGCATATCCGGCATGCTCCGCTGCCGTGAGGTCGTGGAAAGCGGCGGTCGAGGCGCGCACCTGGGCGAGCTCATCCTGTCCTGCCGAGGCAGATGTCGCAGGACCGACGACCAGGCCAACGCTCAACGTCGACCAGACCAAAATTTTGAAGAACCACTTGCGCATGTACTGCCCCCTATCAGCGGTAGAAGTAGGGATCGAGGACGCTGACCTGCGTGATCGAGTCGACGGGCAGTGAATTCTTTCCCGCCGTCTTCCTGATCGCCTCAGGGCTCGGCGCGTCGTAGACGCAGAACGTCTTGCTCTTGTCGTCGCTGACATACGAGTGCACCCAGGTCACGCCTTCGTCGGCGTTGCGATCGACGACGGTCAGGCAGATCTGCGCGCCGGCGGCGTCGACAGGTATGTGAAGCCCGTCCCCAAAGGTTCGTTCGACGATGTATCGCGGCAATGCTGCTCCTCCTTGTTTTGTCGGAAGCGATGCATCAAGGCTATGAGGAGGGCGGGTGGCTCCGAATCGGCAGGGCTACCCAGTTTGTGTTGGGCGACTACCTAAGTTGTGCCGCCGCCTGCGTTCGCGTGCTCACCCCGAGCTTGCGAAGGATGGCCGAGACGTGGTGGTTCACGGTCTTCTCCGACAGGAAGAGCCGCTCGGCGATGTCGGCATCGCGAAGACCCTGCGCGACCAGCTCCAGCACCTCGGTCTCGCGCTGGGTGAGCTGAAATGCGTTCTCCCGGGTGGTCTCCCTGGGACCGCGCGGCAGGCCACGGGCGCCCAGCTCACGGAGCCGTCGCGCCGCCACCGCCGCCGCTGTTCTTGCGCCCAGCCGCTGGAGCTCGGCGAGCGAGTCGCGAAGGCTGGTCTCGTCGCGTGACCCACTCAAGGCGAGCGCCGCGTCATATGGACAGCCAAGCTCGGTCCAGATCTGGCCCGCCCGCACGTGATCGCCGTCCAGCTCAGCCGCCCATTGCTCCGGCACCTCGATAGGCAGCTCGCCGTCCTGGATCCCGGCCCGCCGGCGCCACACCGCGAGCTCACCAAGACACGTCCGCGACCGGAGGCGGAGGGCGAGCTGGAACGCTTCCTCGGTCTCGCCGCCGATCGCTTCGAGCCTGCCCTCCAGCCAGGCCGCCTCGGCCCGCGCGGCGCTGGCGACGCCAAGCAGCTGCAGCTCGATGCCGGCGCTCGCCATCGCCCTCGCTTCATCCAGCGCCCGCCACACTTCGGGGTCGCCGCGGCGAGCCCTGACCCGGCCGACCACAACCAGCGCCAGGAACCTGGGCAGGTAGGTCTCGTGGTTGCGCAAGACAAGGTCCGCTGTCTGCACGGCTTCGGTGAAGTGGCCTCGCTGCATCTGTGCTTCGGCTTGAGAGTCGTGCAGGTACAGGCGCCAGAGGTCGAGCCCATGGCCGGTGCAGTAGTCGAGTCCGCGCTCGATCAACGCGTCGAAACCCTCGTAGATCCGCAACCTCACCATCACGTCGGCGAGGTTGAGGTAGGCCCGCCCCACGTGCTCGTCGTACCCGGCCTCCAGGGCCAGCTCGAGGCTGCGCTCTAGCTTTTCGCGGCCAGCGCGCAGCTCGCCGGTCAACATCTCCATGGTTCCGATCGTGTTCAAAACATGGACGAGGCTCTCGGTATCGCCGAATCGCTCGGCGAGCGATATCGCCATCGGGCCGTGCTTGAAAGTGCCCTCGATGTCATCCGCGTTCATGCAGACCATCGCCATGCCTGCGTACGCGACGCAGAGCTCGCGACTCTCCGGTTGCGTCTCGAGGATATCGATCGCCGCGTGGATGGACTCGTCGGCTTCACGGCTGCGGCCGCCGCATCTCTGCAAATGCGAAAGGCGCTGCAGCGAATCGCCTTCCTTGATGCGGTCCGCCATCTCTCGATAGATGTCGAGCGCGCGTTTCTCTGATGCGATGGCGGGGTCGAACCTGTCGATGAGGAAGCATTCGTGGGAGTGGTGTTGCAGCAGCTCCGCGAGCTTCCTCGCCGGCATGCCTTCGGAGTACGCCAGTGCCCGCGCGTAGTGGGCCGCCGCCTCGCGGTGTGCTCCGAGCGCTGCCGCGCGTGCGCCCGCGGCTGGGGCGAACCGCAGCACTGCGCCGGCGTCGCGAGCCGCCTCGGCGTGGTGGGCGAGCCGCGCCAGGTCAGCGGTGCCGCGCGGCGGCTGGGAGAGGATCACAAGGGCGCGTCGGTTCAGGGCCAGCGCGCGGTCGGGGCTGACCGTTTCTGCTACGGCGATCCTTGCCAGCTCGTGCCGGAACGTGGCGCCGGAGCCGTCGGCGAGGAGCATTCCTGACGCAATGCACTCGTCAAGGCGGCCGAACTCGTTGGGCGCGAGCGCCTCCAGCAACCAGATCTCAGCTCTCGGCGGGACCGTTGCCACAGCATCCAGCAGCGACCTCGCCTCGGGCGATACTCGCCCGGCGCGAGCGAGCACGGCGTCGCGGACGCTGTGCGGGATGTCCGCGTCGCCCGCCGCGAGTACCTCCGTCACGAAGAATGGATTGCCACCGGTCTGCCTGTAGAGCTCCGCCCCATCCATACCGGATGGCCGTGCGAGCTCGTTCACGGCCTCCGCCGACAGGCGGCCGAGCTTCATGCGCACCGTGGTTTCGGTACGCAGCTCTCCGAGGAGCAGGCGCAGCGGATGCGAGCGGTCGAGCTCGTCATCGCGGTATGTGACGACGATGAGCGCGGGAACGTCGTCCAGGCGGTGCCCGAGCAACCGAAGGACGTCCAGCGTAGCGTCGTCGGTCCACTGCAGGTCCTCGAGGATGACCGTGGCCGGACGGCGGCGCAGGTCCCGCGCGAGGGCGGTGGTGATGTCATGTGGGTGTCGCCCGGCCAGAACCACGTCCAGGAACTCGCCCTGGGTCGCCTGGGCGATGTCGAGCAGCGGCCCCAGAGGGCGGGGCGTGAAGAGCGGGTCGCACGCGCCGATGAGAACGCGGGCGCCCGCCTGGGAGTCGGCAAAGTGGCGCACCAGGGCTGTCTTGCCTACACCGGCCTCTCCGCCCACGAGCACCATGCGCCCTGCCTTGTTCCTGGTTACAGCTTCGAGCTGCTCGGCCAGGAGGGCAAGCTGCTCCGAACGTTCGAGCAGAACGCCTTTCTTGTGAGCGTCGACCAGGGCGCGTGCCATCTTCTGCCTTCTTCCCCGCGCACATGGTGCGCCCGATGGCACCCCGAGATCAAGGAAACTGTGTCACCGCAATGAGCCGGTTCCGGGCGGTCGCGATCTTGGGCCTGATCCCTTTGCTCTCATGCGCGGGGCCGCAGCACGCGTCGGCGACGCCGACGCCCTCTGTCCCTGCGCCCTCCCCCTCGCCCTCCCTCTCCGCTGTGCCCTCCCCCTCTCCAATCCCCACCCAACGTGTCGAGACGTCGCTGCCGGTCGCACTCGAGGAGTCGGCGGCGGCCGTCGCCGGTGGGAACCTGTTCGTCATCGGCGGCCTGGACGCGGCCGGCAACAGCCTGCGGACCGTCTGGGTGTTCGACGGCAAGGCGTGGCGCGCGGGCCCGCGCCTGCCGCTCGGGCTGGACCACACGTCCGCGGCCACCTTCAACGACCACGTCTACATCGCCGGCGGGCACAGCTTCGGTACGGATTCCGGGCGCGTCTTCCGTCTCGACGGTGCGAGCTGGACGGAGCTGCCGCGCATGCATCACCCCCGCGGCGGTCATACGCTGCTCTCGGCGAATTCCCGGCTCTACGTCATCGGCGGCAACAATGCAGTCGTGAACGTGGGACCGACGGAGGTATACGACCCGTCGTCAGGCGTCTGGTCCGACCTGGTCTCGCTGCCCTCGCCGCGCAACCACGTGTCGGGATTCGTCTTCGGCGCCAACGTCTGCGCCGCCGGCGGGCGCTCGCCCGCCACCGCGCGCGTCGACTGCTTCAACTTCGAGAGCTCCGCGTGGGTGCGGTTTCCCGACCTTCCACGGGCCACCAGCGGGGCCGGTGCGGCCACGTTGGACAACGGCACCGCGTTGATCCTCGGCGGCGAGAACGCCCAGGAGACGACGATCAGCGATCAATTCGCCAGGCTTCCGAATCCATCATCATGGGCGGCCGCCGAGGCGATGCTGATTCCACGCCACGGGTTCGAGCTGGCGGTGTTCGAAGGCCGCGCCTGGGCTTGTGGAGGCGGCGCGCTGCCGGGGCTTCACCCGGTTGCCGCATGCACCTCGGTGGCCTGACACACTAGGCGCGAATGCAGTACCAGGAACGTTTCTCGGAGACCCACGGGGCCGAGATGTACGACGCGGCGAGCCGCGAGCTGAAAGCCGCCAAGGTGATTGCGATCCTCGAGGATGCGCTCGGAGACCTCCGCTCCCTGCGCCTGCTGGACCTCGGCTGCTCGAACGGGCTCATGACCCGGTTCTACGGCGAGCGGTTCAAGAGTGTGATCGGCATCGACTTCGACCAGCCCGGCATCGAGTACGCGATCGCCAACAACAGGTCGCCGAACATCGAGTACCGCGTCGGCGACGCGATGGCCACCGGCCTTCCCGGTGGCTCGGTGGACGTGGTCACGTGCACGCACGTTTACGAGCATGTGCCGGACGCGATGCGAATGATGGACGAGGTCTATCGCGTGCTTCGAACGGGAGGAGCCTGCCTGTTCATAGCCGGCAACCGGCTGACGCTGATGGAGGCCGACAACCATCTCCCTCTACTGTCCCTTCTCCCCCGGCCGGTCGCGCATCGATACGTGAGGCTGATGCGGAAGGGTGACCGGTATTACGAGAGGACGCGGACGATCTGGGGCCTGCGTAGGCTGGCGGGGCGATTCGAGCTGCACGACTACACGTTGCGTGTGGTCGAAGACCCGGTGCGCTTCCAGGCCACCGATGTCGTGGCGCCGGGGTCGTCCCAGCAGAGAATCGCGCTGCTTGCGCTTCGACGCGCTTACTGGCTGGCGCCCACGTACATCTGGCTGTTGAGAAAGAAGGGTCACGCAGAGCCGGGCCCGACGGTGGCGCCGACCACGAACTCAACAGGTGGCCCGGACGCGTAGAGCCGGCTACCGTCCGCGCTGACCACGCGCACCGTGAGCTGATGGGCGCCGAGGGAGAGATGCGTGGTGTCCAGGATGGCATCGAATCCGCAGCGGTCGTAGCTCGAATTGCCGAGGGTGGCCACGGCTTGCGGGCTGTCGTCGCCGTAGACGGCCTGCTGAAAGGCCGCGCCGTCGACGTCGATGAACACGGTCCTGGCCGGCGCCTCTGCCATGTCGTCGATGGCCCACCCGACCACCGCTATGCGGTTGGCCGGTAAGCGGCCGACTCCGAGCGTGGCCTCGGGCAGCCTGAGGCGGGTGACGACATAGCGGCCCGCGTGTGAGTCGGCGGTGAGCGTCTCGCGCGCAACCGGAACCAGCTCACGTCCATGCGCGTAATAGCGGGCGGCGAGCGTGGGGAACGCAAAGATCGCGCCCGCGATCGTGTATGCAACCAGGCCCACGGCCTGCATGCGAAACAGCGCCGGTCCGAACTTCCCGGGTAGCGAACGAGGCGCGTACTTGAGCGCGACCCAGAAGACAGCCGGCAGCAGCGGGAAGTAGTAGCGACCCTGGATGCCTGGGTAGCCCTCGACGCTGAAGAGGAAGGCCGCGAGCAGGAAAAAGGAGATGGCGACGGGATTCGAAAAAGCCATACGGACAGCGCATCGGAAGCGGCCGCGCCGCGCCACGCGAGCAAGTCGATAGGTGACCTGGGCAAGGCGGACCAGGGTGCATGCCAGCAACGCGATCGAGATGCCTGCGATGAGGAACCAGGCCGCGACCGTGACGCCGGGCGTTCCCAGAACCAGCGGCGTGTCGACCCATCCGAACGCGCCCCAGAAGCTGGTGAACTCGCGGCCGAAGGTGTGGTCGAGGAAGGTGAAGCTGGTGATACGGCTGATGTAGCCGGCGATGCCCGGAATGCCGCCCGCGAGCGCCGAGCGATAGTCGGGGATGTCGCCCAGCTGCGCGGCGGCGATGAGCGGCGGCGAGCCCCATTGGGTCCACACCTGGATCGACTCCAGCACTATCGCCGGGATGACCAGCACGGCCGCTTCGAGCGGCCACCGGCGGGCATCTTTCTCGTGGAGGCGCAGGGTGACGAGCATCGCGCCGGCGGCGATGGCGACGATGGCGAAGTAGTGGACCTTGGTCACGAGGAGCAGCCCGAGGGCCAGGCCGAGCACCGTGAGCCAGCGCATGTCGTGGCTGCGGCGTCTCACCTCGAGGGCGGCCAGCAGCGCCAGCGTGGACAGCGTGAAGCTGAGGCTGTCGGACTGGACCGAAGAGCTGAGCATGGTGGTCATTGGAAACAGGCCGATCACGCCCGTGAGCGCGAGGGCCAGCAGCGACCCGGTGCGCAGGCGGCGCAGCAGGAAGTAGGTCAGCACGAGACTGATCGCGAGCAGCGCGACCGAGAGAGTGCGCGCGGCGAAGAACAGCGCCACCGGGCTCTTTGTGAAAAGAGACGTCACGCCCATCACCGCCGCGTCGAGCAGGTAGTAGCCGAACGGGTAGTAGCGGAGCAGCGGCGGGTTGAGCAGCTGCTGGTCTGTCTCGCCGGCGACGACCGAGCTGTCGACCGCGCTGTAATACGCGCTGCCGCCGTAGCCGGCCGGCGCTTTCACCTCGGGCTTCTCGGCGATCACGGCGACGGCAGCCTGGCTTTCGAGATAGCTCGGATATGGGATTGGGCGCCCGAACGGGATGGTCATGTGCGCGACGTCGCGAGGCGCGATCAGGCCACCGGCACTGTAGAGCGCGGCGGAGTACTCGAAATGCACCGTTTCGTCTGGTGCCTCGAACATCGGGACGTAAAAAACCCACGCCAGCGCCACCAGCGAAGACGCGAGCACGATGACCGCGAGCACGAGGTTTGCCGCGCGGTCCCTCACCAGGGCGCCCCCGCCGTGATGGCCGGCCGCAGGCGCTGCCATGCGGATGCGTACATGGCCCAGTCGGAGCGGTGCGGAATGACCAGGTTGCGCAGCCGGAGCGGGCTCACGCGATGCAGGAAGATGACATCGACGGCCGTCGTCGCAATGTAGGAGATCGTCGAACCGGCGGCCGCGCCCACGATTCCGTATGCGGGGATGAGCAGCACGTACGCGGCGATGGTGATGGGTGTGGCGATGAGCGCCACGTACAGCGAGATCTGCGGCCGCCCCCTGCCCAGCTGATAGCTCGCGATCGGCTTGTCGAGGCCGAGCGCGATGACTCCAGGCAGCAGGACCCACAGGGGCACCACCGCGGGCAGAAATTCGGAGCCGAAGAGGATGAGCACCAGAAGCGGCGCGAGCAGCGCGATGGCGGCCGCGCCCGCGACGCTCAGGAGCACCGTCGCTCGGCAGATCGCGGCGGTCGCGTCGTCGTCTTCGCCTTCCACTGTCGCCGCCACCCGCGGGGCAAGCACCAGGCCCACCGCGTTGGGGATGTACCAGACCGCCTCCGCAAGCAGCGTCGCCACGCTGTAGATGCCCGCGGCTCCGAGGCCGGCGACCTCGTTGACGATGAAGAGGTCGAGGCGATAGCTGAAGAACTGCAGGACGGTGCTGAGCTGGGCGCGCAAGCCAAAGCCGGCCAGAGTGCGCAGCATCGCCGGAGCGCGGCGAATGTCAGGTAGGGCTGCTGCCGCGGGTACCAGCACGAGTGCCGCAATGAAGGCAATCGCGTTGGCCCCGGCGTAGGCCCAGACGGCGCCGCTCACCCCGCCGTTCAAGAGGACGAGCGCGATCGCCACCAGAGCGACCCACGCCAGGCCGAGGACGACGTTCACCGCGTTGAATGGCAGCAGCTGATTGCGGCCGAGGAGGAAATAACGCAGGTACCGGATCGCGAGCATGAATGGAATCGCGGCGATCGCGGCCAGGATCACGGTGTGGCTGAGTCCCTTGAGCAGCGACCCTCCAAGCGACAGCGCGATCGCGTAGCCGGCGGCGGCCAGCACCACGCCCCAGGCCAGGCCCAACCACATCAACATGGGCGCGAGCTCCGACTGGCGCATGCGATCCCGCGCGGAGAAGTAGATGAGCCCGAAGTCGATCCCAAGGCCGCCGCCGAGGACCACCAGGGTCCCGACCTGGACGGCCACCGAGTAGGCGCCCGCCCCGCGTGTGCCGGTGAATCGGGCGACGATGACGGTCGTCGCGGCCGCGCATATCACGAGTAGGAGTTGGGCCCCGAGAGAACCCAGGACGCGAACGACAAACGTCATCGCTGCACTTTCTCGAAGGTGATGAGGCGCACGTCGGCGACGAGCGTGAGGCCCGGGACCCGAGCCAGGGTCAGGTCGAGCGCGCGGCAAACGGCGCGCAGTGTGATGAGCTGTGCGTCAGGGTGTCCCAAAAGCCGGGCCAGGTGGACCGCGAGCATATAGGGGCCGTGGCCGAGGAAGCGAATCCCGGTCTCGGACCGCTTCTTGAAACCGCGCGACGTGAACGCGCTGATCCACTCGCCTCGCGATCGCGCCCGCATGTACGCAGGCACGTGGCCGATGACGCGCAGCGGTGCGTATTCGAGCACTGCGATGAGGCCGTTTGGTCGCAACATCCTGGCCAGGTTGTCCAGGGCGGCGTCGAAATGACGGTCGTCCGTGATGTGCTGGAGCACGGTCACGCTGAGGACGGCGTCGAAGGTGGCGGCCGGTAGGTCGAGAGCTTCGATGGCGCCGTGGAGGTAGGTCACGTTGGGTGCGGGCGGCGCGAGGGCGATGAGCGACTCGCTGATGTCCGCGCCGGTGACAAGCCATCCGTTGTCAGCCATCCGGACGCTCCACCGGCCGCTGCCGCTGCCGGCGTCGAGCAGGCTGCGCCCGCGACCCGGGCCGAGAAGTCTTTCGATCGCCGATTGCCGCAGCCGATCCTCGTAGGCGTCCATCGCGGTGTCGCTGTATCCGGCTGCGCGCGGGCCGTGGCGGCGCGCGCGGTCCTCCCAGTAGTCGCGGTCGGCGGTGGGCGGTGTCACGCGGACTCGATGGCGGCCAGGTAGAGATCCGCGGTTGCGCCCACGTCGAAGATCTGCAGCAGCTCGGTGCGAGCTCTCCTGTACGCAGCCAGCTGGGCGTCGCGGTCCGCGATGAATCGCTGCATCGCCGCCGTGAGCGCGCCCGCGTCTGCGGGCGGAATCGGCGCGGCGAGGCCGTGGTGGCGGGCGAGCTCGCCCATGTCGCCGACGTCGGTGACCAGCATGGGCAACCCTGCCTGGAGCGCCTCGGAGAAGACGATGGGGATGCTCTCGTTTCGTGAGGGGACGACCAGGCAGTCGCACGTTGCCATGTATGCGGCGATGACGGCGCCGGGCTGGCTGGAAAGAAACGAGATGCGATCTCCCTTCCCGGCCGCGTTTACACGGGCCTCGAGCATGGCCTGCATGCTGCCGCCGCCGCACATGACCAGGCTCGCGTCAGCTCCCGATTCGAGCAGCTCGAGCATCGCGTCCACGATCACGTCAGCGCCCTTCACTGCCTCGAGGCGACCGACGAAGAGGAAGTTGACGCCTCCTGTCGGCGGGTGCGGCAGCGGAGCGGCCGTTGGGAGCTTTCGTGTGGTCGGCATGAAGGCGCAATCGCGGCCGCTGATGCGCTCGACCTCCTTGCCCAGCTCGATGCCGTCGGCGAAGCGGTGGTGTGCGTCGCGGAGCACGCGGCGCACGAGGCTGCCCACCAGGGGGCGGCGGGCCCACGTGTGGATGTCGGATCCCAGCGCCCAGACCGAGTAGGTGCGGGGCGGGCATGCGCGCCAGGCGAGGTAGCCGGCGGGCAACGCCCATAGCGCGAGTGTCGCGTCAATTCGTTCTTCCGCTATGAGCGCTCGCAGTGCGCGCTCGCCTGAGCGGAGGAGCGAGCCTATCAGCCTCAGGTCGTTGGGTGAGCGCAGGCTGAAGTCGACCAGCGGCTTGGAGCCCCCTGCCCATTGGAACCACCTGACCTGGTACTCCTCGCGCGCGTCTTTAATACCGGCCTTGTCCGGGGTGAGCACAGTCACATGGCAGCCACGATCGCTGAGCGCTGTTGCAAAGCCCGGCACGAACGCGCCTGCGTAGTCGGAGCCGGTGGCGGGATAGGAGCTCGTGACGATCGCGATCCGCCGGGGGCCGGCTATCGGAGCTCCTTGTTGTATTCCATGTCGAACCACATGGCGAAGAGCAGAAGCTGCAGGCCCGAGATTGTGAGCAGGGCGACGAGGACGACGGTGGCGATGGCGATGTCGCCGTGCGTGATCTTGGCGATCGTCTCCACCACCCCGAGGATGAATCCGATCAGCGTGAGGAGAAATCCCAACGCATAGAAGAAGACGAGGGGATGGAAGTCGCGGATGACGTACTTCTCGAACATGCGATAGAAGAAGCCGCGCAGCAGCAAAAAGGAGACGGTGGGTATCACCTTCCAGACTTTCATCGACGAGCGCTCGCCGATGCCGTAGCGCGGTGTGATGTGGACGTCGGCGACGCGGAAGTTGCGGACGTTGAGCCTCACCAGCATGTCGTTGGGGTACCCATATGAGGGATAGACGTCGTCGAGGTTGATCGCTCGGAGCGCGTCCGCGCTGATGGCGGTGTAGCCGGATTGCGTGTCGGCGACGTGCCAGTAGCCGGAGGCGATCTTGGTGAGCAGCGAAAGGAACGCATTGCCCAGGTAGCGGATTCTCGGCGTCTTCTCCCACGCGACGCCGCTGGTGAGCCGGTTGCCTTTGCTGTAGTCGGCCTTGCCGTCGGCGACGGGCTCGAGGATCTGGGGCAGCTCCTTGGGGTCCATCTGGCCGTCGCCGGCCATGACCGCCACGACCTCCATCTCCGCCTCCAGCGCCGCTTTGTAGCCGGTGGTGATGGCCTTGCCCACACCGCCACGGGTTTCGTGGCGGATGAGCTGGACGCGGTGGCCTCGGTGCCGGGCCCAGTGCTTGATGACCTGGGAGGTCTTGTCGGCGCTGCAGTCGTCGACCACGAAGATGCGGTCGACGAGCTCGGGCATGGTGGCCAGCACGCTTTCGATCTGCCGCTCCTCGTTGTAAGCCGGGACCACGACCCCAACCCGGCAGCCCTTGAACACGGCCGGGCAATTCTAATTGGCGGTACCGGGCATCGAACGGAATAACCCGCGCGTGCTAGCACCAGCGGGCAACAAGTGGCTTTGAAACCCGCCGGGGCTGGCACTGACGGGAATCGACGGCTTAACCAGCGAGCTTGTGGCGCATTCAGGGGTTCCGCATGCTCGAGCCATGCCTCGGAAGCCGGTGATACCCGTGCAGCTGACCTCCGGCCCGTTCACTCTCGCTGACGCTCGGCGGGCCGGGCTGGATAGATGGCATCTTGAAGGCGCGAGCTGGCGTCGCTCTGGACCGAGCACCTATGTCTGGGTCGGGCTCACCGAATCGCCAACTTTGAGGCTCAAGGCGGCTTGCCTGCGCTTGCCAGCCGTCGCAGCTTTCTCGGGGCGAACCGCCGCATGGCTGCATGGGATCGATATCGAGCCATGCGATCCGATCGAGGTGACCATTCCGAAAGGATCGGGTGCATCGGCGCTGTCCGGTCTGGTGGTCAGGCGTGCCGCTCTCCCAGAGAGTGACATCGCCCTGGTGCGTAGCTTGAGAGCCACCTCGATCAATCGCACGCTGCGAGACCTTTGCAGTCGCCTGAGCCTCACTGAAGCGGTGGTGGTCGTGGACGCGGCTCTGCATTCTCAGGTCGCTGACCCCACCGCGCTTGAGACGTATGCCAGCGCACGATCGCACCGCGGCGGGGTGGTCAACCTCAGGCGAGCCACCCACCTAGCCGAGCCCCTCGCGGAGTCACCGATGGAGTCCCGACTGCGGATGTTGTTGGTCCTAGGCGGTCTGCCTCGGCCTCAGGCGCAGGTATCCCTTCTCGATCGCCGGGGTCGGTTTCTCGCGCGGCCGGACCTCTATTACCCGGACCATCGCCTGGCTCTCGAATATGACGGCGGCAATCATCGCGACCGCCTGGTGGAAGACAACCGCCGCCAGAACCTGCTCATCAGCGCTGGGTACCGACTGTTGCGTTTTACCGCAGGTGACATCCACTCACGTCCAGAGATCGTCGAGGCGCAGGTCCGGGCGGCGCTCGGAATGTCCCGGGGAGGCGTCCGGCGCGCTGCCAGACGCCTCCTTGGGCTTCAGTTGACGGCTACGTCGTCGTAGAGCGTGTAGGTCGGGTCGGGCGGTGTCGTGTAGTTGTCATCGCGATCGATCAGGGTGAGGGTGTAGGAGTGGCCGCCGGTCAGGCCGACCGTCACCTGGACCCACGTGCCGTTGTTGGTGCAGGTCCTGGCCAGCACGGTCGCGGTTGTGTTCGCGGTGTTGTCCTTGAGCGTCGCCGTCGCCCAGTCGTAGCGGACGCTGTCGGTGCATACGACCCGGTACCAGAACGTGAGGGTGTGGCCTGTGCCGCTCGGGGCGACAAAGGTCTGCGCGACGGAGCTATTGCCGTTGAACGGGCTGGCGCTACCGACCTGCACGGAGTATGTCCCGCTGTGTGACGACGTACTGATGGAGGTGGCGCCGGATGAAGTCCAGCCGCTGAGATCGCCCGTTTCGAACCCGCCGTTGACGATCACGCTGGCCGGCCTCTGGTTGACGACGAGTGTCACGGAAGTGGAGTGGCTGAGGCTGCCGCTGGTGCCGGTGATGGTGATCGGGAACGATCCGATTGTCGCGGTGGTGGTCGTGGTGACGGTCAGCGTCGAGGTGCCGCCGCCGTTGACAGATGCGGGGTTGAACGAGCCCGATACGCCGGAGCCGAAGCCGGCAGCGCTCAAAGCGACCGACCCCGTGAATCCGTTCAACGCGGTCACGGTCACTGTGTAGCTGGTGCTGTTGCCCTGGTTTACGCTCTGGCCGGCCGGGCTGGCCGCGGTGCTGAAGTCAGGCGGCGGGCTGACGACCAGGGTCACGTTCGCGTTGTGGCTGAGGCTTCCGCTGGCGCCATTGATGGTGATCGGGAACGATCCCGTTGTCGCCGTGCTCGTGGTTGTCACCGTGAGCGTCGAGGACCCGCTGCCCGTCACGGACGCCGGGCTGAAAGATCCGCCGGCGGCCGCGCCGAAGCCAGACGCGCTCAGGCTGACGTCCCCCGCAAAGCCGTTCTGCGCGGTGACCGTCACCGCGTAAGTGGTGCTGCCGCCCTGCGCGATCGTGCGGCTGGCCGGACCGGCCGAGATGGTGAAGTCAGGCGTCGGCGGCGCCGCCAGCGCGACGTCGTCGAAGAGCGTGTAGGTCGGATCCGACGGGTAGTTGTCGTCATGGCTGAGCAGCGTCAGCGTGTATGAGTGGCCCGCGGTGATCGAGGCCGGGCTGGTCTGGACCCACGCACCGGTGTTCGTGCACGTGTTTGCGAGCAGCGTTGTGCTGGTGCTCGCTGTGTTGTCGGCCAGCCTGGCCGACGCCCAGTCGTAGGTGATGGTGTCCGGGCAGACAATCTTGTACCAGAGGGTCAGGGGTCCGGATGGGTTGGGAGCTGTGAACGTCTGCACGATTGTGCTGTCGCCTGTGGTCGGCGAGCTGCCTCCCACCATCGCGGCGTACGTGCCAGAGTGCGAGGCGGTGGTGATCGAGGTTGTGCCGGCTCTGGTCCACCCCGTGTAGTCCCCGGTCTCGAATCCGCCGTTGGTGATTCCTGCCGGCCCGATCACGATGAGTGTCACCGTCGTGGCATGCGTCGTCGAACCCGTGCCGGTGAGGGTGATGGTGTTGGTGCCCGCCGGCGTGCTGGTCGCGGTCGTGATCGACAGGGTCGACGACCCGCCGCTTGTCACCGATGTCGGGTTGAACGTGGCCGCGGCGCCCGAGGGCAGGCCGGAAGCGCTCAGCGCCACCGTTTGCGGCGTGCCCGCGGTAGTCGCGGTCGACACAGTGTACGAGGCGCCGGTGCCCTGGTTGACGGACTGGCTCGGCGTTGAGGCCGAGATCGAGAAGTCGTTGGTGGGTGGCGGCGCTCCGCAGTTCGGGAACTTGAAGGTGGCGATGCGCGTCTTCCAGTTGAAGGTCCCGTTGCTCGGGATGTACTCCGTGGCGAACCAGAACGTGCATCCGTCGACCGGGTCGACGGCCATCGCGCTGTAGTCACCCCACCGGCTCAAGTTCGTGGTCTGCGATCCACCACCGTCGAGAACCGTGGCTTCGCCCTGCGACATCGTGCCCGCGGGGTCGCCCGGGAGGCGCCCGGTGTAGTGAATGCCGGGATGTGTGGAACTGCTGCTGATGCTGAACCCGAGGCCCATGTCGCCGGACACGTCCTGCGCGATGCTGCCCATCCAGCGATAGCTGGAATCAGGGGCGTACGTGCCCTGCTGGAAGATGCTCAGGCTGTTGCCCGTTCCGGTCCGCAGCTCATACCAGCGGATGCCCACCGAGGAGCCCGCGGTGACGCTGCGGTTGACGACCAGCGCTTCGTGGTCGCCGAAGTTGCGGTACGCGAGGCGATACATGATGCGGTCGCCGAGCGTGTCGAGCTGCTGGTTGGTGCCGGACTGCGGGACGCACGTGCCGCCAGTTCCGCCGCAGGGTTGAGTGAAAGCAGCGGTTGCGAGGTTTGCGGGCCCGGTGAGCGTGGTGTTGGCCGGCGTCGTGAAGTCCACATGGAACTGCCAGTACGCGAGCTGGTTGCCCGACGCGCCGTCAGCAACGATGTAATTGGGAGAGCCGGCCGGGGGCAGGCGCGATCCGTCGACGTCGGACGGCAGCAGTCCGCCGAAGTTCGTGCCGACGCTGAAGCATTGCTGGGTCGCCGCTTGGCCGGCCAGCATGCTCGCCCGGTCGTAAGCGCAGGCCTGGCCGCCAGTGAAGGTGTTGCCGTTAAAAAGGTTGAAGGTGATGTAGTACGCGTCGGGCCAGATCGACATCTTCGGATAGTCGGGGAAGTTCGAGTACTGGAAGGAGTAGCGGTTGTAGGCGCCGGTCGGATCACTCGTTTGAGAGACCGCGACGCACTGCAGGTATGGCGTCGTCGTCACCGAGAACTGGCTGATGACCCAGCGGTCGGCGATCGAGTCGTACTTGGCGATCGGGTCGCCGTCGTTGTTGGTCTGGCAGCCGCCGCCAAAACCGCTCCACAGGGTGTTGATGGTCACCGGGCCGTAGAGAACGCTCCCGGACTTGTTGAAGATCGCAAAGTCGGTGTTGACGATCTCCACCACGTGGTTCGGCCCGACTGCGAGGTTGGTATCGGGTGGCGCGGCGTTGACGGTGAATGTTCCCTGCGGTCCGCTGAACCCGTTGCCGACGCCGTCGAACGAAAGCGTGGTCGCGGGTATGGTCAGGGATGTGGTGGACGAAGGGGTGCCGGGCGTGGCGCTGTTACCGGATCCCGGCCTGCGGAAGGGTTTGGGCTTGTGGGCCTCGTGCTTACCCTGCTTGTCCTGGGTCTCGATGATCTCGCTAAGGCGGGGGGACACGTCCATGTGGACCGCGGGCGAGACCACTGGGTTGGTCTGTACCGGTGGCGTTGGCGGGCTCGCGGCCTGGGCCGCGACCGCGGGCACCATGAGTAAAAGAAGCGTGGTCGCGGCGAGCAGCGCGAAAACGTAACGGCAGATGCGAGACCCTATCAATTCCTTCCTCTCCCTGTGTCGCTTCCTCGACGAAGCCGGCCAACCCTACACCACGAGGAGGGGGTTGGCAACGGGCTAAGTGGTGGCCAAATAGTGTCAGCGAAGGGTGTAGGGCACGTCGATATAGGCGTCGTAGGGATCTTCGTTTGCGCCCGCGTTGCGAACGAGGACCTCGATCACGTAGTCGCCGGCTGTTGCCGGTGGCGTCCAGGTGAAGGTGTTGGACGCGCCCCATGGCTGCACTATCGTCCACACGCCGGACGCCGACCGGACCTGGAACTCGTACTCAGGCGTTCCGCTGCAGGTGACGGTTGCCGTCCAGTGCACGGTCGTTCCCGCGAGCTGCGGGCTCGCCAGGTCCGGTGTCAGCGCGGGCGCACCGCATCCGCTGAGCGTGAAGGGCAGGTCGTAGTAAGCAACCCATGCGGCGGTCGAGCCAACCGGCCGGATGTCGACCTCGAACGTGTAGCCGCCGGCTCGGTAGTCGGCGTTCCAGAGCGCTGTGTTGTTGGTGCTGTAGCCGCTGCCGATGGTGTGCCAGCCTGTGCCCGGGTCCTTGTACAGGAACCAGAACTCAGTGCCGCCACCGCACTGCCCGGTCGCGGTCAGCTGGATCGGTCCCGCGCCGGACGCGTAAGGCGAAGGGGCACTGGTCGTGAGGGTGGGCGTAGTGCATGAGGTGAGGCTGTAAGCCACGTCGGTGTAGGCGTCGAACGGATCTTCACTGGCGCCTACGTTGCGGACGTCGACCTCGACCACGTAAGCGCCGTCTATCGCCGGCGAGCTCCACGTAAAGGTGCTGGACGCTCCCCACGCCTGCGCGATGCTCCACACACCCGACGCGGAACGGACCTGGAATTCGTACTGCGGCACCCCACTGCAGGTCACGCTCGCCGTCCAGTGCACGGTGGCGCCCGGGGACTGCGGGCTGGGCACGTCGGGCGTCAGCGCCGGCGCCCCGCATCCGCTGAGCGTGAAGGGAAGGTCGTAGTACGCGACCCAGGCCGCGGTCGAGCCGACCGGCCGTGTGTCGACCTCGAACGTGTAGCCGCCGGCCCGGTAGTCGGCGTTCCAGATCGCCGTGTTGCTCGTGCTGTAGCCGCTGCCGATGGTGTGCCAGCCGGTGCTCGGGTCCTTGTAGAGGAACCAGAACTCGGTGCCGCCACCGCACTGCCCGGAGGCGGTGAGCTGGATCGGCCCGGAGCCGGACGGATAAGGCGAGGGGGCGCTGGTCGTCAGCGTCGGCGTGCTGCAAGAGGCCAGGCTATAAGCGACGTCGGTGTAATTGTCGAACGGATCCTCATTCGCGCCCGTGTTACGGACGTCGACCTCGACCATGTAGGAGCCGTCGGTTGCCGGTGAGCTCCAGGTGAAAGTGTTCGACGCCCCCCACGCCTGCGGGATGCTCCACACACCCGACGCCGAGCGGACCTGGAACTCGTACTGCGGCACCCCGCTGCAACTGACGCTCGCCGTCCAGTGCACCGTGGTTCCGGGCGACTGCGGGCTCGGCGCGTCTGGGTTCAGCGTCGGCGCCCCGCATCCGCTGAGCGTGAAGGCAAGGTCGAAGTAAGCAACCCAGGCGGCGGTCGAGCCGACGGGCCGGATGTCGACCTCGAACGTGTAGCCGCCCGCCCGGTAGTCGGCATTCCAGAGCGCCGTGTTGCTCGTGCTGTAACCGCTGCCGATGGTGTGCCAGCCGGTGCCCGGGTCCTTGTACAGGAACCAGAACTCGGTCCCCCCGCCGCACTGACCCGTCGCAGTCAGCTGGATCGGTCCCGAGCCAGAGGCATAGGGTGATGCCGCGCTGGTCGTGAGCGTGGGCGTTTTGCACGAGGCGAGGTTGTAGGCCACGTCGGTGTAGCTGTCCCAGGGGTCTTCATTCGCGCCCGCGTTGCGAACATCGACCTCGACCATGTAAGCGCCGTCTATCGCCGGCGAGCTCCACGTAAAGGTGCTGGACGCTCCCCACGCCTGCGCGATGCTCCACACACCCGACGCGGAACGGACCTGGAACTCGTACTGCGGCACCCCACTGCAGGTCACGCTCGCCGTCCAGTGCACGGTGGCGCCCGGAGACTGCGGGCTGGGCACGTCGGGCGTCAGCGCCGGCGCCCCGCATCCGCTGAGCGTGAAGGGAAGGTCGTAGTACGCGACCCAGGCCGCGGTCGAGCCGACCGGACGTGTGTCGACCTCGAACGTGTAGCCGCCGGCCCGGTAGTCGGCGTTCCAGATCGCCGTGTTGCTCGTGCTGTAGCCGCTGCCGATGGTGTGCCAGCCGGTGCTCGGGTCCTTGTAGAGGAACCAGAACTCGGTGCCACCACCGCACTGCCCGGAGGCGGTGAGCTGGACCGGCCCGGAGCCGGACGGATAAGGCGAGGGGGCGCTAGTGGTCAGCGTCGGCGTGTTGCAGCTGCCGACCACGACCAGGGTCACCGTGGCGGCGTGGCTAAGGCTGCCGCTGACGCCGTTGATGGTCACGACATAGGTTCCGAACGGTGTCGAGGCGCTCGTCGTGATCGACATCGTGGAGGTGGCGGTGGCCGGGTTCGGGCTGAATGTCGCGGCTGCGCCGCTCGGCAGCCCACTGGCGCTGAGCGTCACCGAGCCCGCGAATCCCGCGGTTGGCGCGACGTTGACGGTGTAGGCGACGCCCTGGCCCTGGGTGACCGACTGACTGGACGGACTGGCAGACAGCGAGTAGTCGGGTGTGGGCGCGGGCTGGACGACAAGCGTCACGTTGATGGTATGAGTGAGGGTGCCGCTGGTCCCTGTGATGCTCAGGGTGTAAGTCCCCGTTGGCGTCGTGGCGCTTGTAGAGACAAACATCGCGGAGCTACCCGAGGTCGGGTTGGGGCTGAACGTGGCGCTCGCGCCGCTCGGCACGCCACCGGCGCTGAGCGTCACGCTGCCGGCGAAACCGGCGATGGGCGTGACGCTGAGGTTGTAGCCGGCGCCGTTGCCCTGAGTCACCGTCTGGCTGGGCGGGCTGGCCGAGAGCGAGAAGTCAGGTGCCTGCTGCACGACCAGGGTCACGCTCGTGGTGTGGCTAAGGCTGCCACTGATCCCGGTGATGGTGATGGTGTAAGTCCCAACCGGCGTCGTGGCGCTCGTGGTGACCGACATGGTTGAACTGGCAGTCGTGGGGTTGGGGCTGAATGTGGCGCCGACACCGCCCAGGAGCCCCCCTGCGCTGAGCGTGACGCTGCCCGCAAATCCTCCGCTGGGTGTGACGCTGACGGTGTAGCTCGCGCCGATGCCCTGGGTCACCGTCCGGCTGGACGGGCTGGCCGAAAGCGAGAAGTCGGGCGGCGGCTGCACGACCAGGCTCACGCTGGTTGCGTGGCTCAGGCTGCCGCTGACTCCGGTGATGGTCAGCGTGTAAGTGGCAGCCGGCGTCGTCGCGCTGGTGGTGACCGACATCGTGGAGCTAGAGTTCGTCGGGTTGGGGCTGAATGTCGCGCCTGCTCCGCCGGGGAGCCCACTTGCACCGAGAGTGACGCTGCCCGCAAATCCCGAGATGCGTGTGACGCTGACCGTGTAGCTCGCGCCAAAGCCCTGCGTCACCGTCTGACTGGACGGGCTCGCGGACAGCGAGTAATCAGGCGGTGGCACGGGCTGCACGACCAGCGTTGCCGTTGTCGTCCTCGTCAGGGATCCAGACGTTCCCGTGATGGTGATGACCGATGAGCCAGTGGCCGTCGAGGACGACGTGGTCACCGTGAGCGTCGAGGACGAACCGGTGACGGAGCTGGGGTTGAAGGTCGCCGACGCACCCGCTGGCGCCCCACTCGAGCTCAGCGCGACCGTGCCTGTGAATCCGCCGGTTCGATTGATGTTGACGGTGTAGGTGGTTGTGTTCCCGACGATGACCGTCTGGCTCGTGGGAGTGGTCGAAAGGCTGAAGTCGGGTCCGGCAGAAGCGCCGGTGGTGATTGCGAAGTTCCGAGTCGTCCACTGCGCGTAGCCGAAAAACACAGGGCCCATGAGCTGGTTGCTTCCCCAGACCACGCCCGCGTTGGACGGGTCGGGACTCGCGCCCGAGTAGTCACCCCATCGACAAGGGTTGGGTGTGCAGTTGCCCTGGAACGCGTTCTCCTGGTCCGCGGCGCTGCTCGTACCGAGCAGGACTTCACCAGGGTCCATCGCGCCGGAGGGAGTGGAGCTGGTCCGGCTCTGGGCTCCGATCACGGCGAGCTGGGACGCACTGCCCCGGTTGTAGAAGATCGCCGCATCGCTCCCGACGATCGAAGGCGAGATGGCGGCGTTCCAGAGGAAGTCCGTCGCGCTGGAGACCCGACCCGTCTGGACGATCGGCGCCGGCAAGCTCGGGGCGAACTCGTACCACCTGACCATGGACCGCCCGCCAGAACCCGCGATCGTGTGCTGCGTCCAGAAAGCTTCGGCGCCGACTTTGGGATCGAAGTGGGCGACCACCTGTGTGAGGCGTCCGTCGAGGGTGTCGACCTGGTAGCTGGTGCCCGGCTGCGGCGCGCTCGCGGGAATCGCGAATGTCCCCACTGAGACGTCGCCGTCGGCGACCAGCACTGGACCGGGTTGAGCCGTCATGTGCCACACCATCACCTTCGATTGGGCCGTGAGCGTCGAATCGTGGGCTCCGAAGATGTAGTCGTTGGTCACGTTGTCGGACGCGTTTGCGGGCACCGGCGTGAAAGCAAGCGTCCCGTCGGTGTTCTTCAGCAGGTGGGTGGCGTCGGCGAAATACGTGGCCGAAACCGCTGACCCGCAGGTGGAGTCGTTGGCCGCGGGCTTGGGGATCGCCCAGATGTTGGCAGTGATGAATGGAAAACCGGCACCGTCGTCGTAGACGTTGCTGCCGACGATGAGGAAATGCGCGTCGTGGCCGAGCTTCGGGTAGTCCTCGATGTTGTGCCCGGTAAAGATCCCGTAGTGGCACCAGCCGTTCGCCAGATCGCTCGGATCTGCGGTCTTGGTCCACCCGAAGACGATGTAGTTGTTGCCGGTCGCAAAGCCGATCTCCGCGTACAGGAATCGGTTGGCCTGAGGATCCCACTGGATCTGTGGGTCGGACGTGGTGACGCCGGCCGGAGCGCCCACGAAGCTCGCGAGGTCGGTGCGGCTGAGAAGCGAGAGGTTGGTGCGGTCGTAGATCCCGACCATCTGGTTGACCATCTCCACGTACCGGGTCGGTCCGATGGCTCCGGTACTGTCGGGAGGCGTCGCACCCGATCCTCCATCCGCGGCCGACAGCCCCGGCTGGTTCAGACCGTTGAATAGAGCAGCCGCGGTAGGCGCGGTTGACGTTGCCGGTTGCGACGGCGGCGGCTTGGATGCGGCGGCCGCGTTGAGTTTTGCAGTGCGAAGTGCATCCGGATGCATGAACTTGGCGGGCAGCGACTTCGATGCCTTGGCTTTACCCGGATTGGAGCTTGCCGAGAGGACGGTCGCCTTCACAAGTCCAACCGCCGGCACCACGTGCGAGCTTGAGCTGAACGAGGTGCCGGGCGCCGCGGTTGCGATGTTTGGGATGGCCATCAGCAACGCGGAAGCGATTGGGAGGGCTAGACGAACTGAATTCCGCAGGCGCAAAAGACGCCCATTTCCAGAGCTCCGCGGTGTTCC
Source organism: Chloroflexota bacterium (assembly GCA_005880855.1). Classification (GTDB taxonomy): domain Bacteria; phylum Chloroflexota; class Dormibacteria; order Dormibacterales; family Dormibacteraceae; genus UBA10449. The sequence continues at coordinate 26,713 of VBGM01000049.1, forward strand.
GAGCAAGGTGATCCACCCGCCGGTCATGCCGGCGCGTCACTGGCCGGTGCTGCCCCCGAGGAGCCCCGCTCACGATAGGGCGGTGCCCCCAGTTGTCAATAGCAAACGGTGCCGGGCCTCAAAGCTGGTGGGCGTGAAGTCGAAAAGACAAATCGCGCGGTAGTCGTATTCCCCCCTTGTGGCGCCAAACAGGCGGAATTCCGGGCGGGCAAGCGAACGGCTGACGCCAAACGTGCGGAAACCGGCGACCAGACACGCTGATGCCGGGGGGCCGCTCCCTGGAGTGGTGCGGAGAGGTAGGTGGCGGAGAGGTAGGGATTTGAACCCTAGATAGCCTTGCGGCTATAACGGTTGTCGAGACCGTCGCCTTCAACCGGACTCGGCCACCTCTCCGGGACCGCAGCTACATATACCTGGGGCTGGCGGGGGTCTTAATGGCGGTCCCGACCGGATTCGAACCGGCGTTCTCGGCCTTGACAGGGCCGCGTGTTTGGCCAGGCTACACCACGGGACCGACGGCGGCTAAGTCTACCAGCGGCCAGAACAGCGCCAAACTCAGGCGGGACCCCGGAACACCACTTCTATAATTCGTTCGGCGTGAGCGACTCCCATCAATTCGGCGGGGGCGGACCCGACGAGCTTCGGAAGCGGTTCCAGATCCTGGAGCGCGTGGCGATCTTCTTCACGCTGCCAGACAACATCCTCCACGCCCTCGCCCGGCGCCTGGCCCCGGCTTCCGCCGCCAAGGGATCCGTGATCGTCCACCAGGGCGACCCCGGCGACACGATGTTCGTGGTCGAGTCCGGGCGCTGCGAGGTGTACGTCGAGGAGTCCCCCGGGCACACGATCACGATCGCCCTCATGGGCCCCGACGACTTCTTCGGCGAGATGGCGCTCATCTCCGAAGAGACCCGCACCGCCAGCGTGCGGGCGCTCGAGGACTGCAAGCTGCTCACGCTCGACCGCAAGACGCTCTACGAGACGCTGCCCGCCGATTCCGACGCCATCATCGAGCTGACCAAACTCGTCGAGCAGCGCAAGGACACCCTGCCCAACCTGATCGCCAGGGCGCGCATGGTCGCGCCCGAGCAGGCGGCGTCGACCGTGGCGGTTTACTCGCCCAAGGGTGGGTCGGGTCGCACGACCATGGCCGTCAACCTTGCAGCGGCGCTCGGCAAGCGGTTCCCAGGAGAAGTCCTCCTGGTCGACCTCGCGCTGCCGTACAACCATGCCGCCCTCATCTCGTACCTCACTCCGACCGGGTGCCTGGCTGCAGCGAGCCAGGTCCCCCCAGGCAACTTCGAAGAGGCAGTGCTCGGCGCCATCCTTCACCACCCCGGCGGCATGATGCTGCTGCCCGGTGTGCTGCGAGCGGAGCAGGCCGACCTCATCACCGTCGACCTGGTCAACCGCGCGATGGGCATCCTCGTCAACGCCTTTCGGTACATCGTCTTCGACCTCGGCGTCGCATTCACCGACATCGTCATCAGCGTCCTCGACCACTCCCAGCGCGTGCTCGTGCTGGTGACGCCTGAGCTGTCATCACTGAAGGACGTGGGCGAGCTGCTCCAGATCTTCACCAACGTGCTCAACATCGTCCCCGGCCGAGTCATCCTCGCCCTCAACAACAAGGTCCCCAAGTCGGTCGTGAGCCGGGAAGACGTGGTGCGGACGCTGAAGCAGGAGCTGGCGGTCGAGATCGACTTCGACGGCACCAAGCCGGACGAGGCTGCCGTCCGCGGCGAGATCCTGGTCCTCACCGACCCGAAGAGCGCCATCTCCCGCGGCGCCGAGACGCTGGCGCAGCAGATTGCCGGCGCAACCAGCGGCGAAGGCAAGCAGGCCAAAAAGGGGTTCAAGCTGGGCCGGGGCTGAGAACCCCTCCTCATACTTGGCACCATCTTGGGTGCCTTCTCTCCCGACGGCCAGTGGTGGTGGGACGGCGTCAATTGGGTCGCGACGCCTGAGATCACGCTCAAGATCCCCGAGACCGAGTTCGAGCGGTCGGGCCGCCTTGCGCAGGCGCGGAGACTCGTGACCATCCGGCAATGGCTGCAAGTCGTGGGGTACGTGGGTATCGGCAGCATCGTCGGCATTCCGCTCGTACCGATATTTCTGGTTGCGTATTACGTCGTGCTGATCCGCCTCTTCAACGCCTATCGAGAGTGGACGCTCGAGCTGCTGAAGCTGGCGACGGATCAGCTGCTTGGGCGCGACGAACCAATGCTGGCCGGCGAGACGATGGTCTGGCCGCCGGTGAGGCTCTGGCCGGGCGTCCAGCGGGATTTCGCCGTAGCGGCAACACACGCCCACGTCCTCATGTACTGGTTCAGCGACTACGACAGCCAAGGATGCCGGGTGGTTTTCGCGGCCCTGCCAGATGAGGTGGAGATGCGGGTGCTGAACGGGCTGCTCGGTTTGAAGCGCCTCGCCATCGGCCACGGAGGGCGCTGGTGGACCCTCCGGGGGATCTGGGGGGCGTTCGAGCCAGAGCAGGTGGTGGCAGCCTGGTCGAGGAGCCGGACACAGCCGACACCCGTGGTAACATCCCAAGCGTGATCGAACAAGGTGTCGTCTCACTAACCACGGAAGCGCAGACACGTCTCAAGGAGCTCCTCGCCAAGGAGGGCAACCCCCAGCTGGCGCTTCGAATCTTCGTCAGCGGCGGCGGTTGCTCCGGCATGCAGTACGGCATGGCCTTCGACGACATGCGCCGCGCCGAGGACATCACCATCGACCAGGACGGCGTCCAGATCGTCATCGACGATTTCAGCGCCCCCTACATCCGCGGCAGCGAGATCGACTACGTCGACAGCCTGATGGGCGCCGGCTTTACGGTCCACAACCCGAACGCGGTTCATTCGTGCTCCTGTGGGCACTCGTTCGACACCGGCGAAGATGCCGGAAACGCCCAAGCCTGCGGCTGCGGCCACTAACCACCGCACCCACCGCCTCCGGGAATTCGTACTGCTGACACTGGGCGTCATCACGCCCATCGGGATCCTGGCCGTCAACGCATCGGCCTTTGTGATGGCGCACCTCGACGCATTCCGGATCGCCATCGCCGGCTGCGCCTTGCTGAGCGGCCTGATCCTAAACGGCCTCACCGCATGGTGGCTGCTCCGTCTCGCCAGCCTCCACGCGCCCCCGCTGTTTCGCGAGTACCGCACCTGGATCGTCGGCGCGGCCGTGATCGTCGTCGCGCTCACCGCCGCCGGCGGCGGCTACCTCACCTACCTCGGCCTGCGCGACCCGCGCCGCCTGCCCGACTCGCTCTCGATGGTCGTCGCCGCATTCATGCTGCTCCTTCCATTTGCAGTCACGTTCGCAGGCCGGCGCCTCGCCGGTCTCGGCGGGATCATCCCCGTTGACGAACCGGCTGGAAAAGAAAGGAGCTCCCACCGAAGCGGGAGCTCCCTTAGGACTCGGACTTAGTCCGACCTTACATCATGTCGCCCATGCCACCGCCGGGCATGCCGCCACCGCCTCGCTTCTCCTCTGGAACCTCGGTCACCATCGCCTCGGTGGTAAGCACCATCGCCGCGATCGACGCAGCGTTCTGCAGCGCCGAGCGAGTGACCTTGGCCGGGTCCACGATGCCGGACGCGAACATGTCGACGAACTTGTCGTTGAGGGCGTCGTAGCCGAAGCCCGGCTTGCCCTTGCGGACTTCCTCGACGATGACGGAGCCTTCCTTACCGGCGTTCGCGCCGATCTGACGAAGCGGCTCCTCGAGCGCCTTCCGGACGATGTTGACGCCGGTCGCCTGGTCGTCCTTGAGGCCGAGCCCGCCGTCGAGCTTCTTCTGCGCGTTCAGCAGCACCGTGCCGCCGCCCGCGACAATGCCCTCTTCCACCGCGGCCTTGGTCGCGCTCAGCGCGTCCTCGATGCGGTGCTTCTTCTCCTTCTGCTCCACCTCGGTGGCCGCCCCGACCTTGATCACGGCGACGCCGCCGGCGAGCTTCGCGAGCCGCTCCTGCAGCTTCTCCTTGTCGAAGTCCGATGTGGTCTCCTCGACCTGGGCCTTGATCGACTTGATACGACCCTGGATGGCTTCCGACTTGCCGGCGCCTTCCACGATCGTGGTGTCGTCCTTGGTGACGGTCACGCGGCGAGCCTTGCCGAGCTGCTCGACCTTGGTCTGGTCGAGCTTGAGGCCGAGGTCTTCGCTGATGACCTGGCCGCCGGTCAGGATGGCCATGTCCTCGAGCATCGCCTTGCGGCGGTCACCGAAGCCGGGCGCCTTGACGGCGACCGCGGTGAACGTGCCGCGCAGCTTGTTGACGATCAGTGTCGCGAGCGCCTCGCCCTCGACGTCCTCGGCGACGATCAGAAGGGGCTTGCCCACCTGAACGACCTTCTCGAGCACTGGAAGGATGTCGGCGATCGCTGAGATCTTGCGGTCGGTGATGAGGATGTACGGCTCATCGAGCACGGCTTCCATGCGGTCCGGGTTGGTGACCATGTAGGCCGCGACGTAGCCGCGGTCGAACTGCATGCCTTCGACCACCTCGAGCTCGGTCGCGATGGCCTGGTTGTCCTCGACGGTGATGACTCCGTCCTTGCCGACCTTGTCCATGGCGTCGGCGATGAGGCTGCCGATCTGCTCGTCCTGGCTGGAGATCGCCGCCACGTGGGCGACATCCTCATGGCCCTTGACGGGCACCGACAGCTTCTTGATCTCTTCGACCACGGCGTCGACCGCCTTCTGGATGCCGATCTTGAGCTGCATCGGGTTGGCGCCCGCGGTGACGTTGCGGAAGCCTTCGCTGATCATGGTCTGTGCGAGAAGCGTCGCCGTGGTGGTGCCGTCCCTCGCGAAGCAGCTGCGCGCCGGTGTTCTCCATGGGGTCCTTGAGCTCGATCTCACGCACGATCGTGACGCCGTCGTTGGTCACGGTCGGGGCGCCGAACTTCTTCTCCAGGACTACGTTGCGGCCCTTGGGTCCAAGCGTGATGCGCACGGCCTGGGCCACGGTGTCGATGCCCTTCTTAAGGGCCTGCCTTGCGTCTACGTCGAATGTGACTGTCTTTGCCATATATACCTTTCCCTCTTGACTTGTTTACTTCTTGGCCTTGCCGTTGGATGCGACGACTGCGAGCACGTCCTTTTCGGACACGATCAAGTACTCGATCTCGTCGAGCTTGAATTCGTTGCCGGCGTACTTGGCGTAGAGAACCTTGTCGCCGACCTTGAGCTCCATCGGCACCTTGGTGCCGTTGTCCAGGATCCTTCCAGTCCCCACGGCCTCGACGATGCCCTCCTGGGGCTTCTCCTTGGCGGTGTCCGGAAGTACGATCCCGCTCTTGGTCTTCTCTTCCCTCTCCACCGGCTTGACCACGACACGGTCGCCTAGCGGTCTCAGATTCATGTGCAACCCTCCTCAGCGTTTGAAAATTGATCTGTCTGGCACTCCCCACGACCGAGCGCTTAGCACTCAGGGGGGCCGAGTGCTAATTGTACTCCCGCCAGGAAGAGGGCGTTAAACCTGGCTGGACTCGGCGGCCTCGATCAGCTGCCTGGCCTGGTTGGCCTCGGCGTCCGGGACCATGATCCTGGCCTCGGTGAAGTTCATCGCCGCCGAGTAGGCGGTGTCGCCGAAGACCTCGGCGGTGATCCCGTTCGCCTCCAGGACGGCGGCGATCAGATCGGCCTTGAGCCGCTCGCCTCGGAAGACCACCTCCCAGCCCTTGACGCCCATCAATCCCAGCCTAGAGACGGGTCGATGGTGATTGATTGTCGTAGCCGCCCACCCGTTCGTGGGGAGGCGAGAACCCCCGCGACAGCGATCATCGCGGCGTTGTCCGTGCAGAGCTCGAGGGGCGGCATGGTCAGGCGCGCCCTGCCCCCCACCACCTCAGCGGCCCGCCTCCGCAGCAGGGTGTTGGCCGCCACTCCCCCCGCCACCACCACCTCGGCGACCGGCTCCCGGGACAGCGCTTCGTCCAGCTTCTCCAGGAGCGATTCCACCACCGAGTGCTCGAACGCGGCCGCCAGGTCCGCCTTCTCCGTGGGGCCCGCGGC